>NZ_MCRJ01000138.1 GCF_001720135.1 Methylobrevis pamukkalensis
AGTGAAATACGCCATCCATCCGGTGGCGGGCCGCATGCCCGGGCACATGAACGTGCTGCTGGCGGAAGCCAACGTGCCCTATGACGAGGTGTTCGAGCTCGAAGACATCAACTCGGAGTTCGCCCAGGCGGATGTGGCCTTCGTGATCGGCGCCAACGACGTGACCAACCCGGCCGCCAAGACCGACCCGACCTCGGCGATCTACGGCATGCCGATCCTCGACGTCGACAAGGCCAAGACCGTGCTGTTCATCAAGCGCGGCATGGGATCGGGCTACGCCGCGTCGAGAACGAGCTGTTCTTCCGCGACAACACCATGATGCTCTTCGCCGACGCCAAGAAGATGGTCGAGAACATCGTCAAGAACCTCGACTGAGGCGAGGGGTGACGGCCGGCCCGGATCGGGCAGGGCGACAGGTCAGGACGGACGAGGCGGCGGCGGGACCACAATCCCGCCGCCGCAGTCACGAGATGGACGACCAACAAGGGAGAGAAACGATGACACGCTGGGTAAGGTTCGATGACGGCGGCACGCCCGCCTTCGGTGTCGTGGAGGGCGACCAGGTCCGCGTCCACGAGGGCGACATGTTCGCCGGCGCAACGGCGACGGACCGGCTGGTGCCGGCCGAGGGGCTGGCGCTGCTGCCGCCCTGCGAGCCGACCAAGGTGATCGCGCTGTGGAACAACTTTCGCGCGCTCGGCACCAAGCTCGGGGTCTCCGTGCCCGAGGATCCGCTCTATCTCCTGAAGGCGGTCTCCAGCATCACGAGCCCCGGCGCCACCGTGCCGCGGCCGAAGGCCTATGACGGGCGCCTCGTCTTCGAGGGCGAACTCGGCATCGTCATCGGCAAAAAGCTCACCAACGCCAGCGTGGAAGAGGCCGAGGCCGGCATCTTCGGCTACACCTGCGTCAACGACATCACCGCGGGCGATCTCCTCAACAAGGATCCGAACTTCCCGCAGTGGGCCCGGGCCAAGAGCTTCGACAGCTTCTGCCCCTTCGGCCCGGTGATCGCCACGGGCCTCGACCCGGCGACCCTGACCATCCGCACCATCCTCAACGGCTCGGAGCGGCAGAACTATCCGGTCACGGACATGATCTTCCCGGCGGCCGACCTGGTCGCGCGCATTTCGGCCGACATGACGCTGATGCCGGGCGACCTGATCGCCTGCGGTACCTCGGTCGGCGTCGGCGCGATGAAGGAGCCGGAAAATGTGGTCGAGGTGCTGATCGAGGGCATCGGCACGCTGCGCAACACCGTGCTCGCCTGAGTTCAGTCTCGGCACGCCGAAACGCAAAAGGGGCGGCCTCCCAAGGGCCGCCCCTTTTTCATGACTGCAAACAACCGGTGCCTCAGGCGGCCTTGCGGGCCAGGCAGTCGCGGATCGTCTCGCCGACGAGATGCGGGCTGGAGGCGATGACGACGCCGGCGGCGGCGAGCGCCTTGATCTTGGCGTCGGCCTCGCCGCGGCCCTTGAGGTTGAGCGCCCCGGCGTGTCCCATCCGCCGCTCGCGCGGGGCGTGGATGCCGACGATGAGGGCGACCACCGGAATCGACGGCCGGGTCTCGCGAATGAAGTCGGCGAGATCCTCCTCTTCCGAGCCGCCGATCTCGCCGATCAGGACGATGCCCTCGGTCTGCGGGTCCTTGAGGAACATCTCGAAACACTGGCGCATGCCGAGGCCGTGGACGGCGTCGCCGCCGACGCCGACGGTGGTCGACTGGCCAAGGCCCGCCAGCGTGATCTGCTGGGTGATCTCGCTGGTGAGCGAGGCCGAGCGCGAGATCACGCCGATGCCGCCGCGCCGCTCGCTGCCGGTGGCCATCACGCCCATCTTGCAGATGCCGGGGGCAAGGATGCCCTGGGAATTCGGGCCGACGAGGATGGTCGAGGAGCCCTTGAGGGCGTCACGCACGCGCAGCATGTCGAGCACCGGCACGCGCTCGGTGATCGCCACGATCAGCGGCATCTCTGCCTCGATCGCCTCGATCATCGCCTTCGCGGCATTGTCCGGCGGCACGAAGATCATGCTGGCGTTGGCCTTGGTGGCGGCCATCGCGTCGGTCACGGTGTCGAACACCGGCAGGCCGAGGTGGAAGCGGCCGCCCTTGCCGGGAGTGACGCCGGCGACCACCCGCGTGCCGTATTCGATCATCACCGCGGTGTGGTGGCTGCCGGCCCAGCCGGTCATGCCCTGGCAGAGCACGCGGGTGTCTTCATTGAGCAGAATGGCCATGGTCGAATTCCTCAGCGGACGGCCGCGACGGCGCGAACCGCCGCCGACCACATGTCCGGACACTCGATGACGTTGCAGCCGAAATTGGCAAAGCGGTTGCGGGCGAAGTCGGCGTTCTTGCCGGCGAGCCGGACGATGGTGGGGCAGGCACGGCCGGTGCGGCGCATGGCGATGCCGAGCCCCTCGGCGATGGTGTCGCAGGGCTGCATGCCGCCGCCGTGGACGTTGATCAGGATCGCCTTCACCGCCGGGTTCTTCAGCAGCAGACCGAAGCCGTAGGCGACGTCGAGGCTCTTGGCCGTGGTGCGGATGTCCATGAAATTGGCCGGCCGCCCGCCGGCGGCGCGGACCATGTCCAGGGTCGCAAGGCCAAGGCCGGCACCGTTGACCGCAAGGCCGATGTCGCCGTCGAGGCGGACATAGTTGAGCTGGCGGCGCTGGGCGCTGACCTCGGTCTCGTCGAGGTCCTCCTCGTCCTGGAAGGCGGCGATGTCCTGCTGGCGGAACAGGGCGTTGTCGTCGATGGTGACCTTGGCGTCGGCGGCGACCAGCGTGCCGGCGTCGGTGATGACCAGCGGGTTGATCTCGATCAGGCTGGCATCCGATTCGATGAAGGCGACGCGCAGCTTCTCGACCAGCGCCACGAAGGCGTCGAGCACGGCGCCCTCGAGGCCGACACGGGCGCCGAGGCTCGCGACCTCGTCGGGCGCCGCCGTGCGGCCATCCCCGAGGGACGCGCGCTCGAGCTTGAGCTCGCCGCGCTTGAAGCGCTCCTCGATGTCCATGTCGCCGCCGGCCGACGCAAGGGCGACCAGCTCGGCGGAAGACGAATCGACGAAGAGCGAGAGATGCAGGGTGCTCGCGATCGGCAGCGCGGTCTCGACCAGCACCCGCTTGACCGGATGGCCTTCCGGACCGCTCTGCTCGGTGACGAGCCGGCGACCGATCAGGTCGCGCGCGGCCGCCTCCACGTCACCGGGGTTCTGCACCAGGCGAACGCCGCCGGCGCGGCCACGGCCACCCGCGAGAATCTGCGCCTTCACGGCATAGCCGCGGCCGTCGAGATCGTTGGCGATGTAGCGCGCCTCGTCCGGGGTGAGTGCGACGCGGCCCGCCGGCACCAGCACGCCGAAGCGCGAGAGCAGCCGCTTCGACTGGAATTCATGAAGCTTCATGCTTCCTCCTCGGCGGCGTGCGCCGGACATGTGGGTCTGCGGGCGACAGGTCCATCCGCCACCGGTGGCGGACACCCGGTTCGCCCGCGCCGCGCCCGGAACACCGGCTGTCCGATCGACAGCCCCGGATGGATCCTCTGGAATCAAGTATGCCAGTGTGGAAAGGGGTGTCAACGAACTCCGACGCGGCATCGTGTCCGGATCATTTTGCGCCACGCGGCAGCGGACATCAATACATCCGCAGGCAAGCGACGCTTTGCCGCCAGATCTGTGCGCCGGACATGTTGCACTGCAATGACACAGCGCTCTCCGGAATCTGCCGGCCGGCCCCGGACGACTGCGAGACACCGTGTCGATCCACAAAAAAGCGGCGACATTCTTGCGAATGCCGCCGCCAGTCTGTTCCCGCCAGGGAGGGAGAATTACTCGGCCGCGATCCGGGCCAGGCTGCCGAGCGCGCCGGTGGCCATCACGTCGGCGACCTTCTGGTCGTCGAAATTCAGCACCTCGCGCAGGATCTCTTCCGTGTGCTCGCCGAGCAGCGGCGAGCGCGTGACCTCGGTCGGGCTGTCGGAGAGCTTGATCGGGTTGCCGACGGTCAGATACGGGCCGCGCACCGGATGGTCGACCTCGACCACGGTGCCGGTCGCGCGCAGCGACTGGTCCTCGGCCAGTTCCTTCATCGACAGGATCGGGCCGCAGGGGATGTCATACTTGTTGAGGATGTTCATCGCCTCGAACTTGTCCATGGTCATGGTCCACTGTTCGATGCGCGCGAAGATCTCGTTGAGTCGCGGCAGGCGGGCGGCCGGCTTGGCGTAGTCCGGGTGGGTCTTCCACTCCGGTTCGCCGATCACGTCGCAGATCTTCTCCCAGACCGGGGCCTGGGTGATGAAATACATGTAGGCGTTCGGGTCGGTCTCCCAGCCCTTGCACTTGACGATCCGCCCCGGCTGACCGCCGCCGGAATCGTTGCCCGCGCGCGGCACGCTGTCGCCGAAGGGAATGCCCTCGCCGAACTGGCTGTACTCGCGCAAGGGGCCGTGGGCGAGGCGCTGCTGGTCGCGCAGCTTGACGCGGCAGAGATTGAGCACCGCATCCTGCATCGCGGCGCTGACCTTCTGGCCGCGGCCGGTGTGGGTGCGCTGGTAGAGGGCGGTGACGATGCCGAGGGCGAGGTGCAGGCCGGTGCCGCTGTCGCCGATCTGCGAGCCGGTGACCATCGGCAGGCCGTCGCGGAAGCCGGTGGTGGAGGCCGAGCCGCCGGTGCACTGCGCGACGTTCTCGTAGACCTTGCAGTCCTCGTAGGGACCGGGGCCGAAGCCCTTGATCGAGGCGACGATGATCTTGGGATTGATCTCCTGGATGCGCTCCCAGGTGAAGCCCATCCGGTCGAGCGCGCCCGGCGCGAAATTCTCGACCATCACGTCGCAGACGCGGATCAGATCCTCAAGAACGCTCTTGCCTGCGGGTTCTTGGTGTCGATCGTGATCGAGCGCTTGTTGTGGTTCAGCATCGTGAAATAGAGGCTGTCCGCATCCGGCACGTCGACCAGCTGTCCGCGCGTGATGTCGCCGACGCCGGGACGCTCGACCTTGATCACGTCGGCGCCGAACCATGCCAGCAACTGCGTGCACGTCGGCCCGGACTGGACGTGCGTGAAATCGAGAATGCGAACTCCCTCAAGCGCCTTTGTCATGAATCCCCCTCCTGCGGACTTGGGCTTTTGTTCTTATACCAAGACGCCGACGCGTGGCATACCACGCACCAGAGACCCGCGTCCCTATGTCACTCGTTGATGATCGTCTCATGCCGGGTGTCGCCGCGTTGCTCGCGGCATCCTCGGCTGCACTCCGCAGCATCCGGTGGGGCATGGCCTCTCGCCGATGCCGCTCGCCCCGGCGCGGGGGTCTCCACGGACAGGGGCCGCTCGCCGGCCTGCCTTGCCCGCTCCAGCCGCCGCGGTCCGCTCTCCGGATCCGGCCGGCCGTCCCGGCGGCGGCGCTCCCGGATGGATCGCGGGCCGTCGGCCTTTCAGGTTCCGATCCCGCCGCGCGCGGCGGCGGGATCCTTGTCGTCACATGGGGTCAGATGAAGATCACTTCTTCTTCTTGACCACGCTCTGCGGGTTGAGGCTGCCGATGTTGCCGCTCTCGCTGCCGGCGGCCGGATCGATCTCGGCGTTGATGAGCGTCGGCTTGCCCGAGTCCATCGCTTCGTCGACGGCGCGCTTCAGCTCGTCCGGGGTCGTGACGTTGACGCCGACGCCGCCGAAGGCTTCCATCATCTTGTCGTAACGGGCGCCCGGCACGAACACGGTCGTGGCCGGATCGCGGCCGGTCGGATCGATGTCCGTGCCGCGGTAGATGCCGTTGTTGTTGAAGATGACGATGCAGACCGGCAGGTTGTAGCGGCAGATCGTCTCGACTTCCATGCCCGAGAAGCCGAAGGCCGAGTCACCCTCGACCGCGAGAACCGGCTTGCCGCTCTCGATCGCCGCGGCGACCGCAAAGCCCATGCCGATGCCCATCACGCCCCAGGTGCCGACGTCGAGACGCTTGCGCGGCTGGTACATGTCGATCACGCCGCGGGCGAGGTCGAGCGTGTTGGCGCCCTCGTTGACGAGGATCGCGTCCGGACGCTCCTTGATCACCTGCTTGAGGGCGCCCAGCGCCGAATGGAAGTCCATCGGCGTGGAGTTCTTCAGCAGGCGCTGCGCCATCTTGGCGATGTTGGCTTCCTTGCGGGAATTGATCTTGTCGGTCCAGTCCGACGGCGGCATCGACCAGCCGTTGCCCATGCCGGCCAGCAGCGCCGAGACGCAGGAGCCGATGTCGCCGACGAGCGGGGCGGCGATCTCGACGTTCGAGTCCATCTCGCGGGGCTCGATGTCGATCTGGATGAACTTCTGGGTGCCGGGGGCGCCCCAGGTCTTGCCCTTGCCGTGGCTGAGCAGCCAGTTCAGGCGCGCGCCGATCAGCAGGACGACGTCCGCTTCCTTGAGCACGAGCGAACGGGCCGCGCCGGCCGCCAGCGGATGGGTGTCGGGCAGCAGGCCCTTGGCCATGCTCATCGGGATGTAGGGGATGCCGCTGGTCTCGACCAGCGCGCGGACCTCGTCGTCGGCCTGGGCATAGGCGGCGCCCTTGCCGAGGATGATCAGGGGACGCTTGGCGCCCTTGAGCAGCTCGAGCGCGCGCTCGACGGCGGACGGCGCCGGGATCTGGGCCGGGGCGGCGTCGATCACCTTGACCAGCGACTTGCGGCCTTCCTCGGCGTCCATGACCTGGCTGAACAGCTTGGCCGGGAGGTCGAGGTAGACACCGCCCGGACGGCCGGAAACCGCGGCGCGGATGGCGCGGGCAACGGCGATGCCGATGTCGGCGGCGTGGAGGACGCGGAAGGCCGCCTTGCAGAGCGGCTTGGCGATGGCCAGCTGGTCCATCTCTTCATAGTCGCCCTGCTGCAGGTCGACGATCTCGCGCTCGGACGAACCCGAGATCAGGATCATCGGGAAGCAGTTGGTGGTGGCATTGGCCAGCGCGGTCAGGCCGTTGAGGAAGCCCGGAGCCGAAACCGTGAGGCAGATGCCCGGCTTCTTGGTCATGAAGCCGGCGATGGCGGCGGCGTTGCCGGCGTTCTGCTCGTGACGGAAGGAGATGACACGGATGCCTTCTTCCTGCGCCATGCGGCCGAAGTCCGTGATCGGAATGCCCGGAACGCCATAAATCGTTTCAACACCGTTGAGCTTCAGCGCGTCGATGATGAGGTGGAAGCCATCGGTGAGTTCCTGCTCGGTCTCAGCCGAGGGAACATCGATGCTGTGTGCGATAGCGGACATAGCGCTCTCTCCCGGAGTATCGTTGGTTTACAGTCTGGTCTGCTGTTCACATCACGAGGTCGGCCGCCTGGTTGCAGTGCCCGGTCGAGGCGATCGCCCCTGTCCGGCCTTTCCGCTTCCCTACGTCGCCATCCCGCCGGCCCCTGCCGGAAGACGTCGACGCCGCCGTTTCCTCCCTCCTGATTCCTGGTTCCTGCGGTGTCCGCGACGCTCAGCCGAAAATCCTGTCGCCGTGCGTTTCCACGAATGCCGCAAGTCCGAGCGTGTGCTGGCGCGAGAGCCGCTCCGCCCGGTCCGCATCCCGCCGCTCGATGGCGTCGATGATGCCGAAATGATCGTCGATCGAGCGCTGCCTGCGCTCGGCCTGCCCGATGGCGATCCGGCGGATCGCACGAACGTGCAGAAGTAGGTCCTCGGTCAGGTCGACCAGCGTCTGCGAACCGCTGAGCCTGATGATCGCCTGATGGAAGGCGATGTTGGCCTGCGAGTATTCGTCGAGCGCCTCGCAGACGAGGCCGTCCGCCTCGAAGCCCGTGAAGATCTCGCGCAGGGCCGCGACGTCCTCGTCGGTCGACTTGGTGGCCACCAGCCTCGCCGCGATCGCCTCGAGCGCCGCCCAGGCCTCGATGATCTCGATGATCTGGTCGCGGGTCTTGCGGACGACCACGACACCTCGCCGGGGAATGGTCCGGACGAAGCCTTCATATTCGAGCATGGCGATCGCTTCGCGCACCGGCGTGCGGCTGACACCATATTCCTTGGAGATCCGCCGCTCGCCAAGTTCGACAGGCTCTTCGGTCCCGTAGATGTCCATCTCGACGATGGCCCGCTTCAGGGACTGATAGATCCTGCGCTTGCTCGTCTCGCCATCCGCTGGAACGACGACGCGCCGGCTGCGCGGACGGCGTATTGCCTCCGCCTTGCTGGAAGGAGCGGCCCGCCGCATCGTTTCCCGATCCCCGATATCTATCTTGTCATTCGTTATGCCAATGGTTGGCATGCCAAATACCAGAAGTCAATCTCGGAAGTGACGCTATGCCGCGTTGGCCCCGTGCGATTGCTCTTGATTTCCGGCCACGCAAGCTTGTGCGCCGCAGCAAGGGAGGGCCGCGCCCGCTGACACTACTTGATGTGCCACACCCCTGTCACATGGCCGAATCCGCCATCGAGACCGACACAGCGGCATGACAGCGGGGGAGGGAGCGGTCGTGCCATGCGGAAATGCACAGGCTCCTTTCGCCTGGCCGGCCCTCGTCGGTCTCATCTGGCATGCCAGCCAGGGCGGGTGCGACGGCAGCGGGGCGATCCTTGTCGATTCAGCCAAGGACTTTTGCCGATCACAGGGTCGATGGGCAGAGGGCCGACGGAGTCGGTGTTTCGAGACGTGCTCGGATTGCGCCGCCGCCCGGGTGACGGGGCCACGTCTTGGCCCGGCCATGCCGCCCCTCCGACGCGGCCAAAGGGGCGACGAAGTGGTTCGAAATTCGCCGGCTCGGGGTCCGTTCTTTCCCTTCCCGATTGATTCCAAACGGAAAAAAACGGAGAAAAAGATATAGTAAGCTTATAAAAATATCAGCTTGATAGTTGGTATTACATATACCAAGATCCGAACCTTCAGCGCTGCAACCAATGAAGTCCAAAGAGCGTGAAAAGGGTGAGGAGATGACTCAATCGGTTAAGTCAGGGCCTGCGGCGGCCCTTGTCGGCGACGGATATCGCTGGGGGCAGCTCGCGATCGGCGTCGTCTGCATGGTGATGATCGCCAACCTCCAGTACGGCTG
>NZ_MCRJ01000139.1 GCF_001720135.1 Methylobrevis pamukkalensis
CGCCGGCCCCCGAGATCGTCAAGAATCCGGACGCGAAGGTGCTGACGGTGATCGGGGACTCGCTGGCAAGCCATCTTGCGCGCGGCCTCGATGTCGCCTTCGCCGACACGCCGGATCTCAGGATCGAGACCGAGATTTCCGGGGCCTCCGGCCTCGTGCGCGACGACTACCTGAACTGGCCGGAGACGCTGGCCGCATTCTCGGCCGCGAGGATCCGCCGGAGGCGATCATCGCCGTGATCGGCCTCAACGACCGTCAGCCGATTGCGGCCGCCGACGGCGCCCTGCCCTTCCGCGCGCCGCCGTGGGAGACGGCCTATCGCGAGCGCATCGTCGCGCTGGCCGGGCTCGCCGCGGAGGCCAAGGTGCCGATGTGGTGGGTCGGCCTGATGCCGATGGAGAGCGGGCGCCTGTCCACCGACATGGCCTATATCGACCAGTTGATCCGGCAGAGCCTCGACGGGCTGGACACGCAGTATGTGGA
Source organism: Methylobrevis pamukkalensis (assembly GCF_001720135.1). Lineage (GTDB taxonomy): Bacteria > Pseudomonadota > Alphaproteobacteria > Rhizobiales > Pleomorphomonadaceae > Methylobrevis > Methylobrevis pamukkalensis. Next base: position 484 of record NZ_MCRJ01000139.1, read on the forward strand.
CGTGTGGAAGGCCTTCGGCGACGACGTCGGCAACTATGCCGCCTCCGGGCCGGATCTCGACGGCCAGATCCGCCGGCTGCGGCTGTCCGACGGGATCCATTTCACCACATCCGGCCGGCGCAAGCTGGCGTTCTACGCCGAGCAGCCGCTCCGGACCTGGCTGGAAAAGGGCACCGTGGGCAATGCTCCGCCGCCGACCGCCGCCGACGGCCTCGTCATCTCGCTGACCGATCCCGACGCCGGCACCGACGAGGATCTCGTCGCCGACGACGCCGAGCCGCCGCCGCGGGAGGGCAGCGCGCTGCATCGGCTCGTCACCCTCGGCCTGCCGCTGCAACCGGTACCGGGCCGCGCCGATGCGATGGCGCTGCCGACCCTTGCGAGCGCCCCGCCTGCCGCCCCCGCGCAGGCACCGCCCGAGGCCGTCCCCGAAGTCGCCCGCGAGGCACCGGCCGGTGCGGCGTCGCGGCCGGACGCTTCGGGATCATCGCCCGCCCCGCCCTCCCCGTCCCCGCACCCTGACGTCACGCGGGGTAAGATCACGCAAACGAAAAGGGAGACCCCTTGCGGGAGCCTCCCTCTCGAACCAACCGCGCGGGCCCGGCAACGCCGGCCCGTGCGACCGTACGTCGTGCCGATCAGTTGTAGCCGGGCTTGTAGTAGCTGGCCTGCGCCTTCTCGGCGTCGGTGTAGCCGGCAGCCGCGCTCCAGGGCTGCGTATGCGAGCTGGCACGCTCGCGCAGACGAAGATCGCTGTCGCTGTAGCCCGGGTGATAGGAGCCGGTCACGGCAGCCTCGGGAGCGGCATAGGACGACCCATGCGTGCCGACGACCTGGGAATTGGCGGCGCGGGCTTCACGATTGCGAAGCTCGATGTCGCTGGTGCTGTAGCCCGGGTGATACGGAGCGGCCACGGCGGCGCCGGTGATCCCGGCGAGAACGGCGGTGGCGAGGGCAATCGACTTGATGGTCATGATGAGATCCTTTCCCAACCTGTGTCTTGGAAGCTCAGGCTCCGGGGAGGCCGGCCAGCCCGGCGAGATCACGTGGTCCCGCGTTCCATGACCCTGATCTGGGGATCGCCAGACGGATGATTAGGCCCCTTTTGGGGAACAGTGAGGTAAATCAACTGCCTGTCAGATTTCTGTGATCCGCCTTGAAACGCGGACCATCGCGAAGACGGCGCGGGTGCACTGCAGCACGCCTCAGGCGGCCTCGACCTGCAGCCGGCCGCCGCGCACGGAGACAATCCTGACCCGCGTTCCGGCCGGCAGGTTCGGCCCTTCCACCCGCCAGACCGTGTCGTCGAGACGGATGCGGCCGATACCGTCGACCAGCGGTTCCTCCAGCAGCGCCGTGCGGCCGACCTGACCGCCGGCGCGGTCGTTGAGCGTCGGCGCAGCCTCGTCCGAGGGGCGGCTGCGCGTGCCGTACCAGCGCCGCCCGACGAGCGCGGCCACCACGGCGAGCAGGAGGAACAGCAGCAGTTCGGCCTGCCAGCCGAGATCGACGACGAGGGCGAGCGCCCCGACGACCACGGCCGCCGCCGCGAACCAGATGAAGAAGGTGCCGGGCAGGAGGATCTCTACGCCGGCAAGCACGGCGGCGAACACCCACCAGGCCCAAGGGCCGAGATCCTGTGCGAGACCCGCAAAAAAGCCCACCGCCCGCTCCTCCCCGTCCGTCTGCCCCGCCATCGCGGACCGTCACGCCCAAACCGTCACGCCCAGAGCCATGCCGAAATCTTCGCGCGGGCGGGCTCACTCCCCGTCGGTGCGCACGGGAGCCGTCACCGGCGGGACGCCGGAGCGCGAGCGCCGCGGCGGCTCCGGGTCGGTGGCAAAACGCGGCGCGCGCGAGTTCCGCGATGCCGCCGACCGATCCGATCAGCGCGCTCGCCTCCAGCGGCATCATCAGGATCTTCTGGTTCGGCGAGTTGGCGAACTTGCCCAGCGCCTGGGTGTACTTGTCGGCGATGAAATAGTTGAGCGCCTGCACGTTGCCGTCGGACACGGCGTCGCTGACGGCGCGGGTGGCGCTGGCCTCGGCCTCGGCCAGCCGCTCGCGGGCCTCGGCGTCACGGCGCGCGGCCTCCAGCCGGCCCTCGGCCTGCAGGATCTGCGCCTGCTTCTCGCCTTCGGCCTTGAGCACCTGCGCCTGGCGCATGCCCTCGGCCTCGAGGATCGAGGCGCGCTTGTCGCGCTCGGCCTTCATCTGCCGGGCCATCGATTCGACGAGATCGCGCGGCGGGTTGATGTCCTTGATCTCGATGCGGGTGATCTTGATGCCCCAGGCCTCCGTCGCCGCGTCGACCACATGCAGCAGGCGGGTGTTGATCTCGTCGCGGTTGGACAGGAGGTTGTCGAGATCCATCGAGCCCATCACCGTGCGGATGTTGGTCATGGTGATGTTGAGGATCGCGTTTTCGAGGCCGCTGATCTCGTAGGCCGCCCGGGCGCGTCGAGCACCTGGTAGAAGGTCACGCCGTCGACGGTGCAGGTGGCGTTGTCGCGGGTGATGATCTCCTGGCTCGGCACGTCCAGCACCTGCTCCATCATGTTGAGCCGGGCGCCGATGGCGTCGATGTAGGGCACGATGAAGTTGAGGCCCGGCCGCAGCGTGCGCGTGTAGCGGCCGAAGCGCTCGACCGTGTGATTGAACCCCTGCGGCACCTGCTTGATGCCGGCAAAGAGCGTGATCACCACCAGGACGACCAGCACGAGGACGAAGATGTCGAAACCGGAGAAGCCGTACATGCGGAGCCATCCTTTCGCAGTCGGGGCGATGTTCGCATGGAAGCCGTGAAGCCGCGATGAATCAACCGCCCGGACGGGCGATGATCACCGCGGGCCCGGCTGCGGCCCTCTCGACCTCAGATCCAGCCCATCAGTTCGCGGCGCACCACCGTCTCGATCACGTCCATGCCGAGCATGCCGTCGTTGAGGCAGGGAATGTGGGTGAAGCGCTCGCCGCCGGCGTGGAGGAAGCTCTCCTTGCCCTCCTCGGCGATCTCTTCCAGCGTTTCCAGGCAGTCGGCGGAAAAGCCGGGGTTGATCACCGCCACCTTCTTCACGCCTTCGCCCGGCAGCGCCTCGAGCGTCTTGTCCGTGTAGGGCTGCAGCCACTCCTCCGGCCCGAAGCGCGACTGGAAGGTGACCTTCAGCCGGCTCTCGTCCCAGCCGAGCCGCTCGCGCACGAGGCGGGTCGTCTTGTGGCAATGGCAGTGATAGGGGTCGCCCTTGCGGAAATAGGACTGCGGCACGCCGTGATAGGAGGCGAGCACCACGTCCGGCGCAAAATCCAGCGTCGCCAGATGCCGCTCGATCGAGGCGGCGATCGCGTCCACATAGGCCGGATCGTCGTGATAGGGCGGCACGGTGCGCACCGCCGGCTGCCAGCGCTGCTTCATCAGGTGCTCGAACACCTTGTCGTTCACGGTCGCCGTGGTTGCCGCCGCATATTGCGGATAGAGCGGGAAGATCAGCAGCCGGTCGCAGCCTGCCGCCTTCAGCGCATCGAGCTTCTCGGCGATCGAGGGCTTGCCGTAGCGCATCGCCCAGTCGACCGTGACGTTGGGCATGGCCGCCAGCCGCGTGGCCAGCTTGTCGCCCTGGGAGCGGGTGAAGGTGCGCAGCGGCGACTCGTCGAGCTCCCTGTTCCAGATCGAGGCATAGGCGGCCCCGCTCTTCTTCGGCCGCGTGGTCAGCACGATCAGGTTCAGGATCGGCCACCAGATCGCCCGCGGCGTCTCGATCACCCGGCGGTCGGACAGGAATTCCTTCAGATAGCGGCGCATCGGCCAGTAGTCGGTGCCGTCCGGCGTGCCGAGGTTGACGAGCAGCACGCCGACGCGGCCGGTCTTCACCGGCGGATGCGCGGCCGGAAGTTTCATCGGCTGCGGCACGCCAGGCCCTGCGGTCGTCGTGATCTGGTCCATGCCCCGTCCTGCTCCCACGCTGAATCGACGTTTGTCGTTCACGAAACCGTTCCGGTCGTTGATGTCCGGCTGCAGGAACGGCCCGCTTCGTGATCGGCCGCCCGCGCGCTGACAGATAAGCCAAGTCGGCAGCTTTGCCAGCGGCAAACACGGCGAAAGCCGATTTTCTGCCGGATTGCGTCCCGGCGCTGCGCGGCGCAGGCCGGCGCCAGGGGCGTTGCAACGCCGGCTTCAATACCGATCACGCGAATCTGAACCACGTGGCAATGAGCTTCATGTGATCGCCGGCCCACTTTTCTATTTCGCAGCAGGGGCATAGCTCTGGATCAACGAAACGCGAAGCCGTTCCGTCCACCCCGAGGCCCCGCCGCAGGCGACCCGGCCCCGAACCAGAAGGAGTGTGTCATGTCTTTCAATCGTACCGTTCTCGCCGCCGCCGTCTTCGCCGCCCTGACCGGCGCCGCCGTCGCCGCCCCCTATCACCCGGGCTACAGCGACAGCGAGATCCGTCTCCGCGCCCAGGAAGCCCGCGCCGCCAACGCCCAGGTGACCGGCACCCACGGCGCCGCGCTCGCCAACGCCCCGGCCGTGTCCGGCGCCTACCATCCCGGCTACAGCGACAGCGACGTCATCCGCGCCGAGCGCGAGGCCCGCGCCGCCAACGCCCAGGTGATCGGCACCCATGGTTCGGCCGTCGCCACGCAGGCCCCGGCGGTGAGCAACGCCTACCATCCGGGCTATTCGGACTCCGACTGGAACCTCCTCAACCGCTGAGCCCGCCCGTCCACCGCCCTCCGCCGCCGGCTCCTCCGCAGGGAACCATGCCGCGGCGGATGAGGCCCCCGAATGAAGCCGAAGGATCGGACAGCCGTCCATCCTTCCCGAGACCCGCCGCCGAAATGGCCCGGTCGTTCCCCTCAAGGAGTGTGTCATGTCTTTCAATCGTACCGTTCTCGCCGCCGCCGTCTTCGCCGCCCTGACCGGCGCCGCTGTCGCCGCCCCCTATCACCCGGGCTACAGCGACAGCGAGATCCGTCTCCGCGCCCAGGAAGCCCGCGCCGCCAACGCCCAGGTGACCGGCACCCACGGCGCCGCGCTCGCCACCGCCCCGGCCGTGTCCGGCGTCTACCATCCCGGCTACAGCGACAGCGACGTCATCCGCGCCGAGCGCGAGCCCGCGCCGCCGACGCCCAGGTGATCGGCACCCATGGTTCGGCCGTCGCCGCGCAGGCCCCGGCGGTGAGCAGCGCCTACCATCCGGGCTATTCGGACTCCGACTGGAACCTCCTCAACCGCTGAGCCGGATCGGTGATCGCCCCGATGTCCGTCGCCGGCAGGCCCGAAGGGCCGATGCGGCGGCGGACGCGGCGCCGGACTGACGCGGACGGGCACGTGCCCCTCCCGGATCGTCCGATCGCCACAGCGTCCGATCACCCAAGCTTCGGACCACGAGGCCTTCCGCCCCGTTGCCTTCCGCCCCGCAGATCCGGGGACGGCCGCGCGGAGGGGCGCGACAACCGGCGCCGGCAGGCCCCCGCAAGGGACACGCCTCCGGCGCCGTTGCATGTCCGCGGGCCGGGCGAACCGGTCAGTCGAGATAGTAGCGGCGCGCGACGCGGAACCAGAAATCGACGATCGTGTTGGCGATCTGGCTCATGCCGTCGAGGCTGTCGACCTTGTTGATGACCGCGTTGGCGCCGAAATCATAGGCGCGGCGCACGAGTTCCTCGTCGGTCGCCGTGGTCAGCACCACCACCGGCAGCGACTTGTAGTCCGGATGCTTGCGCAGCCGCGCAAGAAACAGGATCCCGTCCATCACCGGCATGTTGATGTCGAGCAGGATCAGGTCCGGCAGCGGCCCGCCCGCTCCCGTGCGCTGGGCGTCGAGATAGTCGAGCGCCAGCTGCCCGTTGCCGAAGGGCAGGACCTCGATGCGGATCGGCGCCTGATCGAGCAGCCGGACGATGAGGCGGACCTCGTCCTCGTCGTCCTCGACGAGAAGGATGCGCGCGTCGGGACTGTCCACTTCCACCGGCCCCTGCCGGAGATCTCCCTTCGCAGCCATCATCGGTTTTCTCCCCCGGTCGCTCTCGTTGTCCGGCATACGCTCGCGTGCCGTTGTTGGACGCGCCGCGCAAACGGCACACGCTGCGCTCTGTCATGCGACCTTCGGCGAATCATACCACCCTTGCGTGTCGAAGCGCCATGATCAGGCTGAACTCTCCGCGAATGAATCGTCTGATTCTACCGGCATTTGAGCGCCAAAAAGTTTACGCGGGCTCAATGAAGCGTTGCCTCCGCGTCAGCGCGCGGACATGGCGCACGGGTTTGACAACTCGGGCGTCTCGGATAACAAACGAACAGCCGGCCGGCAGAGCCGGAACCCGACCTCAGGGGGAACTGTTCATGCCGTTTCTCATCCGGATCAGCCAGATCATCGACGCCATCAGCGTGACCGTCGGCAAGGCCGTGTCCTGGCTGGTGCTGGTCGCCGTGCTGGTGAGCGCCGGCAACGCGGTGTCGCGCAAGGTGCTGTCGGCCAGTTCCAACGCCTGGCTGGAGATGCAGTGGTATCTGTTCTCCGCCGTGTTCCTGCTGGCCGCGGCCTATACGCTCCAGCGCGGCGAGCATGTGAAGATCGACATCATCTACGGCCGGCTCCAGCGGCGCACGCAGGTGTGGATCGAGGTGCTCGGCACCCTGTTCTTTCTCTTCCCCTTCGTCGGCATCACCCTCTACCTGACCTATCCGCTCGCGATCCAGCGCTGGGTCAGCGACGAGGTGTCGAGCAACGCCGGCGGCCTGCCGCTGTGGCCGGCCTGGATGCTGATCCCGCTCGGCTTCGCCCTCCTCGGCCTGCAGGGCATCTCGGAACTGATCAAGCGGATCGGTTTTCTCACCGGCACCGGCCCGGACCCGCTGGAAGGCCGCGTGAGCGGACCGCACTGACGGCAGGATCCGCCGCCGCGCCGAAAGGCTGCCGGCAGGGTTCGCCCCCGACTTCGACCCGATCCCGCCGCGCGCCAGACGAGGCCCCAATGACAGCCTTCTTCGCGGAAAACCTCGCTCCGATCATGTTCCTCTCGCTGGTGGTCCTGCTGCTGCTGGGCTATCCGGTCGCCTTCGCGCTCGCCGCCAACGGCTTCGTCTTCGGCCTGATCGGCATCGAACTCGGCCTGCTCTCGCCCAACCTGTTCGGCGCGATGCCCGACCGCATCTTCGGCGTGATGGCCAACGACACGCTGCTCGCCATTCCCTTCTTCACCTTCATGGGGCTGATTCTCGAACGAAGCGGCATGGCCGAGGATCTGCTCGACACGATCGGCCAGCTGTTCGGGCCGATCCGCGGCGGCCTTGCCTTCGCGGTGATCTTCGTCGGCGCGCTGCTCGCCGCCACCACCGGCGTCGTCGCCGCGTCGGTGATCTCCATGGGCCTGATCTCGCTGCCGATCATGCTGCGCTACGGCTACGACCGGCGCATCGCCACCGGCACCATCGCCGCCTCCGGCACGCTCGCCCAGATCATCCCCCCGAGCCTCGTGCTGATCGTGCTCGCCGACCAGCTCGGCCGCTCGGTCGGCGACATGTACGAGGGCGCCATGGTGCCCGCGCTGATCCTGACCGGCATGTACACCGGCTTCATCATCCTGATCTCGATCTTCAGGCCGGAGCTGGTGCCGGCGCTGCCGCCCGAAGCGCGCACGCTCCGCGGCCTCGCGCTGGTGCGGCGGTCGATCACCTCGCTGCTGCCGCCGCTGGTGCTGATCTTCCTCGTGCTCGGCACCATCTTCATCGGCCTTGCAACCCCCACCGAAGGCGGCGCCATGGGCGCGGTCGGCGCACTGGTGCTGGCCGCCATGAACCGGCGCCTCGATTTCACGATGGTCCGCCAGGCGCTCGACACGACGACCAAGCTGTCGTCCTTCGTGATCTTCATCCTGCTCGGCGCCCGCGTCTTTTCGCTGACCTTCTACGGCGTCGACGGCCATCTGTGGGTCGAGCACCTGCTGTCGGCGATCCCCGGCGGCGAGCTCGGCTTCCTGATCGTCGTCAACATCCTCGTCTTCTTCCTCGCCTTCTTCCTCGACTTCTTCGAGTTGGCCTTCATCATCGTGCCGCTGCTGGCCCCGGTCGCGGCCAAGCTCGGCATCGACCTCGTCTGGTTCGGCGTGCTGCTCGGCGTCAACATGCAGACGTCGTTCATGCACCCGCCCTTCGGCTTCTCGCTGTTCTACCTGCGCTCGGTCGCGCCCGAGAAAGCCTATGTCGACAAGGTCACCCGCAAGACGATCGCGCCGGTCACCACCGGTCAGATCTACATGGGCTCGATCCCCTATGTGGTGATCCAGCTGATCATGGTCGGCCTGCTGATCGCCCTGCCCGGCCTGGTGATGCACTACAAGAACGACCAGATCGAGTTCGATCCCTCCACGGTCAACGTCGACGTGCCGATGCCGGGCGCCGGCGGCGGCAACCCGTTCGGCGCGCCGGGCAGCGACCCGACCGCCAATCCCTTCGGCCCGGTCGCAACC
>NZ_MCRJ01000140.1 GCF_001720135.1 Methylobrevis pamukkalensis
AACCGGAGCGGTGACCACCGGGCGCACGGGGGAAGTGGCGGACGACTCCGGGGCAACGGCCGGGTCACGGGCCGGGCTCCGACCCGGAGCGACCGGCGCGGCGTCGATGCTATCGGCGGGGCTGTCGGCGGGGCGGGCGGCGGCGGCCGGACCCTGAGGCGGCCGTGGCGCGATGGAGGCAGACACGGTCGTACCGGCCGGCGACATCGTCGAGGCCGCTTCGACGGTCGCGGCCGGAGCCGTGGACGACATGGCGGAGGGGGAAGGCGACGCCGCAGGGGCCATCGCCTCCGCAGGTGCCGGCGACGTGACGACCGGACGGGTCGCTTCGTCCGCGATCGACGAGGCGACCGGCATGGCCGGAACCGCGATGCTGTCGTCAACAGACGAGGGGGAACCAGCCGTCGGTGCGGCGAAAATCGCGGGCGCTGCGGGGGGGCCGCCTCGCCGATCCGCGCCGCCGCCGGGCCCGATCCGGCGGGCGCCTCGACGGCGGCAGTGAGCGTCGCGGCCGGTTCCGGCGCATGAACCTCGCCGGTGATCTCGTAGGCGACGGCCATTGCATAGCCCGGCATCGCCGGCGGCAGGACCGGCTGCGGCAGGATCGTCAACAGGCTTGCGAGCTCGTCACCGGCGTCGCTGTCATCGGCCGGCGGGGCGGCGTCCGCGGTGGAACTGACGGCGGGGTCGACCGTCGCGGCCGAGGCGGCTGCAGGCGCCGAGGCGACGGCCGGAGGAGTTGCGGTTGCAATCTGAGGCGCGATGCCGGAGGCCGGGTCGTCCCCGGACGGCAGGGACACGGCAGCATCCGAGGGCACCGACGCTTCGGCGGCAGCGACGAAGGGTGCGGGGATCGAAGTCGGCGCGGCCGCGGGCGGCAGCGGAGCCGCAGCGTCCAGGGACTTGTCTTCGACCGCGGGCGCTGCGGACGGGAGGACAACGGCAGCGGTTGCGTCCGCACCAGTCCCCGCGAGGCTGGCGGAAGCCAGCGTTGCGGGGGTGACTGCAGGGGGCGTCGTCGTGACCGGGGCCGGCGACGCGGCCACCACGGGTGCGGACACAGCCGGGACCGCTGCGCCGACCTGCGCCGGCAGTGCCTGTACCACTGTCCTCGGAGCCTGGGTCGCCTGTGACGGGAGCGCAGCGCCATCGACGGAGGGCGCGGGGGCCGGGGCCGCGGACAAGGCCGGAGGGATCGCCGTGCCGGATGCCGGGAGGATCGCGACAGGCTGGGAGGAGGTCATCAGAGGCCCGGCCGCGCCCATCGTCACGGGGGTGGCCGGCGCCTCGTCCATGGACGGTGCCATCGCCGCGGTGCCGGCGAGGACGGCCCCGAACGACGCCGTTGCCGTCATCACGCCCGTCGTGGCGCCGAGGCCCGCGGGCTGGGGCACGGACGTCGTCGCAGCGACGGGAAACAGGGAGATCGGCAGTGCGGACATGGGGTTCCTCGTGACTGCCTCAATTGTTAGCAAGTGGCGGGCCAGCCGCGCCGGATGTGGCGCCTGCGCCGAAAGCCGGGCGAAAACATCGTCGTCGGATGACAGGCCGTGCGAATTTCGGTAGGTTCCGGCCTCACGGATCCGGGAATGACACCCGGGAGCGGCAAGCCTTGCCGGAGTGGTGGCAAATATTGCCGACCGGCAACGCCCGCAATTCCGTCCGATCTTCGCGCCTCAGGTCGCCGCCGCCCCGCAGGGCGTCGGTTGCCGGGCGCAGAGGGTGGCGTCCTGCGGCGTTCATCCCAAAGCGAGTGTTGGCATGCTGAACAGTCTCGATCTGCCGGGGCGCCCCGAGGACACCCGCATCGTCGTCGCCATGTCGGGCGGCGTCGATTCTTCCGTGGTTGCCGGGCTGCTCAAGCGCGAGGGGTATGACGTCGTCGGCGTCACGCTCCAGCTCTACGACCATGGCGAGGCGGTTCATCGCAAGGGCGCCTGCTGCGCCGGACAGGACATCCACGACGCCCGCGACGTCGCGGCCTCGCTCGGCATTCCGCATTATGTGCTCGACTACGAGGAGCGCTTTCGCAGCGCGGTGATCGACCGCTTCGCCGAAAGCTACATCCACGGCGAGACACCGATCCCGTGCGTCTCCTGCAACCAGACCGTCAAGTTCTCCGATCTGCTCGAGACGGCCCGCAAGCTCGGCGCGCAGGCGCTGGCCACCGGCCACTACGTGCGCTCGGCCCTTGTCGGCGGCCGGCGCCAGTTGCGCCGCCCGGTCGATCTCGACCGCGACCAGAGCTATTTCCTGTTCGCCACGACGCCCGAGCAGCTCGACTATCTGCGCTTTCCGCTCGGCGGCCTGACCAAGGCCGAGGTTCGCGAGATCGCGCGCAGCCTCGGTCTCGTGGTCGCCGACAAGCACGACAGCCAGGACATCTGCTTCGTGCCGACCGGCAAGTACGCGGATGTGATCGAGCGGCTGAAGCCCGGCGCGGCCGAGGCCGGCGACATCGTCCACGTGGACGGGCGCGTGCTCGGCCGCCATGACGGCATCATACATTATACCGTGGGCCAGCGACGAGGCCTCGGCGTCTCGCTCGGCGAGCCGCTGTTCGTGGTCCGCCTCGAGTCGGGCTCGCGCCGGGTCGTGGTCGGACCGCGCGAGGCGCTGATGACCGGTCGGCTGCATCTGCGCGATGTCAACTGGATCGGCGACGGGGTGCTGGCCGATCTTCCGCCCGGTGGTCTTGAAATCATGGCCAAGGTGCGTTCCACCCGTCCGCCGCAGCCGGCCCTGCTTGGCCGCGACGAGACCGGCGTGCATGTCGATCTTCTCGACGGGGAACAGGGCGTGTCGCCGGGCCAGGCCTGCGTCTTCTATGACGAGGCCGGGGAGGGTGCCCGGGTGCTCGGCGGCGGCTTCATTGCCGCCACCACGAGCCGTTTCGACATCGGGGCGAATGCCGCGCCTGCGACCGAACGACTTTCGGCCGGGCTCGGCTGAACCAATCGCCCACGTCGCGTGTTGGAGGTGCGAGCACGGCTTCCTGTCCGGCCGGCTGAATTCCCGCGCGGCCATGACCCAGCCAACGGAGACATGGATGAACGAGAGCGAAGCAGGCCTGTCCGAGCGGCGGTCGACGGCGGCGGGTGTTGCCGCGCCGCGGCTGCGCGAGCGTGACGTTGTCGAGGCCTATGCCCGGTGGGCACCGATCTATGATGCGGTGTTCGGCCGGCTGATGGATGGCTCCCGCCGCACGGCCGTGGAGGCGCTTTCCGCCGACACCGGCCGTGTTCTCGAACTCGGCGTCGGAACCGGGATCTCGCTTCCCCACTATCCCTCCGACATGCGGGTCACCGGCATCGATCTCAGCCCGGAGATGCTGGAGATCGCGCGGCGCCGGGTCCGCAGCGAGGAATTGCGCAATGTCGAGGCGATCCTCGAAATGGATGCGTCGGCCACCAGCTTTCCGGACGCCAGCTTCGACGCCGTGATGGCGATGTATGTGATGACCGTGGTTCCGGAGCCGGACAAGGTGCTGGCCGAGATCCGCCGCCTGCTGCGCCCGGGCGGGCGTCTGCTGGTCGTCAGCCATTTTGCGGCCGACGGCGGACCGCGTGCCCTGTTCAGTCACCTGTTCGCGCCCCTGTTCCGCGCGCTCGGCTGGAATGCCCGGATCACCGCGGCCTCGCTGAAAGCGGCGCCCGGTATGCGCTTCATCTCCGACCGGCCGGCCGGCCTGTTCGGCTTCTACCGGCTGCTCGAATTCGAGGTGGTCTGAGCGGCCGGCGCACGCCCCCGGCGGTCACTGCGGCGGGGGCGTTGCCGCCGAAAACCAGAACTCGTCGATCTTCGTCACGATGTAGACGAAGCGGCGCATTTCCATCGGCTTGATGATGTAGGAATTGGCGTGGCGGTCGTAGCTCTCCGCGATGTCTTCCGGCCGATCCGACGACGTCAGGACGATCACGGGAATTCGGCGCAGCGCCGGATGCTGCTTGATGTGGGCGAGCACGTCCTTGCCATTGACGCGCGGCAGGTTGAGATCGAGCAGCACCAGATCGGGGCATGGCGTGTCGCGGTCGGTGCCGATACGATCGAGAAACGCTATGGCCTTCTCCCCATCCTCGGCGGTGTGCATCCGGCTCTGGATGCCCGCCAGCCGGAACGCCTCCATCGTCAGGACGACGTCGCCCGGATTGTCCTCCACGAGAAGGATATCGACGGAACGATTCAAGGGTCGGGCCCTTTCAGCCGGAGTGTCGGCGCCGAGTGTAGCAGACATTGCGATCGTTGCTTCCCTCTTGGCATCTACGCAAAGCTACCTAGAGACGATGCGGCTGTCGTGGAGAAACTGAAAGCCGTCGGCGTGTTGGATGGCCCGATACCGGCGGAGCCGCGGAATTCCATGCCCGCAATGGAACATTTTCTGGTCTCGTCTCCTCTCCTTTAGTACCGAACCCTGCAGTCTGCGGTCGCCGTGCCGGGCAGATCGCGCGCAATCTGATTCTCGCAACGACCTGATTTTGAATGAACGCCCCACTTGTAGGATGAGTCCAGTCAACTGGCACAGCAACTTCCGAGCGTAATTTCGTGCGCTGCGAAATAACGGTCGCGACTTTCTGATTTCATTGAATATTAAGCTGAACAATCGAAGCTCCTCCGTAAATCAAGGAGGGCGGAATGCCTAGGTTTCAACTCACGTCGCTATCTGTGTTCCTCGCGCTTGCCGCGCCGGCTCTTGCGGCCGAACCGCCCGCACCGGACTTCAAGGCGCTGCTGACCCCTGCCGTGATGCAGGACATCCGCGGCTGGATCGACACGGACATCGTCCGTGTGTCGGTCGGCGCTCAGAACGACCGGATCGGCAAGGTCAGCCAGACCGACATCGACCGGCTCGACAACCAGTGGAAGGCCGAGCGCGAGTCGGCCGACAAGCCGCTGATCGCCGCGACCCTCTCCAATCCGCTGTCGGTCTATCTCGCCCGCATGCAGGGCCGCTCGCTGGGTCTCTATGCCGAGATCTTCGTGATGGACCAGAACGGCCTCAATGTCGGACAGAGCTCCATCACCAGCGACTTCTGGCAGGGCGACGAAGGCAAGTTCCAGAAGACCTTCGATGCCGGTCGCGACGGCATGTTCCTCGACGAGGCCGAGTGGGACGACGAGGTGAAGGTCTGGCGCGGGCAGCTCAGCTACACGCTGACCGATGCGGCCGGAACGACGCCGATCGGCGCGGTGACGGTCGAGATCAACCTGACCGAGCTCCAGCGCCGCGCCGAGGCCGGAAGCTGACATCACCTCGCCCGGTCCGGGGTTGCCCGGACAGCCGGTTCATCCCCGCGCCAGTTTCGAGATCAATGACATGCTGAACAACATCTCCGTCACCAAGAAGGGCCTTGCGGCCTTCGGTCTGCTCGCCCTGCTCGCCATCGGCGCCAGCGCGGTGATCTACGACCGCGCCACCACGACCACGACCATCGTCGAGAACAACCAGCGGATCATCGGGATCCTCGACGAGACCGTTGCCCTCGATTTCGCGATCACCGCGCAGAACCTCGCGATGAAGAACTTTCTTCTCACGGGCGACCGCAGCTACGTGACCGCGATCGAGGAGGCCTCGACTGCGATCGAGGGGCAGATCCGCGAACTCGCAGCGCGTTACGAAGAGACGGCCGCAGATGCCAAGCATCATATCGATACCGCATCGACCATCTGGACGACGTGGAAGACCGATGTGATCGAGAAGCAGATCCTGCTGATGCGCGATCCGATGACCGTCGACCTCGCCCGCGCGATGGAACTGACGGGAGACGGCAGCCGGCTCGTCGGCGAGACCCATGACGCCATCGTGGAGGCAACCTCGGCTCTGCGAGCGATCGGCGACGTTGCCTCGGCGGACCAGAAGTCGGCGCTCGATCTCATGGAGCTGATCAGTCTCGCCAGCGCGATCGCCGTGGCGCTGTTTGCCGCGCTGCTCGCCTTCCTCAACTTCCGGCTCATCTCGCGTCCGCTGTCGGTCCTGACCGGCGTCACCGCCCGTCTTGCCGACGGCGACCTCGACGTCGATGTCACGCGCTCGGACCGGGCCGACGAGATCGGCCGGATGAATGCGGCGCTCGTGGTGTTCCGCGAGAATCTCCTGCGCACCCGTGCTCTCGAGATCCAGGCCACCGAGGACCGGCGCCGTGCCGAGGAGATCCGTCGCCAGGCAATGATCCAGGTCGCGTCCGATCTGGAAGCCAGCGTCGGCGCTGTCAGCGACGAGATCGTCGCCGCCTCGCGCCGCCTGAACGATGCCGCCGGCACCCTGGCGGGCATCGCCGCCGGCACGACCGAGCGGGCCATGAGCGTGTCGAGCTCGTCCGAGCAGACCACGGCCAACGTGCAGACGGTGGCCAGCGCCACCGAAGAGCTGTCGGCCTCGATCAGCGAGGTCAACGACGCGGTCCGGGCCTCCACCCGCATCGCCGCCGACGCGGTGCGCGAGGTCGAGCGTTCGGGCAATGCCATCGCCGCGCTCAACAGCGTGGTCGACCGGATCGGGGATGTCACCACCCTCATCAACGACATCGCCGCGCAGACCAACCTTCTGGCCCTCAACGCCACGATCGAGGCGGCGCGCGCGGCGAGGCCGGACGCGGCTTTGCCATCGTCGCCTCCGAGGTCAAGGCCCTTGCCGGCCAGACCGCCAAGGCGACCGAGGAGATCGAGCGCGAGATCAGCGAGATGAAGGCGGCTGCCAACGTCTCGATGGAATCGGCCAGGGCCGCGCGGTTGCTGGTGGGCGAGATGTCGGAGCGCAGCAGCGCGATCGCCGCTGCCGCCGAGCAGCAGAATGCCGCGACCCTGGAGATCGCCCGCAACGTCAACGAGGCGGCCACCGGCACCCGTACCGTCACCCACGCGATCACCGAGGTGAGCAACGACGCCCGCCGCACCGGCCAGCTCAGCACCGAGATGCAGGGCTCGGTCGAGGCGCTGTTCGAGCGCTCCGGCGTGCTCGGCGAAACGGTCCGCCGATTCCTCCAGCAGGTCCGCGCCGCCTGACGTCACGGACAGTGCAGACCCTCGGGCCGTCGCGGAAACCCCTCCGCGGCGGCCTTTTCATTTTCCCTTCAAGGGCCTTCAGAAAATATGCAACACGGAGGATCGCCGCGTTGCACCATGACTGCGGCCGCCGATCCGGTGGCTGGCATGAACACCACCGGCCCCGGCCAAGGCCTGCTTTTCCAATGCATTTCATGGACTTGATCCTGCTGTCGCAGGGGGGTGTCGCAGCCGGGGCGGCGGGGCGTTGCCGCGCTGTATGACCGCAGGGGCGTTCTGCCGCCATTTCGTCGCAGCAGGCCGGGATTGACACTCCGTCGTGCTCTGGCATCTTGCATACCAGAGAAAAACAAAACGACAGAACGACGGGTGGAACTCCATGACGATGCACTTTTCCCTGGCCGCGATGATCTGACCGCGCCGACCGCACTCCATCACATTCTCATCCTGCTGCCCGACGTGACGCGTTGACCCGCGGCTCCGGCGCTGCGCTGACGAATGGACCGGAGGATGCCGGTGGCGCCGCGGGTGTGGGGAGCATTCCCCGGTCCGGCCCGGGTGCCGCACGCAGCCTCCGCCTGTTCACGGCGCACGGTCGCCAGGACGGCAGCATTGCATGACCTGGAAGGAATTCACGAGATGAAGATCTGCATTTTCGGCGCCGGCGCGATCGGCGGCTACATGGCGGTCATGATGAAACGCGGCGGCGTGGATGTCTCGCTCGTCGCCCGCGGCCCGCATCTCGAAGCCATCAAGCAGAACGGCCTCAAGCTGATCCTCGATGGCGAGGAGATCGTCGAGCGGATGCCGGCGGCCAAGGATCCGCGCGAACTCGGCCCGCAGGACTACGTGATCTGCGGCCTCAAGGCCCACCAGGCCTGGGAATCGGCGGAGCAGATGGTGCCGCTGTTCGGGCCGGACACCGCGGTGGTGACCGCCCAGAACGGCGTGCCGTGGTGGTATTTCCACGGTCTCGACGAGCGCTTCAAGGATTTCCGCCTGCAGAGCGTCGATCCCGGCAATCGCCAGTGGAACACGATCGGCCCGCAGCGGGTGATCGGCTGCACCGTCTACCCGGCCACCGAAATCGCCGACCCGGGCGTGATCGTCCACAAATACGGCAACCAGTTCGGCATCGGCGAGCCGAACCGCACCGACAGCGAGCGCGTCCGCCAGTTCGGCGCAGCGCTCGAGGCCGGCGGCCTCGTGCCGAAATACTATGACGACATCCGCGACGACATCTGGATCAAGCTGTGGGGCAACCTCTGCTTCAATCCGATCTCCGCGATCACCCACGCGACGCTGGACGTGATCGCCACCGATCCCGGCACCCGGGCGCTGGCGAAGAACATGATGCTCGAGGCCCAGGCCATCGGCGAGGCCTTCGGCGCGACCTTCCGGGTCGACGTCGAGCGCCGCATCAACGGCGCGGCCAAGGTCGGCGCGCACCGCACCTCGATGCTGCAGGATGTCGACAAGGGCCGGGCGATCGAACTCGATGCGCTGCTGACGGCGGTGCAGGAGATGGGCCGCCTCGGGGGAATCAGCACCCCGTATATCGACTGCGTCCTGGCGCTGGCCCAGCAGATGGGCCGCTCGCACGGGATCTATCCGACCTTCCCGGAAGAGGTGGTCGAGGAGATGCCGAAGGTGGCCGTCGCATCCTGAGCGACCGGCCATCCGATTTCGAGGAAGCGTGCGAGGGCCATGGGGCCGTCGCCAGTTCCATGGTGACAGACGCGGGCGACGGATCGTCCGCGGAGGGAGTTGAAGACATGACCGCTGGACGGGACAAGATGCGCGGAGGCCACCGATGAGACTTTGTGTACCCAAAGAGGTGACGTCCGGCGAGGGTCGCGTGGGAGCGACACCTGAGGTTGTGAAGCGGTATCTCGGGCTTGGGTTCGAGGTTGTCGTGGAGAGCGGTGCGGGCGTGGCGTCGCGGATCCC
>NZ_MCRJ01000141.1 GCF_001720135.1 Methylobrevis pamukkalensis
TGCTGCCACCGCCGCTGTTGCTGCCACCGCCGCTGTTGCTGCCACCGCCGCTGTTGCTGCCGCCATCATCGCTGCCAGCGCCGCCGTTGCTGCCGGGTCCGGCGTTGGGCGCGCCGCCCGGAGTGCCGCCGATACCTTCCGGGCCGGTCACACCGCCATTGGTCTCGGTATTGCCGGCCGCACCCGTATCGCCGCCGGGAACCTGCATCTCACCCGGCTTGTCCGGGGTGCTGCAGGTGACGCTGCCATCGGCATTGGTCACAGGATTTTCGCAGGGCATTGCCTCGGGCATGGTCGTCTGGGCCTGCGCCGAGCCGACGCCAAGGGCCAGCGCAGCAACGCCGGAAAGAACGATATTTCTAATGGTCATGGTATTGGACATGTTTCCTCCTGAGCCTTGAATACGGAAATCCGCCAAGTCTTCCTCAAGAAAAGGAGACTGCCGATTTCTTCGATTCACTCCGGACAAACGGTCAGTTGGAAATTCGGTTCCATGAAATATGATCGAGATGTGCCACAGAGAAATTTTCTCAGGTCGAATTTAGTCGCCACGCAGCCACCGATCTGAGGGAGGGCATGATCTGCCGTGCCGGGCCCGTCCGCTCAGATTGCCTGCCCGCGCAGCATCTTCGGCAGGTCACCGCCGCCGCCGGCGGCCTCGCCGATGAAGCGGCGCTTGAGCGCGGGCAGCCGGTCGACGAGGCCGAGGCCGAAATCGCGCAGCGCCCGCACCGGGGCAAGGTCGTTGGAGAACAGCCGGTTCAGCACGTCGGTGACGGCCGCCATCTCCACCGTGTCGAAGCGGCGCCAGCGCTGGTAGCGCTCCAGCACGTCGATCGCGCCGGGATCCTCGCCGCGCCGGATCGCCTCCGCCAGCACCTCCGCCAGCGCGGCCACATCGCGAAAGCCCATGTTGAGACCCTGGCCCGCGATCGGGTGGATGCCGTGGGCCGCGTCGCCGGCGAGGGCGAAGCGCGGGCGAACGAAATCGCGCGCCACCGTCAGGCCCAGCGGATAGGCCGCGCGCGGGCCGACCACCTCCACGGCGCCGAGGCCATGGCCGACCCGGCGCATCAGTTCGGCCTCGAACAGGAAGTCGTCGGCGATCAGCCGCTCGGCGATCTCGGTCTTCTCCGACCACACCAGCGACGACCGGTTGCCGGTGAGCGGGAGGAGCGCAAAGGGACCGGAGGGCAGGAAATGCTCGATCGCCCGTCCTTCGTGCGGCAACTCGTGCTTCAGCGTGGTGACGATGCCCGACTGGCCGTAGGACCAGGAGACCGTGCGGATGCCGGCAAGGCTGCGCAGGCGCGAGCGCACCCCGTCGGCCGCGACCAGCAGGCTGGCGGACAGCACCCGCCCCGAGCCGAGGCGCACACGCGTGCCGGCCGCGTCGGCGTCGAAGTCCGCCACCGCATCGGGCGCGATCACCTCGCCGCCGGCCGCTTCCAGCGCCCGCGCCAGCGCGCCGACCATCGCCGCATTCGGCACCATGTGGGCAAAGGGCTCGCCGTCGTCCGTGCGCGCGTCGAAGGTGAGGAACACCGGCCGCACCCGGTCGTCCAGCCGCGAATCGGTCACCGTCATGTCGAGGATCGGCTGGGCAACGGGCGCGATCTCGTCCCAGACGCCGAGGCTCGCGAGCATCCGCCGCGCCGCGGCCGCGATCGCCGAGGCCCGCAGGTCCTTGGCCGCTTCCGCCGGATCGGTCTGCGGCGGCCGCGTGTCGACGAGGGCGAGCCGCAGGCCGGGCAGTGCCTGCATCAGCGCCAGCGCCAGCGACAGGCCGACATAGCCGCCACCGGCGATGACGATGTCGTGGCGCTCGGGGGTCGCGGTCATGGCGGGTCTCCAGGTGTCGGTGTCGGGCAGACATGTGCTGGCAGAGAGATATCGCGGATCGCGGCATTTGACACCCTCGGGATCGGCCGGACACGGACCCCGTGCCCCGCACGGGCACCGCGCCTCTGCTTGACGGCGCAGCCCTGCCCGGTGACACAGGGAGATGCGCCGGCCCGGCGCCAACCCTGCGGTGAGCCATGTCGAGCAGCGATTTTTCCCGGACCCCCGAGACCCTCGTCGACATCCTCGACCTGGAGCGGCTGGAGACCAACCTCTTTCGCGGCCGCAGTCCCGACTTCGGCTGGCAGCGCGTGTTCGGCGGACAGGTGATCGGCCAGGCCCTGGCGGCGGCGGCACGGACGGTGGAGGGCCGCGACGTCCATTCGCTCCACGCCTATTTCATGCTGCCGGGCGATCCTTCGGTGCCGATCGTCTACGAGGTCGAGCGGATCCGCGACGGCGGCAGCTTCACCACCCGCCGGGTGAAGGCGATCCAGCACGGCCGGCCGATCTTCTCGCTGTCGGCCTCCTTCCAGGTGCCCGAGGAGGGCCTCGAGCACCAGATCGCCATGCCGGAAGGGGTGCCCGATCCCGAAAGCCTGCCGAACGCCCAGGAGATCGCTGACGACATCCTCGCCAAGGCGCCCGAGCCGATCCGCCGCTACTGGCAGCGGCCGCGCCCGCTCGACCTGCGGCCCGCCCAACTCGGCCGCTACGTCGACCGCAGCGACGCCGAGCCGCGCCAGATGATGTGGGTGCGCACCAAGGAGCGGCTGCCGGACGACGACGCCCTGCACCGCTGCGCCCTCGCCTATGCCTCGGACATGACCCTGCTCGACACCTCGCTCTACGCCCATGGCCGCTCGGTGTTCGACACCGACCTGCAGGTGGCCAGCCTCGACCACGCCATGTGGTTCCACCGGCCGTTCCGCGTCGATGAATGGATCCTCTACGTGCAGGACAGCCCCGCCAGCGCGGGCGGGCGCGGCTTCACCCGCGGCTCGCTCTACGACCGCGCTGGCCATCTCGTCGCCTCCGTTGCACAGGAAGGACTCATTCGCCGACGCCTGCCTGCCAAAGATGCAAAAATGGGCAGTTAATTTCTAGGCGTTTGCACATTTTCTGATCATATCCCGCGTGCACCACGGCGCGCCCCTGCCGCGCAACCGCACGGTCCTATCGCACTGCCGCGATTCCACCCGGATTCGCCGCTTTTTTGCCGCGATCGCGAACGCCGGCCAAGTTGGCACGAAGGTTGAAAGTGGAACGCGCCATCGTTCGTGGCCGACGGAACCGCTTCAGCTTCGGCAGGGCCTCCGTCTCGCGATCGTCTCGGGCCGGAACGACGTCGGGGGGTGGGGCAGACCGGCACCCGGCGACAGTTCGGCCATCAGACATTTCTGTCGTTTTGCAGCAAAGGCACGTCCATGAAATTGTCAAGAATCGTACCTGCGGCCCTCGCAATGGTCGCCCTGGCGGCACTGCCCGCATTCGGACAGGATGCTCCTGTCGAGGCTCCCGCCGTGGCCGAGGCTGTCGCCGCGGTGCCGAACCCCGGCAACACGACGTGGATGATGATCTCCACCATCCTCGTGCTGTTCATGACGGTTCCGGGTCTCGCCCTGTTCTACGGCGGCCTGGTGCGCGCCAAGAACATGCTGTCGGTGCTGATGCAGGTCCTCATGGTCGCCTCGGTCATGATGATCGTCTGGGTGGTCTACGGCTACTCCTTCGCCTTCGGCGGTTCGGAAAGCGCCTATTTCGGCGGCTTCGGCAAGCTGTTCCTCGCGGGCGTGACCGCTGACAGCGTGTCGGCGACCTTCTCCGACGAGGTCATCCCGGAATATGTCTTCATCGCCTTCCAGATGACCTTCGCCGCGATCACCCCGGCGCTGATCGTCGGCGCCTTCGCCGAGCGCATCAAGTTCTCGGCCGTGATCCTGTTCTCGATCCTCTGGGTCACCTTCGTCTACTTCCCGATCGCCCACATGGTGTGGGACGCCAACGGCCTGATCTTCAACGGCGGCCATGCGGGCGGCGTTGCGGCGCTGGACTTCGCGGGCGGCACGGTCGTGCACATCAACGCCGGCATCGCCGGTCTGGTCGGCTCGATCCTGGTCGGCAAGCGCCTCGGCTACCCGAAGGAGATGATGCCTCCCCATTCGATGACGCTGACCATGGTCGGCGCCTCGATCCTGTGGGTGGGCTGGTTCGGCTTCAACGCCGGCTCCAACCTTGAAGCCAACGGCGGCACCACGCTGGCCCTGATCAACACCTTCACGGCCACCGCCGGTGCGGTTGTCGCCTGGGGCCTGATCGAGACCGTCACCCGCGGCAAGGCCTCGGGCCTCGGCGCCGCCTCCGGCGTCGTCGCCGGCCTCGTCGCCGTCACCCCGGCGGCCGGCCTCATCGGCCCGATCGGCGCCATCGTCCTCGGCGCCATCGCCAGCCTCGGCTGCTACTTCTTCGTGGCGGTCGTGAAGCCGAAGATGGGCTACGACGACAGCCTCGACGTGTTCGGCGTCCATGGCGTCGGCGGCATCATCGGCGCCATCGGCACGGGCTTCTTCACCTCGGCCTCCCTGGGCGGCATCGGCTATCTCGACGGCGTCACCATGGGCAGCCAGGTCTACTCCCAGATCGTCGCCGTCCTGATCACCATCGTGTGGTGCGGCATCGTCAGCGCCATCCTCTACAAGCTCGTCGACGTCATCGTCGGGCTGCGTCCGTCCGTCGAGGCCGAGCGCGAGGGTCTGGACCAGACGAGCCACGGCGAGGCCGCCTACCACAACTGAGCTCCGGCATCGGGGCGACACCGGCATGGCCATCCGCGCCTCGCGCGGGTGGCGGCAAGGGTCCGGACAGCGTCCGGGCCATTGCGGGACGAAAATCCTCTCAACTTTTCGTCGCCATGCACTAAGTTGTCCTGAACGGGCTCGATGATCGTCCCGCACCGGTTCCGCGTCCCCGCCCACGGGCTGGGCCGCGACCGGGCCGCACGGGACGAGCGAGTGATCCCGGCCCGGAAGGGCCGTGCAGTCATCGGCTCGGGGCGGATCGGCCGACGAGCGTAGGCAATAAGGGAGTACAGACCCCATGAAAATCGTTATGGCCATCATCAAGCCGTTCAAGCTGGACGAGGTGCGCGACGCGCTCACCGCGATCGGCGTCCACGGTCTGACCGTCACCGAAGTGAAGGGCTACGGCCGCCAGAAGGGCCACACCGAGATCTACCGCGGCGCCGAATACGCCGTCAGCTTCCTGCCGAAGCTGAAGATCGAGGTCGCCATTCCCTCCGAGCAGGCCGACAAGGTCGTCGAGGCGATCTCGACCTCGGCGAAGACCGGCCAGATCGGCGACGGCAAGATCTTCGTCTACGGCATCGACCAGGCGGTGCGCATCCGCACCGGCGAGACGGATTCGGACGCGCTCTGAACTCCGACGCGGCGTGCACCGGACGATCCGGGACACCGCCCGCCGGACGAGGGGATCGGACACGAACGGTCCGGACGGAACGAGGGTCGGCATCGCGCCGGCCCTTTTTCGTTGTCCGTCGCGGTGCCCGGCTCCGCGCCTTCCCCCTGCCCGGCACGCCCGGTCCGCCAGCCCCGGCCGCGAGTCCCGGCCCGCCACGATGCGGCCGCAGTGCAATGCGACCGGGGCGCGATTAAACGGCCCTTAACCATGCCCGGCTAGTCTCGGCCACGGATCGCGCGACGCCGACACGGTTGTCCTGCCCCGTCCTCGCGGACGGGCAGACGGGTGGCGCGGGTCCGGCCGCAGGACTGAGCCTGCGGCCTGTTTGCGAGTTTCAGGATCAGCCATGGCCGCCGCGTCGCCCTCGCTCCGATCATCGCCGTTCCAGCGCGCGGCGGCGCTCGTCGAGGGCCTGCGGCCCGGCGCCGACCCCATCGACCTCACCATCGGCGAACCGCGCCAGGTCGTGCCGGACTTCGTCGCCGCCACCCTTGCCACCGCGATTCCCGGCTTCGGCCGCTATCCGCCGATCCGCGGCACCGCCGAATTCCGCCAGACGGTCGCCGACTGGCTCACCCGGCGCTACGGCCTGCGCCAGCCGGTGGACGCCGAGCAGGGCGTGCTGCCGCTCAGCGGCTCGCGCGACGGCCTGTTTTCCGCCTCGATCGAGGCGATCGCCGCCGGCCGGGCGCGCGGCATCGAACGTCCCGCCGTGCTGATTCCCAATCCCTTCTATGCGGTCTATGCCAGCGGCGCGGAAATCGCCGGCGCCGAGGCGGTGATGCTGCCGGCCGGCGCCGACACCGGCTACCTGCCGGACATCGCCGGGGTGGACGAAACGATTCTCGCCCGCACGGTCGCCGCCTATTTCGCCTCGCCGGCCAATCCGCAAGGCGCGGTCGCCGGGCTCGAACTCTGGCAGTCGCTGATCGGCCTTGCCCGGCGCCACGACTTCCTGCTGTTTGCCGACGAGTGCTATTCCGAGATCTGGCGCGGCGCGCCGCCGCCGGGCGCCCTCGAGGCCGCCGACGCCCTCGGCGCCGGCTACGACCGGGTGGTCGCCTTCAATTCGCTGTCGAAGCGGTCCGGCCTGCCCGGCCTGCGCTGCGGTTTTGCGGCCGGCGATCCGGCCTTCCTGTCGCGCTGGGCGGGCTCGCGCAACATCCATGCGCCGCAGGTGCCACTGCCGCTGCAGGCCGTCGCCGTTTCGGCCTTGCGCGACGAGGACCACGTGGCGGACAATCGGCGGCTCTATGACGCGAAGTTCGAGGCGGCTGAGGCGATTCTCGGCGGTCTCGACCTCGGGGCGTCGGTCCTCCGGCCGCCGGGCGGTTTCTTTCTGTGGCTCGACGTCACGGCGCATGGCGGCGGCGAAGCGGTTACGAAACGTCTCTACGAGGAGGCCGGTGTCCGGGTGCTGCCCGGGGCCTATCTCTCTGCGGACGACGCCGTTCACGGCAATCCGGGTGCCAACCACATCCGCATCGCCATGGTCGAGGATCAGGCCCGCACGGAGGAGGCGCTCCGGCGCATCGCCGGCGTCCTCGCGCGTCGCAACCGATGACAGGAAGACCAGACCCATGATCCTGATCGCCGCCCTTCTCGACCACGCCCGCCGCCTGACGGCGCGCCTCGCCCTTGCCGTCGCGCCCTTCGCCCCGGCGGCGTCCTCCCCCGTCATCTTCGCCTATGCCCCCGGCCGCCGTCCCGCGCCGGCGGCTTCGGCGACGAGGAGGAGGAAGAGGACGAGCACGCCGAGGACGACGAGCCGGCGGTGCCCGATCCGAAGGCGGCCGCCGAACGTCCGGCCGCCCGCCGCGCCCTGGCCCCATGGCCGGCGGCCGCCGATTGCCTTGCCTGCTGACGGACACCCAGGACCAGAACCCGAGACCATGCGCATGTCGAGAACGCTTTCCTCCGCCCGAATGCCCGCCGACAGCCGCCTGCGCCAGGCGCTGCGCCGCAATTTCGCGGGCGCGAGCGGCCTTGGCCTGATCGCGCTGGTCGCGGCGCTGGCCGCGGCGCTCGCCACCTGGTCCGTGGACGACCCGAGCTGGAGCCACGCGACCGAACTGCCGGTGCGCAATGCCCTCGGCACGCCGGGCGCCGTGGTCTCTGATCTCGTCATGCAGTTCGTCGGGCTCACCTCGGCGATCTTCCTGATGCCGCTGGTCGCCTGGGGCTGGTCGCTGCTCACCGGCCGCCGCGTCTCGATCGCCCGCAGCCGCATCCTCGCCTGGGCGGCGGGCACGGCTGCCGCTGCCGCCTTCATCTCGGTGCTGCCCGTCCCGGCCAGCTGGCCGCTGCCGACCGGCATGGGCGGCTACCTCGGCGACCTGGTGCTGGAACTCCCCGCCCTGCTGGCCGGCGGCCCGCTCTCGGGCGTCGGCCGGATCATCGTCGGCGGCCTCGTCGCGGTCGCCGCCGCCGGACTGATGGCCTATGCCGCCGGCTTCCCGGCCAGCGCGGCCGACACCGCGGTCGAGGCCGACGACGACATCGAGGCCGACGACGCGGACGACCGGCCCGGCCGCCTGTCGGCCATGGCGGGCGCCGCCTCGCACATGTGGCTGTCGGCCCGCGCGCTGCTGCGCCGCCGCACCGGCCGCCGGACCCACGACTATGCCTATCCGGGCGAGGAGACCTTCGGCCGCGACGAGGATTTCGCGGCCCAGCCCTTCGTCGACGAGCCGCCGCGCCGGCAGGCCCGCCCCCGCCGCATCCACGTGGCGCAGGAGCCGCAGTTCGGTCCCGAGCCGCCACTGGCCGCTCCGGCGCTTGCCGCGAGGGCACCGCAGGCCGCCGCCCGTGCCGAGGGGCAGGGCCGCCTCGGCCGGCTGATGCGCAATCTTGCCGACGTCGACGACGGCCTCGGCGGGTTTGTCGCCGCCCCGCCGCCGCGCATGCCGGCGTCCCCGCAGGCCGGCCCCGGCCGGTGGAGCCCCGGTTTGCCGATCCCCGGGTTGCCATGCCCCGCGCCCCAGACCACCCCGTTGACCGCCCCCGTGACCGCCCCCTGGGAAGACGACGGCGGCGCGTATCAGGCCGACCACGCCCCGGCGCCCGTGCCGGCCCCGGCGCGCCGGGTCACGATCCACCAGCCACGCGTCGAGCCGGACTTCGAGGCCGTGCAGCTGCCGCCGCGCGAGATCCCCCGTCCCGATCCGAGCGTCGTGCCGCCGCCGCGTCCGCTGCGCGGACCGGCCGCCCTGCGCAAGACCGCGCCCGCGCCCGACTTCGGCCCCGACGACGTCACCGACTACGGCCCCGAGTCCGAGCCGGAGATCCAGGCCGACGCGCCGGACGACTACGGCTATGACGACTTCATCGCCCCGCTGCCGAACGGCCGTGTCGAGCCGGCCTTCGAGCCTCTGGCCGCCGTCTCGCCCCAGGGCCGCGACTGGCTGAAGCCGCGGGCGAGCGCCGCCGAGGAGATCGTGCGCAGCGTCGCCCCGGTGGAGCGCCGCGCCCCCGCCG
>NZ_MCRJ01000142.1 GCF_001720135.1 Methylobrevis pamukkalensis
GCTCCGCCATTTGCCCCTTCTCCCCATCGAGGGAGAAGGTGGCGCGCAGCGCGCATGAGGGGGCCTCGGCCTTTCCTCGAACAAAGAACTTCCGTATCCACTCCGGACCCCAACCCACCCTGGATCGCCGATGACCATCTCCCTTGCCGTCACCCGCCTGCCTCATGGCGCCGACCTTCCCTTGCCGGCCTACCAGAGCCCGCAGGCGGCCGGCATGGACCTGCTGGCGGCCGTCGGCGAGCCGCTGACGCTGGCGCCGGGCGCCCGCGCGCTGGTGCGACGGGCCTTGCGATCGCGCTGCCGGAAGGGTTCGAGGCGCAGGTGCGGCCGCGTTCGGGGCTGGCCGCCAGGCACGGCGTCACCGTGCTCAACACGCCCGGCACGATCGATGCGGACTATCGCGGCGAGGTGAAGGTGATCCTGATCAACCTCGGCGACGCGCCGTTCGTGATCGCCCGCGGCGAGCGCATCGCGCAGGTGGTGATCGCCCCGGTGACGCAGGCGCGTCTGGTCGAGGTGGCGAGCCTGGATGAGACGGCGCGCGGCGCCGGCGGATTCGGATCGACGGGACGCTGACTCAGTCCGCCACGGTCTCGAACACCGCCGTCTCCAAGAGGAAGCTGCCGTCGGGCTCGATGGCGAAATGGCGGCGCACCTCGGCGGAGGCGCCCTCCTGCAGCGAGCGGATCGCCGTGACATGGGCCTCGGGCGTGCCCATCCGCGCGATCCAGGTCGCAAAGTCGAGACGCAGCCGGTCGCGGCGGACGGCGAGGGTCTCGAAGCCGGCGTCACGCAGCAGCGCGGTCCATTCGGCGATCGACCGGTTGCGCACATGCGAGGGGTCGCGCAGCAGTTCCACCGCCTGGAGATGGGTGTCGTAGAGCGCGACGCCGGAGGTCACCACGTCGGCGAAGATCGCCGGCGCGCCGGCTTTGGCCACCCGCCGCGCCTCGCGCAGGCCGGCGGCAAGGTCGGTCCAGTGATGGGCACTGTAGCGGCTCGCCACGAAATCGGCGGTGGCCGCGTCGAGGCCGAGTGCCCGCACGTCCGCCTCCACCGTGCGGATGTTGGCAAGGCCCTTTTCCGCCGCCGTGCGGGCGACGGTGGCGAGCATGCCGGCCGACAGGTCGCAGGCCAGAACCTCGCCCGCATGCGGGGCCAGCGCATAGGCGACGTGGCCGCCGCCGGTGCCGAGATCGAGCGCCACGCTGGGGCGCACCTCCGCCGCGCGGGCCGCGATCAGGTCGAGGTCGGCACCGGCGGCATGGACCCGGCTTTCCACATAGGCGGCGGCCATCGGGCCGAACTGGCGGTCGATCAGGCGGTTCTGGGTGGTCGTCATGGCATCCTGTCCCCGTTCGGGGCGCGTGGGCATCGGGCAGGTCGCGTTGCCCGGCTCGGCCGGGCGGCGTGTCAGGTCAGTCGAGGAAGAAGCGCACGGCGGCCTCGGCCACGTCCGGCGTCAGCTTGTGGATGCCGTCGTGTTCCAGATAGGTCACGTCATAACCGGCCTCGCGCAGTTCGGCGACCTTGCCCCGGCCGGCGCGGGCCACGGGCAGCTGCTCGTCGTTGCGGCCGTGGGCGACGAACACCTTCGGCTCGCCCTGCGGCGAGGTCACCGACATGAAGCCGCCGGACATCGCCATGACATGGCTGACGAAGGCGCCGTTGGTGAGGCCGATCGACAGCGCATAGCTGCACCCGTCCGACCAGCCGGCAAAGGCGATGCGGCCGGGGCGGAGCGCGAAATGCCGGCCGACGATCGAAAGCGCCGCATCCAGCCGCTCGCGGTCGGGGCCGTTGCCGCCGATGACGAGATCCCAGGTCGGGAACATCGACTGCGGCGCAAGAATCAGGAATTTCCGCGCCTCGGCCATGGCCTCGAACTGCGGCAGCATGATTCCCGCGCCGCCGCCAGCGCCGTGGAACAGCACCATCAGCGGCACGTCCGCGCCCGGCTCCAGCCCCTCGGGCACATGCAGGATCGCGTCGCGCTTGTCCGACAGGCCGAGCGAATGCTGGCCGGGGCCGAGCGGGGCAAGGGTGGGCGGCGCCGGACGGAAGGTCAGCCGGCCGGCGAGTTCGGGGGAAATCAGGGACAGGTCGATCATCGGGATATCCTAGGCCAGAGCGCCGGGAGGGGGAAGACGGGCGTCACCTGTTCCCATTTCCAGACCCCTGCCCCGCCGCCAGTCCGTGGGCGATGGCTTCCACCACCATCGCGATCTGGCCGTGCAGACCGGCGCGCGGCACGGCGATCAGCTTGCCTTCGAGGCCGAGCACGACGATGCCGTGGACGGCGGAGAACAGGGTACGGGCGAGGAGGTGGCGCTCGGCGTCCGGCAGGTCGGGACGGAGCGCCGACAGCGGCGCGTCGATGTGGCGGAACAGGCGGATCTGTTCTTCCGCCGACCAGTCCGGCAGGGCGCGGCCGTCGGCGAGGCGGAATTCGAACAGGGCGCGCCAGAGGTGGAGATTGTCGGCGGCAAAATCGGCATAGGTGCGGGCGATGGCGACGAGCCGCGCGGCGGGCGTGCCGGCGGCGGCCGACGCCGCGCTGGCCGTCAGCGCCGCATCGAGGCGGCCGAGGGTGCGCGAGCCGACGCGCAGCACCACCTCGTCCATGTCGGCCACCAGCGTGTAGAGCGCCCCCACCGCGCAGCCGACTTCGGAGGCGAGATCCCGCGCTTTGAGCGCCGTGAGGCCCGCGTCGGCGATCCGGCGCTCGGCCGCATCGAGAAGGGCGGTGCGCTGGGCGTCGCGGCGCAGCGTGGTGGCTCTGGTCATGGGTTCACCATATTATGAACATCGTTCATTTCATATCTTGAACAATGTTCATTTTTCGATATCCTGCGATCACTGAACACCGTTCATAGCAGGAGATCCCCGATGTACAAGCGCGCAGTTTCCCTGATCCGCCGCCTCGCCCCCACCGCCCGCCGTTCGTCCGGCAATCCCGGCCTCGTCGCCATCGCCGCCCACCGCCTCGACCGGGCCAATTCCGCGGTGCGCGAGGCCTGCCGCGCCCTGGAAGTCGCCCGGCAGACGGCGCTGGCGGGCGCGCCGGAGGCGATCGTCGACCTGCACCTTCGCCTGTCGCAGGCCAATGCCGCGCTGGCCGAGGCCCGCGCCGGGCTTGCCATGGCCCGGATCGCGACAGCCCCGATCGCCACGAACAGCCGGGAAATGTCCGCCGGCTGAACCTCGTTCTAACTTCTTGCGTATCACCTTCATGCGTCCGGCCTCCGCGAGGGGCTGACCAGCCCGCCGAGAGGACCCTCGACATGATGGGACGACTGATTTCGAGCCGCCGCTTCGCACCGCTGTTCTGGTGCCAGTTCTTTTCCGCGCTTGGCGACAATTTCCTGAAGAACGCGCTCGTGTTCCTGATTCTGGCGACGATGGCCGCGCAGGAGGCGGAAACCTTCGTCTCCTTTGCCGGCGCCGTGCTGATCGCGCCCTTCTTCTTCCTCTCCGCCCTCGGCGGCGAACTTGCCGACCGACACGACAAGGCGGTGATCGCCAAACGGCTGAAATTCGCCGAGATCGGCGCCGCGGCCATCGCCGTCGCCGGCTTCCTGATGATGTCGATCCCGGTGCTGTTCGTCGCCCTGTTCGCCTTCGGCACCATCTCGGCGCTGTTCGGCCCGATCAAATACGGCATCCTGCCGGACCATCTGGAGACCCGCGAACTGCCCTCCGGCAACGCGCTGGTCGAGGGGGCGACCTTCATCGCCATCGTCGGCGGCACCGTGCTCGCCTCGATCGCCTTCAAGCTGTCCGACGCGACGGTGATCGCCGTGACCCTGATGGCCTTCTCCGTGCTGAGCTGGCTGGCGCCCGGTTCATTCCGCCGACCGGCTCGAAGGCGCCGGACCTCGTCGTCGACCTGAACGTGTTCCGCTCCACCTTCGCGCTGCTGCGCGAACTCAAGACCGACACCCGCCTGTGGCGCGGCGGCATCATCGTCTCGCTGTTCTGGATGATGGGGGCGATCGCCATGGCGCTGCTGCCGCCGATGATCGACCGGCAGATGGGCGGCGACGAGATCGTCATCTCCGCCTATCTCACGCTGTTCGCCGTTGCCATCGGCCTCGGCTCGGCGCTGGCCTCGTGGCTGTGCAACGGCCGGATCGTCCTTTTCCCGGTGCCGGTCGCCTCGGTGCTGATCGGCCTTGCCTCGCTGCATCTCGGTTTCACGCTCTGGGGGCTGGAGCCGACCGGCACCGACATGGGCCTTGCCGCCTTCTTCGCCCAGCCGGTGGCCTGGGCGGTCGGGATCGACCTGACGATCCTGGCGGTGGCCGGCGGCCTGTTCATCGTGCCCTCGTTTGCGGCCATCCAGTCCTGGGCGCCGGAGGCCTCCCGCGCCCGGGTGATCGCCGCGGTCAACATCCTCAACGCCGGCTTCATCGTCGTCGGCGCGCTGGTGATGGGCATCTCGCAGGCGCTCGGCGCCTCGATCGCCCTGGTCTTCGTCATGCTGGCCGTCACCGCCTTCGTCTCGGCGGTGTGGATCGCCCGGGCGATGCCGACCA
This sequence comes from Methylobrevis pamukkalensis, assembly GCF_001720135.1. Taxonomy (GTDB): domain Bacteria; phylum Pseudomonadota; class Alphaproteobacteria; order Rhizobiales; family Pleomorphomonadaceae; genus Methylobrevis; species Methylobrevis pamukkalensis. The sequence goes on from NZ_MCRJ01000142.1 coordinate 4,539, forward strand.
GCCTGTTCGCCGACTTCCTGTTCGTCGTGTTCCGCCTCCTGTTCCGGATGGAGGTGAAGGGCCGCGACAACCTCGCCAGGCGGCCCCGGCGCGATCATCGCGCTCAACCACGTCAGCCTGCTCGACGGCGCCGCCGCGCTCGCCATCCTCGAGGAGGACCCGGTGTTTGCCATCGACCACGGCATCGCCCAGAAGTGGTGGGTGAAGCCCTTTGTCAATCTCACCCGGGCGATGCCCCTCGACCCGACCCGGCCGATGGCGACCCGCACGCTGATCAAGGCGGTGAACGAGGGCAACACGCTGGTGATCTTCCCGGAGGGCCGGATCTCGGTCACCGGCAGCCTGATGAAGGTCTATGACGGCGCCGGCCTGATCGCCGACAAGACCGGGGCCAACGTGGTGCCGGTGCGGATCGAGGGCCTCGAAGCGACACCCGCCTCCTATCTCAACTCCGCGCAGGTGCGCCGCCGCTGGTTCCCCAAGGTGACCGTGACCATCCTGGAGCCGGTGAAACTCGAGGTCGCCCCGGCGCTGAAGGGCAAGGCGCGCCGCCATGCGGCCGGCGCCGGTCTCTACCAGATCATGTCCGACCTCGTGTTCCGCACCACGCCCATCGACCGCTCGGTGTTCGACGCGGTGATCGAGGCGGCCAAGGTCCACGGCGAAAGCCGGGTCGCGCTGGAAGACCCGGTGGCGGGCAAGCTCACCTACAGGAAGATGCTCGCCGGCGCCCGCGTCCTCGGCAGCCGGATGGCGCCCTTTGCCCCCGAGGGCGGCGCGATCGGCGTGATGCTGCCCAATGCCGGCGGCGCGGTGGTCACCGTGCTTGCCGTGATGTCGGCCGGCCGGGTGCCGGCGATGATCAACTTCACGGCGGGCGCCGCCAACGTCCTGTCCGCCTGCACGGCCGCCAAGGTCGAGACCGTGCTGACCTCGCGCGGCTTCGTCGAGAAAGCCAAGCTCGACCGGCTCGTCGCCGAGATGTCGGGCAAGGTCCAGATCGTCTACCTGGAGGACCTGCGCGCGGGGATCGGCCTTGGCGACAAGCTCAAGGGCCTGTGGAACCGCCGCCGGCCATTGGTGAAGCGCAGCGGCAGCGACCCGGCGGCGATCCTGTTCACCTCCGGCTCGGAAGGCGCGCCGAAGGGCGTGGTGCTGTCGTCGAAGAATCTCCTCGCCAATGCCGCGCAGGCCGCCGCGCGCATCGACTTCGGCCGCGAGGACAAGGTGTTCAACGTGCTGCCGATGTTCCACTCCTTCGGCCTCACGGTCGGGGCGATCCTGCCGCTGGTCTCCGGCGTGCCGGTCTACCTCTACCCCTCGCCGCTGCACTACCGGATCGTGCCGGAACTGGTCTACGCCTCGAATGCCACCATCCTGTTCGGCACCGACACGTTCCTGTCCGGCTATGCCCGCACCGCGCATCCCTATGATTTCCGCTCGCTGCGCTACCTGCTGGCCGGCGCCGAGCCGGTGAAGGAGGCGACGCGGCGGGTCTACATGGAGAAGTTCGGCCTGCGCATCCTGGAGGGCTACGGCGTCACCGAGACGGCGCCGGTGCTGGCGATCAACACGCCGATGTTCAACCGCTTCGGCACCGTCGGCCGGATCATGCCCGGCATGGAGGCCCGGCTGGAGCCGGTGCCCGGCATCGACGAGGGCGGCCGGCTCTACGTGCGCGGTCCCAACATCATGATGGGCTATCTCAAGGCCGACGCGCCCGGCGTGCTGCAGCCGCCGGAGGCCGGCTGGCACGACACCGGCGACATCGTGACCATCGACGCCGAGGGCTTCGTCACCATTCGCGGCCGGGCCAAGCGCTTTGCCAAGATCGCCGGCGAGATGGTGTCGCTGGCCGCCGTCGAGGCGCTGGCGGCCGAAGCCTGGCCGGGGGCGATGACCGGCGTCGTCGCCCGCCCCGACGCCCGCAAGGGCGAACGGCTGATCCTCGTCACCGACGCCCGCGGCGCCACCCGCGCCGACATCCAGGCGGTGTCAAAGGCGAAGGGCGCGAGCGAGCTGATGGTGCCGGCCGAGGTGCGGGTGATCGAGAAGCTGCCGGTGCTCGGCACCGGCAAGCTCGACCTCGTGACGCTCGGCCGCGACATCGCCGCCGAGGAACAGGCGGCGTGAGGATCTGACCCGCCGGCCCTGACCGGCGGGTCGCTCTGGCGCGTCCGGATGACGCGTCGAGCAGATGACGAAACGGGGCCCCGTCCTGATGGCGGGGCCCCGTTTGCGTTGATCGTCCATGGCCCGACGCCGTCGCCGGCAGCGCATGCGGGAGCGGCCTACTCCGCCGCCTGCATCCGGATCGGCCGGACCACCGCCGGGGCAGCGCTGTCGGGCAGCAGGACCGGCTTCAGGAGGGCCCGGCCGTCATTGATGTCCAGCACGCTGTCGTAGAAGGGCGTGCCGTCCTCGGCGAGCGGCGGGCTTTCCTCGTGCATGACGCTGATGACGATCGCCTGCGGGCAGCGCAGCTTGACCAGCTGGAGGAACTGGGTGCGGGCGGCCGGGTCGAGCGCGGCCGTCGCCTCGTCGAGGAACAGCACGTCGGGCCGGTGCAGCAGGATGCGGGCGAGCACGAGGCGCTGCTTCTGGCCGCCGGAGAGGATGTCCTCCCAGCGGCGACCGCGCCACTGGGTCTCGCCGAGCGCCTCGATGAACTCGCCGAGGCCGGCGGCGGCCATCGACGCGGTGACCTCCACGTCGTTGAAATGCGAGGCATCGCCGGGCAGCGCGACGAGCTGCTTCAGCGTGCACTGCGGCAGGCGGATCTCCTGGCAGGCATAGAAGAACTGCGCGTTCTCGGCATGGGCGACATGGCCGCTGCCGTGGGGCCACAGGCCGGCGAGCGCCTTGATGAAGGACGACTTGCCGCAGCCGGACGGGCCGCGCACGAACACCCACTGGCCGGGGCGCAGCTTGATGTTGGCCGCCGAGAGGAAGGCGGTGTCGTGGCCCTGGTGCATCAGCCGCAGGCGCCGGATGACGAGGCTGCCGTCGTGGGTGCGGCCGTCGTAGTGGAAGTCGCGCACGCCGTTGCGGGCGAGAAGACGTGGCTGTCCTGGACATCCTCGATGGCGACCGCCAGCTCGGTGACGCGGCCGGCGTTGGCCTTGAGGTTGGCGATGTCCGGCATGACGTTGATCAGCCAGGAGCAGTTGTTGATCAGATCGCCGACGAGTTCGGACCCGGTGACGTAGGTCTTGAAGTCCACGGCGCCGTTCATGTAGCCGGGCAGCATCGGCAGGTAGGACACCACCTTGTCGGTCAGGTAGCCGTAGAGGCCGTGGAAGGACATGAACACCGAGGCGATGCGGTTCTTGCGCTCCCAGGTGCTGTCGATCGAGGTGTAGAGGTCGCGGTGGATCGCGGCCTGCACGCCCTCGCCCCGCGAGGCGGCGACCTGCAGCGAGCGGCGGGTGAGCGCGCTGAACTCGCCGCGATAGCTCGCCTCGAAGCTCTGCATCATCACGTTGAGCCGCTCCATCACCTTGCCGATCTTGAGGGCGAGGAAGGTGTTGAGCGGCACGTAGGCGCCGACCACGACGAAGGCCAGCACGACGGTGCCATACTGGCCGAGGAATTCGAGGCCATCGACCGCCGAGGTGGTCTCCAGCAGCTTCTCGCCGACGAACCAGACCGAGGTGACCACGCCGAACAGGCCGACCGCGAGGCCGAGCGCGCCGCCGGTCATGTCCTTGATCGCGTCCTGGACGCGCTGGTCGATGTTGTCGGGGATGTCCTTGCCGGGCATCGAGGCACCGGAGCCGCTCATTAGGTGGAAATAGGCACGGCGCTCGCCGAGCAGGGCGCTGTTGAACTGGCCGTCCAGCCAGCGGCGCCATTTGCGGTGCATGGTGGTGAGCAGATAGTGGCGGGTGCCGACCAGCAGGCAGGTCTTGAGGGCCGCAAGGGCGACGAGGGTCAGCGCCGTGTCGATCAGCCGGTCCTTGGCGACCAGGCCCTCGACACTGTGGAAGTTGACGATCGCACTGATGAAGGCGCCCGACGCTTCGGCCACCCACACGCCGCACTTGCTGGCGGCTGCGGTCAGACAGGCGACCGCGATCGTCAGCGTCCAGGCCTCGGTCCATCTCGCCGAGGTCCACCAGGCGGTCATCAGACCGCGCATGTGACGCATTCCCGCAACTTCGGTCAGCGTACTCACTCCTTGGATACGGAGGATGCACCCGCTTTTCTTTTAGGACATCCGAAACCATAGTCCCCCCACCGCCGA
>NZ_MCRJ01000143.1 GCF_001720135.1 Methylobrevis pamukkalensis
TCGGTGGGGGTGTCCGGCGCGGGCTGCTCGGTCGGCGCGTCCGTCGCGCCCGCAGGCGCGGTGTCCGCGTCTTCGGTCTCGATACCGATGGCGGTGAGGCCTGCGTCGGTGGCGACCAGCGTGACGCCGTGGCCGTCGCCGGTCTCGCGCCAGACGGGCTCGCCCTTGCGCAGGTCGGCGTCGACCTCCTGCAGGAAGCCCTTGGCGAGCATCGCGCCGACCACCTTGGCGGCGGCGCCACCCCGCAGGCTCTCGGGCAGCGGCAGGGCGATGTGCTCGGGCCGCTGGGCGGCAGCGCTCAGGATCAGGGCTTGGGTGTCGGAAAGCTTGGTCATCGTCGTCTCCCGTATCGGGGCGCGCAGGATGCGGGCCCTTCTACGAGGTCGAGCCCGCCAGTCGGCGGGCGAGACCGGGAGCGGGTCGTCTCACTCGGCGTGTTCGCCTTCGCTGAAGGCCATGTCGGTGATCTCGCGCAACTTGGCGCGGTAGTGGTTCAGGGTGCCGACATGGCCCCAGTTGATCTCGTCGGGGTGGGTCTCGAAATGGTCCGCGCTGAGGGCGGCGAGCCGTTCCAGCATCGCGTCGATCTCGGTCTTCGCGGCGATGAAGGCGTCGAGGGCTTTCGTGTTGTCGGTCGCGCGGCGGGTCATCTTGGTGGCTCCTTGGTGAGTTGCATCGCTTCGTTGGAGTGACGTTCGCTCCGGTGGCGACGCTTATCAACTCGATAAGCACATGATCTTGAATGATAATCGGAGCCGTCGATGCAGGGCATGAGCGAGCGCCAGTACGCCGCCCATGTCGGGCTGTCACGCGGCGCCATCCAGAAGGCGAAGACGGCCGAGCGGCTCGTCCTCTATCCCGATGGCAGCATCAACGCGGCCGCCAGCGACGCCCGGCGCGCCGAGACGACGGACCCGTCGAAGACTCGAAAGCCGCCCGCGCCGAAGCTGAAGCCTGTCCCCGAGGCGGCGGTGGCCGCCGTCGGCGACACGCTGCGCGAACAGGGTCTGGCGGTCCCGGCGGTCGGCGGCGGCACGACCTTCCTGCAGGCGAAGACCGCGAACGAGGTGCTGAAGGCGCAGGAACGGCGCATCCGGCTCCAGAAGCTGAAGGGGGAGCTGATCGAGCGGGCCCGCGCGCTGGCGCTGGTGTTCCGGCTGGCGCGGGAGGAACGGGACACGTGGGTGAACTGGCCCGCGCGCGCGGCGGCTCTGATGGCGGCCGAGCTCTCGGCGGCATCCAGCGACGCGACAGGCCAGCAGATCACCGTGGAGCCAGCCGCGATGCAGAAGGTCCTGGAGAAACATGTACGCGCCCACCTCGACGAACTCGCCGAGGTCCGGCCCGACTTCAGGTGAAGATGACGCGCTGACGGATTTCGACGGCGCGGGCGAGATCCTGCGCGCGTGGGGCAACGGGCTGCGGCCCGACCCGGACCTGACCGTCTCGGAATGGGCGGACCGGCACCGGATGCTCTCGGGCCGTGCCTCGGCCGAGCCGGGGCGGTATCGCACGGTGCGCACGCCCTACATGCGCGAGATCATGGACCGGTTGTCGCCCGGCGATGTGATGCAGCGTGTCGTGTTCATGAAGGCGGCACAGGTTGGCGCGACCGAGGCGGGGAACAACTGGATCGGGTTCGCCATCCACCAGGCGCCGGGCCCGATGCTGGCCGTTCAGCCGACGGTGGAACTGGCCAAGCGAAACTCGCGCCAGCGCATCGATCCGCTGATCGACGAGAGCCCCGAGTTGCGGGAGCGGGTGAAGCCCGCGCGATCCCGCGACGCGGGCAACACGATGCTCTCGAAGGAGTTCGCGGGCGGCATCCTGATCATGACGGGAGCGAACTCGGCGGTCGGGCTCCGCTCCACCCCGGCGCGCTACATCTTCCTCGACGAGGTCGATGCGTATCCCGCGTCTGCCGACGAGGAAGGCGATCCGGTCACGCTGGCGGAAGCGCGGTCGCTGACCTTCGCCCATCGGCGCAAGGTGTTCCTGGTCTCGACGCCGACGATCCGGGGTCTGAGCCGGATCGAGCGGGAGTATGAGGCGAGCGACCAGCGCCGGTTTTTCGTGCCGTGCCCGCATTGCGGCGCGATGCAGTGGCTGAAGTTCGACCGGCTGCGCTGGCAGAAGGGCCGCCCCGAGACGGCGGAATATCATTGCGAGGGCTGCGACGCGGCAATCGCGGAACACCACAAGACGGCGATGCTGGAGGGCGGCGAATGGCGGGCGACCGCCACGGCCGCCGATCCGACCACGGTCGGGTATCACCTCTCGGCGCTCTATTCGCCGATCGGCTGGCTGAGCTGGGAGCGGATCGTGCGGGCATGGGACGCGGCGCAGGGGTCCGACGAGGCAATCAAGGCCTTCCGCAACACGATCCTCGGCGAGACATGGGTCGAAACCGGGGAAGCCCCTGACTGGCAGCGGCTCTACGACCGGCGCGAGCGCTGGACATCCGGCACCGTGCCCGCGGGCGGGTTGTTCCTAACCGCCGGGGCCGACGTCCAGAAGGATCGGATTGAGGTCGATGTCTGGGCCTGGGGTCGCGGGCTGGAAAGCTGGCTCGTCGATCACGTCGTGATCGAGGGCGGGCCGGATCGGCATGACGCCTGGTCGGAACTGACGGCGCTGCTCGACCGAAGCTGGCCGCACGAACGCGGCGCGCATCTGCGCATCGCGCGGCTCGCCATCGACACCGGCTACGAGGCCCCGGCGGTCTATTCCTGGTCGCGGGCGCAAGGCTTCGCGCAGGTGTCGCCGGTGAAGGGCGTCGAGGGGTTCAACCGCTCGAGCCCGGTGTCGGGCCCGACCTTCGTGGACGCGACCGAGGGCGGCAAGCGCCTGCGGCGCGGGGCCCGGCTCTGGACCGTGGCGGTGTCGACCTTCAAGGCCGAGACCTACCGCTTCCTGCGGCTGGCGCGGCCGACCGACGAGGAAATGGCCGACGGGGCAACATTCCCGCCCGGCTCGGTGCACCTTCCGCACTGGGTCGAGAACGAATGGCTGAAGCAGTTCGTGGCCGAGCAGCTGGTGACGGTGCGCACGAAGCGTGGCTTCGCCCGGCTGGAATGGCAGAAGCTGCGCGAGCGGAACGAGGCGCTGGACTGCCGGGTCTATGCCCGCGCTGCCGCCTGGATCGCGGGCGCGGATCGCTGGCCCGACGAGAAATGGCGCGACCTCGAGGATCAGCTCGGGGCGGCTCCCACCGACACCGATCCCGCCGGGCAGATCAACCGGCCGGGACAGGCCCCGCAGGGCAAGCGCCGCTCCGACTGGCTCGGGCGGCGCGGAGGATGGTTCTGAACATGACCGACTGGACGGAAACCGAGCTCTCGGCGCTGCGCCGCGCCTATGCTAGCGGCACGACCCGGGTCAGCTATGACGGCAAGTCGGTGGATTACGGCTCGGCCGAGGATCTGCTGGCGCGCATCCGGACCATCGAACGCGCCATTGCGGGCGTCGGTCGGCCCTTGCCGGTCGCCGGGCTCGCGGGCTTCAGCCGCGGGGATCGCTGATGTCCGCAACCTGGTTCGATCATGCCATCGCCAAGGTGGCGCCGCGCATGGCCGCGCGCCGCGTCATGGCGCGTCAGGCCTTCGAGACCCTGACGCGGGGCTATGATGGGGCTGCGCGCGGGCGGCGGACGGAGGGCTGGCGCGCGCCGGGATCCTCGGCCGACACCGAGATCGGCGTGGCCGGGGCGCTCTTGCGCGACCGGATGCGCGATCTGGTGCGCAACAACCCGCATGCGGCCAAGGCCGTGGCGGTGCTGGTCAACAACATCATCGGCGCGGGCATCATGCCGCGCGCCGCCAGTGGCGACGAAACGCTGGACCGGAGAGTCGACGACCTCTTCGAGCGCTGGACGGCGGAGTGCGACGCCGACGGCCAGCTCGACTTCTACGGTCTGCAGACGCTGATCTGCCGGGAGATGGTCGAGGCGGGCGAGGTGCTGGTGCGCCGCCGGTTGCGGCGGACGAGCGATGGCCTGCCGGTGCCGCTGCAACTGCAGGTGCTGGAGGCCGACTTCCTCGACGCCACGAAATCCGGCGCCCTCGGCGCGGGGCGGCTGGTGCAGGGGATCGAGTTCGACCCGGTCGGCAAGCGTCTCGCCTATTGGCTCCATGTCGAGCATCCGGGCGACGCCTACGGTGCCTTGCAGAACGGGTTGCAGAGCCGCCCTGTCCCGGCGAGCGAGATCGCGCATGTCTACGAGAAGCAGCGCACGCAGGCGCGTGGCGTTCCCTGGGGTGCGCCGGTGATCCGCAGTTTGCGCGATCTCGACGATTACGAGGTGGCCGAACTGGTCCGCAAGAAGACCGAGGCCTGCGTCACCGCCATCGTCTTCGGCGACGACGAGGCGCAGCAGGGCATCGCGCCCTCGGTGGTCGATGCCGACGGGAACCGGGTCGAGCAGTTCGAGCCGGGGCTGATCGCCTATGCCCGTGGCGGCAAGGACATCCGCTTCAACCAGCCTTCGGCCACCGGGGGCTATGGAGAATACAAGCGGGCCAGCCTGCACACGATCTCGGCCGGGTTCCGGGTGCCCTACGAGCTGCTGACCGGCGATCTCAGCCAGGTCAACTATTCCTCGATCCGGGCGGGGCTGGTCGAATTCCGTCGCCAGATCGACGCCGTGCAGTGGCAACTCTTCATTCCGATGTTCTGCGCGCCGGTCTGGCGCTGGTTTACGGAGGCCGCTTGGGCGGCTGGGCAGATCCCGTCGCCGACCGTGCCCGTCGAATGGTCGCCGCCGAAGTTCGAGGCGGTCGATCCGCAGAAGGATGCGATGGCGAACCTGCTGTCGATCCGCTCCGGCACCATGACGCTGGCTGAGGTGATCGCGAAACAGGGCCGCAATCCCGACGCCGTGCTGGCCGAGATCGCCGCGACCAACGCCAAGCTCGACGCGCTGGGACTAGTGCTCGACAGCGACCCGCGCCGCGTCACCAAGACCGGCAGCGCGCAGACCGGCGATTCGGCGAGCGATCCCGCCGCCGCCGACGAACCGGGCACCGACGACCCGGCCGCCGACGCGGATGAAACCGACCCGGCGCAGGCCGACCAACAGGACTGACTCTCATGGACACGATGATCGAACTGCCGGCCATGCGCCGGTCGGCGGAGCTTGCGCCGAACACGGCTGATGCCGACAGCCGCACCGTCGAAGTGGTCTGGTCGGCCGGGGCCCGAGTCCGCCGCGCGACCTTCTTCGGCGAGCCCTATGACGAGGAGCTGAGCCTCGACCCGGCCCATGTCCGGCTCGACCGGCTGAACGCGGGCGCGCCCTTCCTGAAGGTGCACGAGCTCGACACGCTCGACGCGGTCATCGGTTCGGTCGTGCCAGGTTCGGCCCGGATCGAGAACGGCCGGGGCATAGCGCTCGTGCGCATCTCCGAGCGCGCCGACGTCGAGCCGATCTGGCGCGACATCCAGGCCGGGCACATCCGGGCGGTCTCGATCGGCTACCAAGTCCACCGTTTCGAAGTCTCGAAACTCGAGGCGGCGCGCGAACTCTGGCGCGCGGTGGACTGGACGCCGTTCGAGGTGTCCGCCGTAGCGGTCGGCGCCGACCCCGCCGCCGGTTTCCGCGCCCAGCATCCCCTTCACGACTGCGTCCTTCACCGCCGGGACGCCCCCACAGAGCAAGGAGCATTCCCGATGACGGACAAGACCGAAAGCCCGGCGCGCGACGCCGCACCCGCCACCACCCAGCCGACCGAGCCGGTCGAAACCGAGGACACCACCATGACCGAGCCGAAAGCTGCGCCCGACCCGAGGGTCGCCGCAGCGGAAACCCGCGCGCAGCCGAAGGGCAATACACCTGCTGCGCCCGACACCGAAGCGGTCGCCACCCGCGCCCGCGAGGCGGAGCACGACCGCGTCTCCACCATCTACGATCTCGCGGGCCGTCTGAACCTCGAGCGCGGCTTCGCCGAGGATCTGGTCAAGCGCGGCGTCAGCGTCGACGAGTCCCGCCGCCTGATCCTCGACCAGGTCGCGGCGAAATCGGACGAGACCCGGACCTTCCCCCATGTTTCCGTCCCCCTCGGCGGCCGGGACGAGCGGATCACCCGCCGCGATGCCGTGGCGAACGCGCTGCTGCACCGTTACAGCCCGACGCTGTTCCAACTGGAGGACGCCGCCCGCCAGTACCGCGGCATGACGCTGCTGGAACTGGCCCGCGAAAGCCTCGGCAATGCCGGGGTCAACACCCGCGGCCTGTCGCGCGACGAGGTGGCGACGCGGGCGCTGCACTCGACCTCGGACTTCCCCGAAATCCTGTCGGCGGTCACCAACAAGACCCTGCGGCAGGCCTACGAGGCCTATCCCCGCACGTTCATGCTGTTCTGCCGCCAGGTGCTCGCCACCGACTTCAAGGCGATGCACCGGGTGCAACTCGGCGAGGCGCCGCAGCTGCTGGAGGTCGGCGAGAGCGGCGAGTTCAAGCGCGGGACGCTCGGCGAGAGCAAGGAGAGCTACAAGGTCAAGACCTATGGCCGGGTGGTCGCCATCACCCGCCAGACGCTGATCAACGACGATCTCGACGCCTTCACCCGGATCCCGGCGATGTACGGCAACTCCATCGCCCAGCTGGAGTCGGACGTGGTCTGGGGCATCATCACCGCCAACCCGGCGATGGCCGACGGCAACGCGCTGTTCCACACCACCCACAAGAACCTCGCGGGGACCGGTGCGGCGCTGGCGGTGGAGGCGGTGGGCGCGGCGCGGGCCGCCATGGCCAAGCAGACCGGCCTCGACAAGAAGACGGTGCTGAACGTCCGTCCTGCCTTCCTGATCGTGCCCGCCTCGCTGGAACTGAAGGCCGAGCAGCTGGTGGCGCAGAACCTCGTGCCCGCCGCGACGTCCAGCGTGGTGCCGCAATCGATCCGCACGCTCGCGCCGATCAGCGAGCCCCGGCTCGACGCAGCCAGCGAGACGGCCTGGTATCTGGCGGCCAGCCCGAACCAGATCGACACCATCGAGTACGCCTATCTCGAGGGTCAGCAGGGCGCATACATCGAGACGCGCAACGGCTTCGACGTCGATGGCGTCGAGATCAAGTGCCGCCTCGACTTCGGCGCCAAGGCCATCGACTGGCGCGGCCTCTACAAGAACCCGGGCGCATAACCCGCACCCCAACATGCTGAACCCTGACATGCGGGCGGTCCTGACGGGCCGCCCGTCGTATTTCCACGAGGATCCTCCCCATGAAAAACTACGTCCAGCCCGGCAATACCATCACCCTGACCGCGCCCTATGCCGTCGCCTCCGGCGATGGCCTGCTCGTCGGTTCCATCTTCGGCATCGCCGCTGGCGCGGCCGCCCTCGGCGAGCCCGTCGAGACCGCGCTCGTCGGCGTGTTCGACATCACCAAGGTCGGCTCCCAGGCATGGACCGTCGGCGCCAAGGTCTATTGGGACGACACGAACAAGCGCTGCACGACGGTCGCGACCGACAACACCCTCATCGGCGTGGCCGTCGAGGCGGTGGCGAGCGGCGCGGGCGACACCATCGGCCGGGTCCGCCTGAACGCGACGTTCTGATGAGCGCCTTCGCCGCCGCCGTGGGCGCGCTCTTCGCCGACCCGAGCATCGGCCGGGATGCGGTCTACATGCCCGAGGGCGGCGCGCCCGTTCTGGTGCGCGTCGTCGCCCGGCGCGCGGATGCGGTTACGGATTTCGGCGATGCAAGGATCTGGTCCGAGACCACGCGCGTGGATCTGCAGGTGGCCGAGGTGGCGAACCCGCGCCCCGGCGACAGGGTCGAGATCGACAGCGAAGCCTTCCTCATTCAGGGCGAGCCCGTTCGCGATCGCGAGCGACTGGTCTGGACGGTCGATCTGAGGCCCACGTGAAACTGAAGCTCGACATCGATCCCAACATTGTCGCGATGATGCAGGCCGAGGTGGCGGCGGGTGAACGCGCCGTGACCGCCGCCATGCGCGACGCCGGGACCGGGCTGAAGGCCGCATGGCGCTTGCAGGTCACCGGCGCAGGGCTTGGCACACGCCTCGCCAACACGATCCGCAGCCAGACGTTTCCGAAGTCTGGCGAGAGCCTTGATGCCGCCGCGCTCGTCTGGTCCCAGGCCCCGGTCATCGTCGGCGCGCATGACACTGGCCCGCTGATCCGCTCGAAGAACGGTTTTTGGCTCGCCATCCCGCTGCCCGCCGCCGGCAAATCCCTGCGCGGCGGTCGGATCACACCAGGCGAATGGGAGCGGCGACGCGGCCTCCGGCTGCGGTTCGTCTATCGCCGCACGGGGCCGAGCCTGCTGGTGGCCGAAGGACGGCTGAACGCCAAAGGCCAGGCGGTGGTGTCGCGCTCGAAGACCGGACGCGGCAAGGTCACCGCGCCGATCTTCCTGCTGGTGCCGCAGGTCAAGCTGCCCAAGCGCCTTGATCTGGCGCGGGACGCGGACCGGGCGTGGACAGTGTGCCGGGACTGATCGTGGCTAACTGGGTGAGCACGAAGCTTGATGGCGGCTAGAGTTCTGCGTCGAGCTTCGCAACGCTATCTCCCAGTGCATTCAGAAGTCGTCGAAAATCGTCACCTTCCCGAAGAATATTCTTGGCATCCTCAATGAAGCC
>NZ_MCRJ01000144.1 GCF_001720135.1 Methylobrevis pamukkalensis
CTGGGCGGCCGGGCCGCGCGAGGGGCGCATCCACGAGAGCGGTTCGCGCTTGCGGGGCGGTGCGGGCGGAGGCGCCGGCCGCTGCAGGTCGATCCGCAGGGCCTCGTCAAGACGCAGGGCGAGATCGTCGAAGGCCGGATCCGTGTCGGTGTCCGGCGCGGAGGCGGCGGGCTCCGGCCGCGGCGGCTTCACGCTGGCGTTTTCGGCCGCCGCCAGATCGGCCTCGGCGGGAAGAATCGGCTGGGTCGCGACCGGTTCGGCGGCGCGCTGCGGCTTCACCGCGGCCGGCGGAACGTAAGGGTGCGACGGGTCCGGCTCGGGCTCGGAGAGAATCCGGTCCTGGGCGATGGCCGTGGCCTTGCGCCCGGAATCGGGGCGAGGCGCTTCGGTACGCGCCGGCTCGGCGGCCGGCATCGCCGGCGGCATCGCCGGCGGCATCGGCGCACGCATCGGTTCCGGCACCGGAGCGGGCGCGGGACGCTCGATCGGGCGAAGTGCCGGGCGGCTCTCAGGCTGGCGCGGCGGCGGGCCGCCGCGGCCGAGCGCGGGTTCTTCCGGCTGCGGTTGCGATGCCAACGGCCCCGGAGGCATGAGTTCCTTCGGCGTGGGGCGGGCAAAGTCCCGGCCCTGCGGCTTGTTCACCGGCGGCGGACCGACGGGAGGCGCGATCGTCGGGCGCACCGGGTCGACGGCGGCTTCAGGCACGGGCATCGGCGCCTGCAGCGGCGGGGGCGCGGCCACGACCGGCGGCAGCGGCTCGTCGCGTTGCGGACCTGGGCCAGCGCCTGCGGCCTGCACCGAACCTGGCGCAGGCGCGCGCCGCGCCGGCGGTGGCGCCGGCTGGCGGCCAATGGCCGGCTCGATCACCAGATCGTTGGGGCCGCCGATCAGCACCAGATGCTCGACGTTGTCGCGGCGGACGAGCACGAGCTTGCGCCGCGCGTCGACGATGGTCGCCTCGACCACGTAGATCCGCTTCTGGCGGCCGCGCACGCCGGTGACGATCCGCCCGCCGGCAAACCGCTTCACCAGCCAGGAGCCGAGCACGATCAGTGCCGAAACGATGACCAGGGCGACGACGAGCCTGAGGGCTTCAGAACCGAATAGATCCACGCGTTGATCCTGTCTTGTGGCGAGATGCGCCCGATGACACCCGCAAGGAGGTCCCTGTGCGGCCGGATCGAATCTCGAAATTCGAGACATGATCTTAATGCCCACGGCAAACTTTGCCGAGTTGAATTGCGCGATGGCAAGGCTCCAGCGGCGACTTCCTGTTGATTTCACCGGAAAACCGGCGTTTTCCGTCGCTCATGGCCGTGGTGCGGAGGCCGCGTTAACCGGTCGTTAACCATCGAGGCGGCAGATATTGCCTACCGACAGGGCGGAACGGGCGCAGGACGCGGTCTTCCCGGACGTCGCCTCCGCCCGGCCTGCCGGGCGGTTCGGATCGGAACGGGCCGCATCGGCGGACCGCAACCGGGAGAATGGCTGGAATGGCGCTCACCGATCTGCCGATCTTTCGCGCGATGCGCGAGAAGATGATGTTTCACGAGGCGCGTCAGCAGGTGCTCGCCGAGAATGTCTCCAATGCGGAGACACCGGGCTACACGGCACGCGACCTCGACCAGCCGGACTTCTTCCGGATGGTGGCCACGTCCGGTCAGGCCGGCTCCGGGCAGGCCACGGGCGCGCAGGTCGGGGTGACGCCGGCGGTCACGGCGCCCGGCCACATCGCGATCGCCTCGCTGACGGCGGGCTCCGCCTACCGGCAGGAGCGGGTCGCCGGCTACGAGGTGCGCCCGACGGCAACGGCGTCGTGCTCGAAGAGCAGATGATGAAGGTCACCGGAAACCAGATGGACTACCAGGTCGCCGCCTCGCTCTACCAGCGCAGCATCGGCATCCTGAAGACGGCGATCGGCCGGGGCTGAACGGGGCGGGGGAACTGAACCATGGACTTCCAGAAGTCGCTGATGATCTCGGCCGCGGGCCTGAAGGTGCAGTCGGGCCGGATGCGGATCATCGCCGAGAATCTTGCCAACGCCGATTCGGCGGCGCGCGGGCCGGAGGCCGATCCCTATCGCCGCAAGATCCCGACCGTGGTGAACCGCTTCGACCGGGAACTCGGCGCCGAGGTCGTGCGCCTCGGCAAGGTCGCCGACGACCGCAGCGACTTCAACGTGCGCTACGAGCCGGGCCACCCGGCGGCCGACGGCAAGGGCTACGTCAAGTATCCCAACGTCTCGTCGATCATCGAATCGGTGGACATGCGTCAGGCGCAGCGCACCTACGAGGCCAATCTCAACGTGGTCAGCAGCACGCGGCAGATGCTGCAGCGGACCATCGACATTCTCAAGGGCTGAGACTCACGAGCTGGGATCGACGCCCGGGATCGCAGTCCTGCGATGACCCGGCGAGCGACGATCCGGCAGGCAATCAAGGACACGACCCATGGCGCTCACCACCCCCGTCGGCGCGGCAAACGCCTACCAGATGGTCTCCAAGCTGGCGAATCGCGATCCGCAGGCGCAGACTGGCGTCCCCAAGGCCGATGCGCTCGGCGGCTTCGGCGACATGCTCCGCAACCAGATGCAGAGCGTCGTCGAGACGGGCAACGCCAGCGAGATGAAGCAGGCGGCGCTGGTCAACGGCAAGGCGGACATCGTCGACGTGGTGACCGCCGTCGCCGAGACCGAGGTCGCGCTCGGCACCATGGTGTCGGTCCGTGACCGGGTGATCTCGGCCTACGAGGAAATCATGCGCATGCCGATCTGACGCGGCGCGCGGCGGATCCGGCAGGCAGGGCGGAGTTGAACCATGACGGGTCCCGAAGCCCTCGATCTTGCCCGCGATGCTCTCTGGGTTACGGTGGAGATTTCCGCGCCGGTGATGGTGGTCGGCCTCGTGGTCGGCGTGGTGATCGCGCTGATCCAGGCGCTGACCCAGGTGCAGGAAATGACCCTCGTCTTCGTGCCGAAGATCATCGCGATCTTTCTCACCCTTCTGGTCACGTTGCCCTTCATGAGCGACGCCCTCAACGGCTTCATGGTCCGCATCTCCGAGCGGATCATCGCCAGCTGAGCGCGGCGGCAGCGAGGGCCGGACGATGACCATCGACGTTCTTCCCGACATCACCGTTGTCTTCCTCGTGCTGTTCGCGCGGATCGGCACGCTCGTGATGCTGATGCCGGGGCTCGGCGAGCAGAGCGTGCCGATGAACGTGCGGCTGGCGCTGGCGCTGCTGCTGACGCTGGTGTTCTACCCGCTGACCGCGCCGTCGCTGCCCGCCGGCCTCGCCGAGAACCCGCCGGCGCTGATGATGGCGATGATCCGCGAGGTGCTGGTCGGTCTCGGCCTCGGGCTCTTGATGCGCATGCTGATGTCGCTGACCCAGACGGCGGGTGCGATCATCGCGCAGATGATGGGCCTCAGCTTCGCCCAGTCGGTCGACCCCACCATGGGCGGCGCGCAGGGCGCGATCCTCGGCAGCTTCCTCGGCGTCGTCGGCATCACGATGATCTTCGTCACCGATCTGCACCATCTGGCCATTGCCGGCCTTGCCGGCAGCTACCGGGTGTTTCCGCCCGGCAGCTTCATGCCGATCGGCGACATGTCGCGGATGGCGACCTCGACGATCGCCGGGGTGTTCGTGGTCGCGGTGCAGATCTCCGCGCCCTTCATCGTGTTCGGCCTCGTCTTCAACTTCGCCCTCGGCCTGCTCGCCAAGCTGATGCCGCAGCTTCAGGTGTTCTTCCTCGCCATGCCGGTGACGATCTTCGTCGGCATGATGCTGTTCGCCCTGCTCCTGATGACCATGGTCACCGCCTATCTCGGACATCTCGAGAGCGGTCTCATGCGCCTCGTGCCGAGGTGACGCCATGGCCGAGGGGCAGGACAGCAGCGAAAAGACAGAAGAACCAACCCACCGAAAACTCGAGAAGGCCCACGAGAAGGGCGACGTCGTCAAGAGCCAGGAGATCGTCGTCTTCAGCACCATGGGTGCGGTGACGATGATCATCGCCTTCGGCGCCTCGGGCACCGCGCGCGACCTGCTGGGGCCGATGGCGGGCATCCTCGAGCATGCGGGCGAGCTGCGGATCGACGGCGGCGCGCTGGTCCAGCTCTGGGCGGAACTCGGCGGCTCGATCCTTGCCGCGTTGCTGCTGCCGTTCCTGATGCTGCTGATTGCCGGCGTGGCCGGGCACATGATCCAGCACCGGCCCGTGCTGTCGTCGGAAAGCCTGACGCCGAAATTCTCCAAGGTCTCGCCGGTGGCGGGCTTCAAGCGGCTGTTCTCGGCCGAGGCGCTGGTCAATTTCGTCAAGGGTCTGATCAAGATGACCCTGGTCGGCGCGGTGCTGTTCCTGGTCCTGTGGCCGCAGCACCGGCTGCTCGATCCGATGATCAACATGGACGTGGTGCAGATCCTCGGCATCACCCAGGCGCTGTCGCTCGACATGATCACGGCCGTGCTGGCGATCCTGGCGCTGATCGCCGGTGCCGACTTCCTCTGGCAGCGCCACCGCTGGATGACACGCCAGCGGATGTCGATGCAGGAGGTCAAGGAGGAGTACAAGCAGTCCGAGGGCGATCCGGCAATCAAGGCCAAGATCCGGCAGATCCGGATGGAACGCTCGCGCAAGCGGATGATGGCGGCGGTGCCGACCGCCTCGGTGGTGGTCACCAACCCGACCCACTATGCCGTCGCCCTCAAATACGAGGTGGGCATGGAGGCACCGCTGTGCGTGGCCAAGGGCACCGACGCGGTGGCGCTGCGCATCCGTGCGCTGGCCGAGGAAAACGAGGTGCCGATCGTCGAGAATCCGCCGCTGGCTCGCGCGCTGTTTGCCACCGTCGATGTCGACGAGAGCATTCCGGAAGAGCATTACCGCGCGGTGGCCGAGGTGATCGGCTACGTGATGCGGCTCAAGGCACGGCAGTGACGCCGCCTGCCGCGGGCATGGTTCCGGCGCGGTCGGTCCGACTTCCGCCGGCAAGAAGCCAGGCGGGATCGAACCATCGGTCGGCCTCGCCGTCATAGGGCAGCATCGTGACGTCCCAATGGTCCACGAAACGGGCATAGCCGCCCACACGGACGGCCCTCCGCCGATGTAGACCACCCGGCCGATGTAGCGCGACAGGACGGATTGCGGATCCTCGTGTGACCGCACCTCGACGACGGTGCGGTCGCGGCGTGCGAAATCCGGCATGGACGCATACGTGCGGGGGCCGGACAGGATGACATGGCCGCGGGTGACCTCAAAGAAGCGCGCGACGTCGTCACCGAAGGCACGCTCCGGCTGCCCTTCCCACGGCATGCCGCCCTTGAGGCCGAGCTGTCCGCTCCTGCCGATCGCGCAGATCACCCTGATGTCCGTCATTGTTGTCCTTCCTGCATGCGCGCCGCGTCGTGTCCTGAACGGTCCGGCAGGGGGCATGGTTCGCGCCGCGCGCGGTTTCCGGGGGATCGGGCGTGCTTTTTCCGCCATGGCGAGGAAATTGTGGCTGCGGAACGCTCCCCCGCTTCGCCGGGGGTTGCTATAGCTGCGGACATGGCGAAGATTCCCCGAATTCTTGCCGATTCACGATGATGCGGCGAGGCGGGACCTGAGGCTCGATGGGACATGCTCCGCGGGTGCGGAGCGGTGGACGGGCTGGGCCAACGAGCGGAATGGGAACCATGAGCGAGAGCAGTGAGTCGGATGGCCTGCCGACGGTCGAGCCGGCGGTGGTGGACCGTTCGGCAAAGACCGGCAACGTCGGCCTTCTGGTGCTGCTCGCGGTCGCGCTCGTCACCGCGGCCGGCGTGTTCGCGATTCTCGACCGCGCCTCGGCCGAACCCTATGTGATGGGCCTGCTCGGGCTGCTGGCGGTGGTCGGCGTGTTCTCGCTGTTCGCGGGCGCCATCGGCCTCCTGCGCTTCGGCTCGCAGACCGACGGGCAGGGCCTTGCCCGGCGCTTCCTCGACACGATGAGCGACGGCATCTGCGTCACCGACCTGGAAGGCCGCATCGTCTACGCCAACACCGCCTATGCCCGGCTGATCCGCGCCGAGGCGCCGAGCGAGGTGCGCACGGTCGAGCGGGTGTTCTCGTCCGAGCCGGACGCGGCCGACGTGATCTTCCGCCTCGCGCAGGCGGCCCGCTCCGGGCGCCGCGCCGAGGAGGAGGTGCGCCGCGCCCATGCGCTCGGCCGCAGCGACGGCAGCGCGCGGTGGTATCGCATCCGCGTGCGTCCGCTGCCGGGCATCGGCCGCGACCGGTCGCTCAGCGTCTGGCAGGTGGCCGACGTCACCCGCGACCGCGACGCCCAGGAAAACAGCTTCCAGGCGCTGCAGCGCGCCGTCAACTTCCTCGACCATGCGCCCGCCGGCTTCTTCTCGGCCGATCCGCTCGGCCGGATCGTCTACATGAACGCGACGCTGGCCGACTGGCTGGGCTTCGACCTTGCCGAGGTCGAGGACGGCAACGTGCGCCTCGCCGACATCGTGCAGGGCGACGGCGCGGTGCTGCTGGAAAGCGTCCACGGCGCGCCGGGCGAGGTGAAGACCGGCATCATCGACCTCGACCTGATGAAGCACAACGGCCAGAGCCTGCCGGTGCGGCTCATCCACCGCGTGCCGGTCGGGGCGGACGGCGGCGTCGGCGACAGCCGCACGCTGGTGATCAACCGCTCGCCGGGCGAGGACGTGTCGGAATCGCTGCGCGCGGCCGAGGTGCGGTTCGCCCGTTTCTTCAACAACACGCCGATCGCCATTGCCGGCGTCGACAAGGAAGGCCGGATCGGGCGCACCAACGCGCCGTTCATGCGCCTCTTCGCCGGCTTCGTGAAGAACGACCCGCGCTCCGGCCTCGGCCGCCTCGTCGACGTGGTCGCCGAGCGCGACCGGCCGGCGCTGGCCGAGGGGCTGGCCGCCGCGGCCGCGGGGCAGGGGCAGATCCCGCCGATCGACGTCGCCATGCCCGGCGACCGCAACCGCAGCGCCAGCTTCTTCGTCTCCTCGGTGGAGGAGGGCGCCGGCGACGGCGAGGTGGCGGTCGTCTACGCGATCGAGACCACCGAGCAGCGGGCATTGGAGGCGCAGTTCAGCCAGGGCCAGAAGATGCAGGCGGTGGGCCAGCTGGCCGGCGGCGTGGCGCACGACTTCAACAACGTGCTGACCGCGATCATCGGCTTCTCGGACCTGCTGCTCGCCAACCACCGGCCGACCGACCCGTCCTTCCAGGACATCATGAACATCAAGCAGAACGCCAACCGGGCGGCGGGTCTCGTCCGCCAGCTGCTGGCCTTCTCGCGCCGCCAGACCCTGCGCCCGCAGGTGCTGGTGCTGGCCGACGTGATCGCCGACCTCACCATCCTGCTCGACCGGCTGCTCGGCGAGAAGGTGGAGCTGTCGGTGCTGCACGGCCGCGACCTCTGGCCGGTGATGGCCGACCTCAACCAGTTCGAGCAGGTGGTGATCAACCTCGCGGTCAACGCCCGCGATGCCATGCCCCGTGGCGGCACCCTGTCGATCACCACCCACAACATCACCGCCGCCGAGGCGGAGCGGCTCGACTACCAGGGCTTCCCGCCGGCCGACTACGTGCTGATCGAGGTGACCGACACCGGCACCGGCATGCCGCCCGAGGTGATGGAGAAGATCTTCGAGCCGTTCTTCTCGACCAAGGAAGTGGGCAAGGGCACCGGCCTCGGCCTCTCCACCGTCTACGGCATCGTCAAGCAGACCGGCGGCTACATCTATCCGGAAAGCGAGGTCGGCAAGGGCACGGTGTTCCGCATCTACCTGCCGCGCCACATCCCGCTGGCCGAGGAGCAGCCCAAGAAGTTGCCCGAGCAGACGCCGCTGTCCGATCTCACCGGCACCGCGACGATCCTGCTGGTCGAGGACGAGGAGGCCGTGCGCGCCTTCGCCGCCCGCGCGCTGGTCTCGCGCGGCTACACCGTGCACGAGGCCTCCACCGGCGCCGAGGCGCTGGAGGTGATGGAGCAGACCGGCGGCGACATCGACCTCGTCGTCTCCGACGTGGTGATGCCCGAGATGGACGGCCCGAGCCTCCTGCGCGAACTGCGCAAGACCCGCCCCGACCTCAAGATCATCTTCGTCTCCGGCTACGCCGAGGACGCCTTCAAGAAGAACCTCCCCGAAAACGAGGTTTTCAACTTCCTGCCGAAACCCTTCAGCCTCAAGCAGCTGGCGACGACGGTGAAGGAAACGCTGAGCGAGTGAGGGGGGGCACGGTCCCGCGCGCCGGGGTGAGCCTTTGCGGATGAGATTTTTCCCGCAACTCTCCATCGTCATTCCCGCGAACGCGGGAACCCATCCGTCCGCGGGAGGAGGGGTGGAGAGGGGCGTGGTAGGGGCCAGAAGGGCCTCCGCTGCTCCGATTGCTTGACCTTCCCCTTGCCGACCGCTGGGTTCCCGCGTTCG
>NZ_MCRJ01000145.1 GCF_001720135.1 Methylobrevis pamukkalensis
TTTTTTCGAGTTTTGCAACCATAAATACCGCCCAGCGTCAGTCCACCGCCTGCGGGGCCTGTTCCTTCTCCGTCACGACAAGTCCGGCCCGCCGATGGCCGGAGACCTCCGCGCCGGCGTTGCGCGGCAGGAACAGCGCCACCAGCATCGACAGCGCGCTGATGCCGGCCACCACGTAGAAGGCGAGGTGGAAGTCGCCGAGCGCGAGCTCGCCGCCGCCGCGCGCCTCGCGGCCAAGGCTGAGCACGAAGGCCGCAACCGAAACCCCGAGCGCCACCGACAGCTGCTGCATCACCGACGAGAAGCTGGTTGCCTGGCTCATCTTCTCGCGGGGCACGTCGGCAAAGCCGAGGGCGTTGAAGGCGGTGAATTGCAGCGACCGGAAGAAGCCGCCGACCAGCAGCATCGTGAACACGACCGCGCCGGGGGTGGCCGGCGTGAACAGGCCGCAGACGGCGATGAAGCCTGCGCTGAGCAGGGCGTTGACGAGCAGCACCGTGCGGAAGCCGTAGCGGCGCAGCACCGGGGGCGCGGCGAATTTCATCGCCATGGCGCCCGCAGCCGAGGCGAAGGTGAGCACGCCGCTCTGGAAGGCGCTGAGGCCGAAGCCGATCTGCAGCATCAGCGGCAGCAGGAAGGGCAGGGCGCCGATGCCGATCCTGAACAGGAGGCCGCCGAGGACGGCGGTGCGGAAGCTGACGATCTTCAGCAGCCGGAGGTCGATCAGCGGGTCCGGCGTCGTGAGCGCATGATGGAGATAGGCCCCGAGGAACAGGGCGCCGCCGACGATCAGCGCCGTCTCGATCTCCGCCGACAGCAGGCCGATGCCGCTGGCGGCCAGACCGAACACCAGACCGGCCAGACCGAGGCCGGAGAGAAGGAAGCCCTTGCGGTCGAGCCGGCGGACGTCGTCGTCCCGGAAGTCGGCGATGTGGATCGAGACGAGGATGAAGCCGATGATGCCGATCGGCACGTTGACCCAGAAGATGTAGCGCCAGTCGAAATAGGTGGTGATGAAGCCGCCGAGCGGCGGGCCCATCACCGGGCCGAGCAGGCCGGGAATGGTCAGCCAGGACAGGGCGCGCACATAGTCCGACCGCTCCACCGAGCGCAGCAGCACCAGCCGGCCGACCGGCACCATCATTGCCCCGCCAAGCCCCTGCACGATACGGGCGGCGACGAAGCCCTCCAGCGAGCCGACGAGGCCGCACAGGATCGAGCCCAGCGTGAAGATCACGATCGCGCCGCGAAACACCAGCCGCGTGCCGAAGCGGTCGGCGCACCAGCCCGAGATCGGCGTGAACACGGCGATCGACAGCAGGTAGGAGGTGAAGGCCAGCTTGAGCGCGATCGGATCGACCCCGAGGTCGGCGGCGATCGCCGGCAGCGACGTCGCGACGACGGAGCTGTCGAGATTCTCCATGAACAGGGCGCAGGCGATGATCAGCGGAACAAGCATGGGCGGGATGGCTGCCGGCAATTGATACGGAGGTCTTATGAACGGGAGACGCGCAAAGATCGACCCGGGTTCGTTCACGTTCGCATGAGGGCGGCAGCCCGCGGGCCTCGGCTTGCCCCATCACGTTCGGTTGAGGCCGTTTTCAGCCGCGAGGCCGGCTGCTAGCCTTGGCGCAAGGAGACCAACGGGAGGTGCGGCATGCATACGGGCGACGGCCTCAGTCGGCGAGGCGCCCTTGCGGTTGCGGCCGGAGGCATGGCGTTGTGCGTCATCCGCCCGGGTCCGGCGGCGGCGCGGATCGAGGGACCGACGCTCGAGGAGGAAATCGCCGGTTTCGCAGGGGACGCTGCCGTGCAGCGGCAGGGGCTCGCACTGCGGGTCGAGGCGCTCGTCGAGGACGGCTACAACGTCCCGGTCGAGATCGCGCTGGACGGATCGCTCGCCGGCGGCGTTCGCCTCGCGCAGATCCTGCTGCTTGCGCCGGACAATCCGCGGGTGCGCACGGCGTCCTTCACCTTTTCCGCGTTCACCGGCGTGCCGAGGGTCGAGACCCGCGTCCGGCTGGCGCGGTCCCAGACGATCACCGCGCTGGCCCGGCTCAGCGACGGACGCGTGTTGCGCGCCGACCGGGAGGTTGCCGTCACCGTCGGCGGCTGCGACGTGCATGATGAACCGCGAGCCCGTGCCGGGAGCGCGCCGATGACGGCCCGCGTCAAGGTTCCGGCCCGCGTGCGGGCGGGCGAGGCCTTCGAGGTCCGCACCCTCGTCAGCCATCCGATGGAATCGGGGTTTCGCCGCGATGCCGGCGGCGCCGTTGTGCCGCGGCGCATTCTCCACCGCTTTGCCTGCAGCTTCGAGGGCGAGGAGGTGTTCGCCTGCGACCTCGGCCCGGCGATGTCGGCCAATCCGTTCCTGGAATTCTCGCTGCAACTGGCCCGCAGCGGCACGCTCGGCTTCGTCTGGTTCGACGACGACGGCAGCACGATCACGGCGGAGGCCATGGTGACCGTGACCTGAGGAGCTGGCGTGCCGCCTGCGGTATCTTCGCGCGGGCAGGGCGCCGCGACCGGGAACAAGTTCCCTGTCGTCCGGAAAGCCATTAGGCTCGGCGGGTTCCATGGCTCGACGACGACGGAACCTGCCGGCAACAAGGCGGGTCGTGAGGGAGGGAGGGGATCATGGCAAAGCCTTTGCGCGCGGCGCTCGCCGCCGCGCTGCTCATGTGCCTGTGCGGGGCTGCGGCCGCGGACGAGCGGGAATCGACCCGCCTCACCTATCTTGCCGGCACCTGCAACGCCTGCCACGGCAGCAGCATCACCATACCCGCCCTTGCCGGACGCCCCGCGCCCGAGACCGCCGCCGCCCTGCGCGCCTGGCGCGACGGGAGCCGCGTCAACCCGATCATGAATGCGGTTGCCGGCGGCCTCGACGACGACGCCATCGACGGTCTCGCCGACCTCTTCGCTCACGCCGAGCCGATCGCAGGGGAGGCGCGCCCATGAATCTCGACCGTCGCAGACTGCTGAAGGTGGCCGGTGGCGCAGGCGCCGGGCTTCTGGCCGCGCCGACGCTGCTGCGGGCGCAGATCCGGCCGAAGGTGGTGATCGTCGGCGGCGGCCCGGCGGGCGCGACCGTGGCGCTCACGCTGGCTCAGGCCCATCCGGACGCCTTCGAGATCACGCTGGTGGAGGAAAACGAGCTCTACACCACCTGCTTCGGCTCCAACATGTATCTCGCCGGCCTGCGCGACTTCGAATCTCTGCGCCACAGTTATTCGGGGCTGGCCGACTTCGGCATCGAGGTGATTCACGAGCGGGCGCTTCTGGCCAACCGGTCGGAGAAGGTGATCACGCTGATCTCCCGCACCCGGCTCGACTACGACCGGCTCGTGGTCGCGCCTGGCGTCGATCTCCTCTACGAGCAGGTGCCCGGCTACAATCCGCAGGCGGCCAAGCTGATGCCGCATGCCTGGAAGGCCGGCCCGCAGACGCGGCTGCTGCGCCAGCAGCTCGACGCGGTGAAGGACGGCGAGGCCGTGGTGATCGTCGCGCCGCCCGATCCCTACAAGTGCCCGCCCGGTCCCTACGAGCGCGCCTCGATGATGGCCCATGCCCTGAAGTCCTCCGGCCGGGGCGGCGCGCGCATCGTCATCCTCGATGCCAAGGAGAAGTTCTCCAAGCAGGCGCTGTTCATGGAGGGCTGGCAGGCGCTCTATCCGGGCATGATCGAATGGCTGCCGCCGTCGGTTCATGGCGGCATCGAGCTGGTCGACCCGGTCACCAAGACGGTGGCGACCGACCTCGACCTGTTCACCGGCACGCTCGTCAACATCATCCCGGCGCAGCGGGCCGGGGTGACGGCGCGCGAATGGGACCTTGCCGACCCCGAGACCGGCTGGTGTCCGGTCGATCCGGAAACGATGCGCTCGGCGCTGGACGAGGCGGTGTTCGTGATCGGCGATGCGGCGGCGGCCGGCGACATGCCGAAATCGGCCTTTTCGGCCAACAGCCAGGCGCGGGTGGCGGCGATGGCGATCGCGGCCGACCTGCTCGGCGCGCCAAGGATCGAGCCGTTCCTGTTCAACACCTGCTGGAGCCGGATCGGCGCCGAGGACGCGGTGAAGGTCGGCGGGCGCTACATGCCGAAGGAGGGCAAGATCACCTCGGTCGCCTCCTTCGTCAGCGCGCCGGGCGAGGATGCGGCCGTGCGCCGCCGGGCCGTGGGCGAAAGCGACGACTGGTATCGCTCGATCGTCGCCGAGATGTTCGGGCCGGGCGCGGCGTGAGCGACGTGACCACCGCACAAAGAAAAACCGGGCCACTTGGCCCGGTTCGAGGTCATGCGACGATCAGATGATCGGCTGATTACTTGGTGAAGGTCGAGAGGTAGGCGATCACGTCGGCGATCTCCTCTTCCTTCTTCAGGCCGGCGAAGGCCATCTTGGTGCCCTTGGCGAAGTCCTTCGGGCTCTTCAGCCAGGCGGCCATGTTTTCCTCGTTCCAGGTCTCGCCGGATTCGCCCTTCGCCTTCAGGGCGGCCGAGAAGTTGTAATCTTCCGGATGGGCGCCGATCACCGAGCCCATGACGCCGTTCAGCACCGGGCCGACCTTGTTCTTGGCGTTCTCGCGACCGCATGGCACGCGGCGCATTTCTTGAACACCTTCTCGCCCTTGGCAGCATCGCCGGCGGCAAGGGCGCCCGTGGCGGAGAGGGCGAAGGCCGCAACGGCCAGAACCAGAGACTTCCTCATCATGCTATCCTTGTCGTTCCTCGACCGGACGACGAGCGCCGGCCATCAGTTTTTATTAGTTCCAAACGGCCGCTGCAACCGACGGGCAGGAACATGGCGATGATTATCCTGTTCCGCCGTGAACGGCGTCTGAACGGTGTGGCGCCTTCGGCTGACCACCGGATCTTGCCCCTGCGGCTCTCCCGCAGGGTGTCCCACGCGATCGTCCCCGCGGTGAGGTTCGCGGCAGGGGATCGCGCCCGATCGACGTTCCGCCCGCCCGCGCCGGACAGGCTGCGGGGTGCGGAAGGAGGTGAACCCGGAACGAGCTTGCGGCGGACTTCTGCGCGCGCGGCGAAGAAATTCGCAAGCGAGAAGATATAGAGAAAGTCGTCCATGGCAATTGACGGATCGACGCCTGCGGCAAACGGTCCCTCTCATGTGCGACTGAAAGCGCCGGCCGTCGGCCCCCGAGGGGATCCGGGCTTGGCGCGCCGGCCGATTGTCCCTATGTGGGCAGGTACGAAACGAAGGGCGGCCGCCGCGGCGGCGCGCGAACGGGTGGAGTGGAACGCATGGCCGTAACGAGGGAAGATGTTCTGGCACGGTTGTCGAAGGTGACCGGGCCGGACGGCCGAACCGACGTCGTCAGCCTCGGGATCGTCTCCGACATCTTCATTGCCGGCGGCAAGGTGATGTTCTCCCTGACCGTTCCGGCCGAGCGCGCCCGCGACCTGGAGATGATGCGGGCGGCGGCAGAGAAGGTCGTCCGCTCCATCCCCGGTGTCGAGAAGGCAACCGTGATGCTCACGGCCGAGCGCCGCGCCGGCTCCGCACCGGCCCAGCCGGTGCCGCGTCCCGCGCCGGGCGGCAACGGCAATGGTCATTCCCACGCCGGCCACAGCCATGCCGGTCATTCGCATGCAGGCCACAGCCACGCGCCTGCCGGCCAGCCGCCGGCGCAGACCAGGGGCGTGACGCCGCAGAAGCCGGCGGTGCCGGGCGTCCGGCACATCGTCGCTGTCGCGTCGGGCAAGGGCGGCGTCGGCAAGTCGACGACGGCGGTCAACATCGCGGTCGGCCTGAAGGCGCTCGGCCTGTCGGTCGGCATCCTCGACGCGGACATCTACGGTCCGTCGCTGCCGCGCCTGCTCGGCCTGTCGGGGCGGCCCGAGATCATCTCCGGTCGCACGATGAAGCCGATGGAGGGCCACGGGCTGAAGGTCATGTCGATGGGCTTCCTCGTGGAGGAAGAGACGCCGATGATCTGGCGCGGACCGATGGTGATGTCGGCCCTGTCGCAGATGCTGCGCGAGGTCGCCTGGGGCGATCTCGACGTGCTGGTCGTCGACATGCCGCCCGGCACCGGCGATGCCCAGCTGACCATGGCCCAGCAGGTGCCGCTCGCCGGCGCGGTGATCGTCTCCACGCCGCAGGATCTGGCCCTGCTCGACGCCCGCAAGGGCCTCAACATGTTCCGCAAGGTCGAGGTGCCGGTGCTCGGCATCGTCGAGAACATGAGCTATTTCCTCTGCCCCGACTGCGGTGGCCGCCACGACATCTTCGGCCATGGCGGCGCCCGCAAGGAGGCCGAGCGCCTCGGCGTTCCCTTCCTCGGCGAGGTGCCGCTGCACATGTCGATCCGGGAAAATTCGGACGCCGGAACGCCCGTCGCCATCGCGGAGCCGGGCGGTGTCCATGCGGGCATCTATGCGGGCATCGCCGCCGAGATCGTCAAGGCGCTCGAGGGCAGGGAAGCGGGCGCGCGCCGTGCGCCGCGCATCGTCATCGACTGAACCACCCAGCGGCGGCTGGCGCGCGGCGCCGGCCGCGGCGTCAGCCGTCGTTGGCGGAATTGAGTTCCTCGGGTTTCAGGCCTTCATCCGGCTGGCCCGAGGGACGACGGAACCGCAGTCCCGCGCCCATGCCCTCATCCTCGGCGAGGAGGACGATTCCGGCCGCCTCGATGGCAGCGGCGACCCGCTCGACGATTTCCGTGCCGGGAAAGGCGCCGTCCTCGAAATTCGTCACATCAGACGCGCTGATCCGGGCGCGGGTGGCAAGGTCATCGGCGGTCCAGCCGAGCATGGCGCGTGCGGCCTTGAGTTGATGGGCGTCGATGGGCATTGCGTTCCCTCCGTTGCGGTCCACGATTTCGGGATCGAATATCGTCTTTGTTTTCAATATCGGTGGCGTACTCCCGCACGGCAAGCGCGCTTTTCGCGGGAGGGCAGGCCCCGGCCCGTTCGATCGGGCCAGGACACACGTCTGCAACGCGCCGGAAAGGGCGTGGTTCCGGGACCGGGCCCGCGTCCGGGAGCGGCTCGATCGTGCGCTGAAGATCAGGTTCCGCTGAATGCCGGCTTGCGCTTCTCGGCAAAGGCGGCGCGGCCTTCGGCATAGTCGGCGCTGTCGAAGCAAAGGGCGGCGAGGGCCTCGGCCCGGGTCCAGGCCGGTTCGCCGGGGGCGGCGGTAACGGCCGCCACGGCCGCTTGGCGGCCTGCTGGGTCAGCGGGGCGAGGCCGGCGACTGTCGCCGCATAGTCGCGGGTGAAGGCCTCGATCTGGTCGGGCTCCACCAGATGGTCGAGAAAGCCGAGGGCTCGGGCTTCGGCGGCGTCGAAGCGGCGGGCGGTGAAGATGAGGTCCTTGGTGCGCGCGGCGCCGATCAGGCGCACGAAATCGCCGATCGCTTCGGGCGGATAGGCAAGGCCGAGCCGGGCGGCGGGAATCGCGAACGCGCCGTCGCCGGCGCCGATGCGGATGTCGCAGGCGGCGGCCAGACCCATGCCGCCGCCCATGCAGAAGCCACGGATCATCGCGACGGTGGGCTTTGCCGCGGTGCGGATGGCGGCGAAGGCATCGATGTTGGCGGCCTCGTAGGCCCGGGAGCTCTCGGCGTCGCGGCGGACGGTGCCGAACTCGGAAATGTCCGCGCCGGAGACGAAGGCCTCGCTGCCGGCCCCGCGCAGCACGATCACCCGCACCGCCGGATCGGCCTCCAGCCGGGCGATCGCGCCCGGCACGTCCAGCCACATCCGCATCGACATGGCGTTGTGCCGCTTCGGGTTGGTGATCACGATCCAGCCCACGGCCTCCTCGATCGTCGTCGCGATGCCTGCCGCGCTCTCGGTTTCCATTTCGGCCATGGGTCTGCTCCGTCTCCCGGGGAGGGGACTTGACCAGAGGCGGGCGTGAAAATCGAGTCCGGGTCGTGGCATTGCGGGTGCGCCCGATCGTCCCGCAGGCCGAATCGCCTGCCGCCACGGGAGCAAAATCCATGCAATGCGCATTGTCTGGCCGATGCCGCATTTTTGATGTGGAAAGCCTCGGGGAGGCACCCTCGACAAAGCCTTGAGAACGCGCCGCCTCGGCATCTGTCAACGCCGATCAAG
>NZ_MCRJ01000146.1 GCF_001720135.1 Methylobrevis pamukkalensis
CCTTCCTCCCTTCCTCCCTTCCTCCCTTCCTCCCTCCCGTCTCCGTGCTCTCCCGTCCTGCGCGTCCCGCAATCGGACCGGAGCCTCGTGCATCGAGCTCGTGCATCGACCCGGCCGCGCTGACAGCACGCGCCGCGCACGCGTACACACGGGAGAGCGCCCGCTTTCCCACGCCCCGCCGTATTGCAGCCGCATTCCTGCGATGAAGCGGGAGGGCGGGACGCAGCGTTGACTTGGCGCCCCGCAACCCGCACCTTCTCGCCGTCGCCGGGTCGGGCTCCCCTGAGGAACCGGCCCGAGCGGCCACCATCGGGTCGTCCGGCCGGCATTCGGGCACCACGAGACGGAACGGCGCGCGCGAGCTGCGGCTTTCGCAGCGGCCGAGGACCGAAACGGGGGAGAGACGTCACCGATGAACGCGGTCCGCACCGACCTCGCTCACATCGCCATCGACCTTGGGGACGAGCCGCCGCTGCGCACCCGCGACGCGCGCAACGCGCCGCCCGACCGGCACCGCATCTCGATCCGCTGGCTGACGAGCACCGTGCTCGCGGCCCTCGCGTCCACATGCCTGATGTCCGGCGCGCTCTATGCGGCGCTCGACGGCCGCCCCTCGGTGGTGCGTGCCGGCACCGCGCCGCTGGCGCTGGCCCCCGCCGCCGCAGCGCCCGGCAACGTCGCCAAGGCGGACTTTCCCCTGAGCGGCGAGGATGCCAGCGAAACCCGCCGCATCCTGCGCCTCGGCACCATCTCCCGCGACGGCGAGCGCGACATCATCCGCATGCGCCCGTTTGCGCGGGTCACCACCCCGCTGGTCACCTCCGGCGATGCGGTGGTGGACGACATCCCGGCCTTCGATCCGCTGCGGATCTTCGCCGAGGCCAACGCCTCGACCGCCGACACCGCGATGAACGACACGCTCTACGGCGCCGACGTCGAGAGCGAGATGGTGGTCAAGGTGGTCGACTTCCCCGTCGACGACCGGACCCTGGCGGCGGTGACGCCCATGCCGGAAGCCGCGACCGAGGCAATGGTGCGCGAGCAGGCCCGCTTCCTCACCGGCGCGACGGTCGAGGTCGCCGCGCTGCCGCTGGTCGATCCCTCGCGTTTCGACTTCGGCTTTGCCGAACGCAATTCGCTCGACGAGCTCGGCGTGCGCATCATCCCCGAGAATGTCTCCTTCGTGCCGAAGACCGACGATCTGCCCGAGCGCAGCGACTACCGCGAGGAGAAGCTGATCGACGTCCAGCGCGGCGACACGCTGGAAAGCCTGCTGATCGACAACGAGGCGACCGACGACGAGGCGCTGGAAATCGACAGCACCTTCCGCGACGATTTCAGCATTGCCGGCGTCGCCCCGGGCGAGAAGCTGCGGATCGCGCTGGGACCGGCCAACGACGGCACGGGCCGCTACCAGCCGGTATCGGTGTCGATCTACCGCGGCACCGAGCATGTGGCGACGGTCGCGCTCTCCGACCAGCAAGCCTATGTGCCGGCCCAGGAGCCGGCGGCTGCCCCCGCGCTTGCCGACGGCGGCCGGCCGACCGCCGCCGCCAAGCGCCCGCGGCTCTATCCGAGCCTCTACCAGACCGCGCTGGCCAACGACGTGTCGCCCCGGCTGATCGACGACCTCGTCCACGTCATCTCCTATGACGTCGACTTCACTCGCGGGTCAATCCGGGCGATTCGCTGGACCTGCTCTATTCGCTGTCCGAAGACGGGCTCGAGACGCCGGACGCCTCGGAGATCGTCTATGTGGGCATCACCATCGGCGGCGAGGAGCGGCGCTACTACCGCTTCCGCGACCCGGACGACGGCACCGTCGACTACTATGACAAGGCCGGCAAGAACGCGCAGAAGTTCCTGATGCGCAAGCCGATGTCGGTCGGCACCTTCCGCCGCGGCTTCGGCATGCAGCGCCATCCGCTGCTGGGCTATGCCCGCATGCACACCGGCGTCGACTGGTCGGCGCCGCGCGGCACGCCGATCATGTCGTCGGGCGACGGCGAGATCATCAAGGCGGGCTGGATGTCCGGCTACGGCAACTACATCGAAGTGCGCCACAGCAACGGCTATGCCACCGCCTACGCCCACATGACCGGCTTTGCCAAGGGCATGAAGAAGGGCGCGCGGGTCCGCCAGGGCCAGGTGATCGGCTATGTCGGGTCGACGGGCCTCTCCACCGGGCCGCATCTCCACTTCGAGATCCTCGTCAACGACCGCCAGGTCGACCCGATGCGCATCCGCCTGCCGGAGGGCAAGACGCTCGAAGGCGAGGCGCTGGCCAGCTTCGAATCCGAACGGGCCCGCATCGACGCGCTGGTCAACGGCACCCCCGCCACCCTCGCCGCGGCCGGCACGATCGAGGGCGGCTGATCCAGGACTGTTGATCAGGCCGGCTTGCGCCGCCGCACCGCCGCCGCCAGCGGGCACAGGATCTCGAAGATCATCGACACGCCCACCCAGGCGGTCCCGCCCGAAGTGTCGAACGGCGGCGAGACCTCGACAAGGTCGGCGCCGACGAGATCGACGCCCTCGAGGCCGCGCACGCATTGCTGCGCCGCGAAGGTGGTCGGCCCGCCGATTTCCGGCGTGCCGGTGCCCGGCGCAAACGCCGGGTCGATGAAGTCGATGTCGAAGGAGCAGTAGGTCGGCGCCGTGCCGACGATCGCCCGCGCCTCGGCCATCACCGCCGCCGGCCCGCGCTCCATCAGCTCCTCGATCATCACGGTGCGCACCCCGACGTCGCGGGCGAAGGCCATGTCCTCGCCGTCATACTGGGTGCCGCGCAGGCCGATCTGCACGATCTTCGTCGGATCGAGCAGCCCCTCCTCGATCGCGCGCCGGAAGGGCGTGCCGTGGGTGTAGCGGAAGCCGCCGAAATAGCTGTCGTAGAGATCGGTGTGCGAATCGAAGTGGATCATCGCCAGCGGCCCGCCGAAGCGCTTGCGCAGCGACCGCAGGATCGGCAGCGAGACGAGATGGTCGCCGCCCGCGCTCATCGGGGTGATGCCGGCCGAGACGACACGGTCGTAGAAGTCGGTGATCCGGGTCAGCGAATCGCCGACGTCGGCCGGATTGACCGGGCTGTCGCCGAGATCGGCGCAGTTGACCGTGGTGAAGGGCGAAAAGCCCGTCACCGGATGCAGCATCCGGATCATGGTGGAGAGATCGCGCAGCTGGCGCGGCCCGTGGCGGGCGCGGGGCGGTTGGTGGTGCCGGCGCGAAGGGCACGCCGATCAGGCCGATATCGACCCGGGGAAACAGCGGCGAGCCGAAATCCACGGCCGGCAGGCGCATGAAGGTCGGCAGCCCGGCAAAGCGCGGCAGCACGAAGCCGGAAATCGGCAGGAAATCGGAACTGGTCTCGCTCATGGTCCCTCGATCAGGCGGGAAGGGCGCCGGCCGGACACCCGTCCGCGTCAGGCGCTGCCGGAATGGTCTCTGGCATCAGACGCGATTTTCTGCTGCGGGGCAACATCGCCCGGCGCATCGCCGAATTCGAGACGCGCGAGGAAGCCGGTGGCCGTCGGCGCCGCGGCGAACCTTGCCCGGTGCAGCAGCGCGATCCGCTGGACGATCCGCAGCCCGATGCCCAGCCCACCGGTGGTGGCCGTCGCCGGACTGGCGCGCGCGACGACACCGTCGCCCGCGGCGCCGTCATCCTCGACCTCGATGACGGCCGCCGTGACCCGGACCACGATCGCCCGGCGGGCGGCCGCATGCCGCACGGCGTTCTCCACCAGATTGCGCACCGCGTCCTTCAGCAGCGGGGCCACCGCCGGCACCGACCGGCTGGCCGAAACCTCCAGCGCCAGCGAGTGGCCGCTGTCGTAGACCCAGGGCGCCAGCGTCTCCACCACCTCGGTGGCAAGATCGCCGAGATCGACCGGGGTGAAGGCGGCATGGTCGAAGCTTTCCAGCCGCGCCAGCGCGGTCAGCTGCTGCACGAATCGCGCAAGCTCCTCGATGTCGGCCTCCGCCTTGCGGGCGCGCGGATGGTCGATGTGCCCGAGTTCGAGCTGCACCGCCGCCAGCGGCGTGCGCACCTCGTGGGCGATGCCGGAGGTGAGCAGGCGCTGCGAGCGCATCAGCTCGCCGATCCGCGCGAACGCCCGGTTCACCGCGTCGGCCAGATGGGCGATCTCGCGCGGCATGCCCTCGGTCGGCAGCTTGGAGCGCTGATCCAGCGGATCGATCGCGTCGGCCGCAAGCGCCGCCGCCCGCACCGGCATCAGCGCCTGGCGCACCGACAGCAGCGTACCGCCGAGGACCAGCAGAAGGAGCAGGCCCATCGGCACGATCATGTGGTCGACGATCTCGTGCAGCAGCACGTCGGACACCACGTCATCCGGATCGCCGAGGGTCACCACCTCGACCAGCACCGCATGACCGTCCACGGTGAAGGACCGTCCGCCGGCCAGCGTCAGCGGCTTGCCGGGGGTGATGGTGCGGAGCCAGAAGGTCGGCGGCCGGAGGTCGAGGGGCAGGAAATGCTCCTCGCATTCGTGGTCGCAGGAGGAAAACAGCACCGGACCGTCGCTGGCCCGGACCCGGGCCGCATAGCCGCGCCCGGGCGCGCCATAGCGTCCTGCGTAACGATCCGGCAGCCTGAAGCTGCCATTGCCAAGGCCCGCCGCAAGGCCCTCGGTCTCCCGCTCCACGAACAGGCGGGAAAGCTCGTCGTCGTTCCAGTAATAGTCGGAGACGACGACGGCGAGCTGCACGATCATTGCCAGGATCGCGAAGAAGGCGATCCGGCGGGCGAGAATCGAGCCGAGCGGCGCGCCGGGGGCCTTCATGCCTCCACGTCCCGCAGCAGATAGCCGACGCCGCGCACGGTCTCGATCGCGACGCCGGTGGGCTGGCCCTCCAGCCGCTTGCGCAGCCGCGAGACCACAAGCTCCACCGCATTGGGGCTGCGTTCGTCGCCGAATTCCGAGAAGGCATGTTCGAGCCGGCGTTTGGGCACCACGCGGCCGGCCTCGCGCAGCAGCAGTTCCAGCATCGTCCGCTCGGCCGGGGCCAGGACCAGCTCGCGGCCGTCGCAGCGCACGCTGCGGCTGGCGAGATCGAAGCTGAGATGGGCGAATTCGAGCACCGGCAGCAGCGTGGTCGGCGCGCGCCGCAGCAGCGCGCGCACCCGGGCCAGCAGTTCGCGGTTGTTGAACGGCTTGAGGAGATAGTCGTCAGCGCCGGCATCGAGGCCGGCGATCCGCTCGTCGACGGCGCTTCTGGCGGTCACCACGAGCACCGGGATCTGCCGTCCGTCCCGGCGCAGGCGGCGCAGCAGCGCAAGGCCGTCCTCGTCGGGCAGGCCGAGATCGAGCAGCAGCACGTCGTAGTCGGCGGCTGCCAGCGCCAGCTCGCCCTCCTCCGCCGTCGCGAAGGCGTCGATGCGCCAGCCGACGTCGCGGATCGCCTCGCAGACCAGATCGCGCAGGCGGGCGCTGTCCTCGATCAGCAGAAGTCTCATGCCCGCTTGCGCCCCGTGACCATGGCCCAGACCAGATTCTCGCGGTGCCTGACGCTCTGGACGATCGCCGCGCCGGCATGGACGAACGCCAGGACCATGATGGCGTTGGCGAAGACCTCGTGCAACGTCTCCAGCCATGTCTCGCCCCAGAAGGCGTCGAGCGTGGTCATCCAGCCGGTGAGGCCGGTGACCGCCAGAAGCGCCATCAGCGTCAGCAGCATCACCGAGGCCAGCGGCGGATGGCCGAGGCGGCGCACCTCCTGCCCCGCCATCAGTTCCCAGACATGGCCGGAAAGCCGGCGGCGGGTCGGGAAGAAGTCGGCAAAACGGGCGTGTCGGCTGCCGATGAAACCCCAGACCAGACGGATCGCCAGCGCGCCGAGGATCACGTAGCCGGTGATACGGTGCGCAGACTTGCCCTCCTCCAGGATGAACAGGTTGAGGAGGCAGCCGGCGACCACGGTCCAGTGGAACAGGCGCACCACCGGATCCCAGACCTTGACGCTGCCCGTCGGCGCCCCCGCCGCCGGAGCGGTGGCGCGGACGCGGCCGGAGGAGGGCTGCGCGCCCTCCCCCCTGCCGATCTCGAGGTCGGCGCCGGTCATCACTCGATCTCGGATTTCACGATCTCGCCGGAGACCGGATTGAAATAGACCTCGGCGCGCTTGCCCTCCTTCGTCCAGCCGTAGATCTCGTAGCAGCTGCCGGACACCTGGAAGGTCTTCACCTTGTAGCCGAGCGCATCGATCTTCGCCTTCATCGCCGCCTCGCTCATCCACTTCTCCTTCGGCTCCGCCGTGCAGTCGGCGTCGGCAAGCGCGGCGGTGGGGGCAAGGGCGAGCAGGGCGGCGGCAATGAGTTTCAACTTCAGGGTCATGGGAAGTGTCCTCGGCTGTCGGCCCGGCCTCGGGCCATGACCGAGGGATAGCCGCTCCCGCCTGTCGAACACCTGTCGCCTCCGGCATCCGGTTCGTCGATTGCAGATTTGCATGCAGCGTTATATATCTTGCTATACGTTCAGGAGCACCCGACATGTCCGATGATCTCGTCCGCCACCTCGGCTATCTCGCCCTCGGCACGCGGCTGAAGCGGCTGGGCGAACGGCTGCAGGCCGGCGCGGATGCCATCTTCGCGGAGGCGGGGATCACGGTGAGCGCCGCCCAGCAGCCGTTCCTCGCCGCGCTCGACCGCCTCGGCCCCTCCGGCGTCGGCGAGATCGCCAGCGCCCTTGGCATCAGCCAGCCCGGCGCGACCCGTGCGCTCGGCCAGCTCGCGGCCCTCGGGCTGGTCGCGATCACAACCTCGCCGGACGACAGCCGCCGCCGCATCGCCTCCCTGACGAAGACCGGCCGGCAACTGGTCGAGACCGCAAAGGCCGAGGCCTGGCCGCGGATCGACGCGGCGGTCGCGGATCTGTGCGAGGATGTCGCCGGTCCGCTGCTTGCCCAGATCACCGCTCTGGAAGAGGGTCTCTCGCAGCGTCCGCTCGGGGAGCGCCCCCGCAACACCTCGCCGGCCACGGCGCACGAACGCCCCGCCATCAAGGACAGCACCGTGAATGGTTCGCCGGCAAACCACCTGCCCCACCCGCTGGACCGGCCGATCTTCACGGCGCTCGGCACCCGCCACGCCGCCCTTGCCGAAGGCGGCGACCTGGCCCGGCGCTATCCGCCCGACGTCAGCCCCTTTGCCGCCAGCCGCGACGACGCGCCGGACAGCCTTGCCGCCCTCGCCCGCCTGTTGCGACCGGGCGAAACCCAGATCCTGCTGCAGGCGGACCCAATCCGCCTGCCCGCCGATCTTGCCGCCACCACCACCGCCGACGCGGTGCAGATGGTGGCAATGCGTCCCTTCGCCCCGGTGGACGACAGCGAGATCATGCCGCTCGGTCCGGACGATGCCGCC
This sequence comes from Methylobrevis pamukkalensis, assembly GCF_001720135.1. GTDB lineage: Bacteria > Pseudomonadota > Alphaproteobacteria > Rhizobiales > Pleomorphomonadaceae > Methylobrevis > Methylobrevis pamukkalensis. Next base: position 7,382 of record NZ_MCRJ01000146.1, read on the forward strand.
GAGATGCTGGAACTCGCGCTGCTGACGAAACCCGGTCCCTTCTCCCTCCGCTCCCAGGAGCTTGGCCGCTTCTGGGGCATCCGCCGCAACGGGCGACTGGTGGCGATGGCCGGCGAGCGGCTGAAGGCCCCGGGCCACACCGAACTCAGCGGGCTCTGCACCCATCCCGAGTTTCGCGGCGAGGGCCTCGGCAGGCGCATGTTGCTCCATGTTGCCGGCCGGATCTCGGCCGCCGGCGAGGTGCCCTTCCTCCACGCCTATGCCAGCAACACCTCCGCCATCGCCCTCTACGAGCGGATCGGCTTTGCCCTGCGCAGCCCGATGCATGTGGCGGTGATCGGGCGGGCGTGAAGCGGGTCAAGTCAGGATCGCAACGGCGCCCCTTGCGCGCGTGGCGGCCGGGACCTGCTCCGGGAGACGCATCTTCCTCGCCAACGGAAGTCGCATGCTCCCCGATAACCGACACGGCCAGACGACATTGCAAGCTCACCCTTGGCAACCACCTGCGCGCGTTCAGATCATTCATCCGCACACAGCCATGCGGCAAGTCTACCCAACACTTGCGCAGGCCATGCAAGACGGATAGTCTTCTCTTGATACTTATTCAGAAGAGTTCCCGGTGTTGTCCGGCCGGATCGCCCGCTGATTTCCGGCTCCGGGAAGACGTGATGCGCG
>NZ_MCRJ01000147.1 GCF_001720135.1 Methylobrevis pamukkalensis
TCGGGGAGGTGCGCACCCTCGACGGCGCGCCACGGTCCGGAAAGCCCGACCATTCGGCACGCCGGCTCCCGGCTGACGACCGGGGGCCGGCCGGTCAGGCCCTCGACTCGACGCTTCGGCAGCCGGACAGTCCGAGCCGGCGCTCAGTCCAGCTTCACCGTCCGGCTGATCTCGATGCCGAAACCGCCGAGGCCGACATACTGGCGCTCGAGCGAGGCAAGCACCGCGATCGACTGCACGCCGAGATCGCGCAGGATCTGCGCACCGACGCCGACCTCGCGCCAGCGGTTCATGCGCAGCACCGCGCTGCCGTGGCCCTCGCCATCCTTGCCGTCGCCCATCGGCGCCGGCGCCTGCTTGGGCTCCAGCAGTTCGTCGGCGACGGGATTGCGCAGGAACATCAGGATGCCGCGGCCGTCGGCCTTGTCGCGGATCGCGGCCACCGCGGTCTCGACCCAGCTGCCGCCGGTGCCGCGGCCGAACAGGTCGTGGGCGGGCTGCTCGCGGTGGATGCGGCAGAACACGTCCTCGCCGCTGCCGACATCGCCGAACACGGCGACGATGTGCTGCAGCGGGTCGAAGGGCGTCTGGTAGGCGTGGACCGTGGCGCGCATGCCGCCGATCGTCATCTGCTGGGTCGCGGCGCGGGTGACGAAACGCTCGGTGCGCACGCGGTAGGCGATCAGATCCTCGATGGTGATGATCTTCAGGCCGTGTTCCTTGGCAAAGGCGAGGAGCTCCGGCAGGCGCTTGACCGTGCCGTCGTCGTTGACCACCTCGCCAGCACGCCGACCGGCTCCAGCCCGGCAAGCCGGGCGAGATCGACGCCGGCCTCGGTGTGGCCGGAGCGGGTCAGCACGCCGCCGGCGCGGCCGATCAGCGGGAAGATGTGGCCGGGGCGCAGGAAGTCGCTGGCCTGCGCATTGTCGTTGGCCAGCGCCCGCACCGTGTTGGTCCGCTCGTCGGCGGAAATGCCGGTGGTCATGCCGACCTTGTAGTCGACGCTGACGGTGAAGGCGGTGCGCATCGGGTCGAGATTGTTGGCGACCATCGGCGGCAGGTTCAGCCGGTCGGCGCGCTCGCCGGTCATCGGCACGCAGATGATGCCGCTGGTGTGGCGCACCATGAAGGCCATGGTTTCCGCGGTCGCCCGCGAGGCGGCCATGATCAGGTCGCCCTCGTTCTCCCGGTCGGTGTCGTCCACCACGACGACGAGTTCGCCGCGGGCAATGGCCGCGACGGCGGCTTCGATCTTGTCGAGCTTCATGGGTCTCACCAGGCTGGGCACGGAGGCATGCGGCGCTTGTAGCGCGCGCGTCCGCGCGGATCAATCGGCCGAAAGGCGCTGGGCGAGCGCCCGCAAGGCATCGGGTTGCAACGGTTTCGCCAGCCAGCCGTCGAAGAGGTCGCCCTCGCAGCGCGCCCGGGTCTCCGGCATCACGTCGGCGGTGAGCGCCACGATCGGCGTCGGCCGCAGGCCTGCCGGCTCCATCGCCCGGATCCGGCGCGCCGCTTCGAAGCCGTCCATCTCCGGCATGTGCAGGTCCATGAGGATCAGGTCGAAGCTGCCCCCGGCTGCCATGCGCTCCTCGCACAGCGCCAGCGCGCGGCGCCCGTCGCCGGCCACCGCCACGCTGTGGCCCTGCTTTTCCAGAAGGCCGCGGCCGAGCAGGGCGTTGATCTCGTTGTCGTCGCACAGAAGCACCCGCAGCGGCCGCAGCGGCGCCTCGACCGGGCGCGCGAGGATCGGCTCGTTGCCGCCCGCGGCGGCAAAGTCGGTCTCGCCCAGCAGGGTGCGCAGGGTCCGCACCAGCGAGGCGGAGCGCACCGGCTTCACCAGATAGCGCCGTAGCCGGCGGCCAGCAGGTCCGGCAGGCTGGAGCGCTGCAGCGGGTCGAGCAGGATGCCGGCCGGCATGTCGCCGATCGCCCGGATCCGCTCGATCGCGGCCATGGGATCGCCCGCCGCCGCATCCACCAGCACGACGTCGACCCCGGACTGCGCCGACAGCCCGGTCTCGATCTGCTGCTGGGTCAGCAGCGTCACGTCGGCGCCGCGCTCGAACAGCCGGCGCAGCACCAGCGGCCCTTCGATCAGGGCGTGGGACACCAGCACAACCCGGCGTCCGGCAAAGGGCTGATCCACGGCCGGCGCGGCGGCCGCGTCCGGCTGCGGCACCCCGGCGTCTGCGGGGGAGGCGTCGGGCGCGCCAAGTCCGGGCGAGATCCGCACGAGAGGGATGGGCATCACGAGCGGCTCGACGGGCCTGGCATGGACAGGTGACGACAGCGCGGATGCGGGCGGATCCTGAGACGGATCGATGTCGCCGCCGCGTGCGATGGAGACGCCCGACAGGCCTCCCCCCGTCAGCGCATCCAGCAGGCGGCGCTGGTGGGCGCGCGCGCCCGATCCCGGTGGCGGTGCAAAGGCGAAGGCCGGAACGGGCATCGGCGCGGGCGTGGCAAGGGCGGTGCGGGCAGGGACCGGGGGCAAGCTGGCCGGCGCCAGAACCGGCGCGCCGGCGAGCGCCAGGTGCACGGAGAAGGAGAAGCAGGCGCCGGCGCCGGGCGCGGAATCGAGCGCGATGTCGCCGCCCATCAGCTGCACCAGCCGGCGGGCGATGGCGAGGCCGAGCCCGGTGCCGCCGTAGCTGCGCGCCGGCCCCGGATCGGCCTGCTCGAACTCGCGGAAGATCCGGTCGCTGTCGTCCTCGTCGATGCCGATGCCGGTGTCGCGCACCTGGAACAGCACGCCGGCGGTGCCGGCCGCGCCGCCCGCGTCCTGATACAGCACCTCGATGGCGACACCGCCCTCGGCCGTGAACTTGATGCCGTTGCCGGCCAGGTTGAACAGGATCTGGCGCAGCCGCGCCGCGTCGACGAGCAGCTGCTCCGGCAGCCGCGGATCGATGTAGGCGGCCAGTTCGATGCCCTTGGCATGGGCCCGCGGCGCCAGCAGCTCGACCAGCGATTCCACGATCTCGCCGATCGAGGCCGGGGCAACCACGAGGTCGATGCGGCCGGCCTCGATCTTCGAGAAGTCGAGGAGGTCGTCGATCAGCAGCAGCAGCGCGTCGCCGGAGGTCTCGATCGCGCGGGCATAGGTGGTCTGCTCGGAGGTGAGCGCCGTCTGCTGCAACAGGTTGGTCATGCCGAGGATGCCGTTCAGCGGCGTGCGGATCTCGTGGCTGACCATGGCGAGGAACCGCGACTTTGCCGCGCTCGCCGCCTCGGCCTGATCGCGGGCCACCGACAGCGCCGCTTCGGTGGCCTTGCGGTCGGTGACGTCGCGGCCGATGCACTCGACCACGTCGCCGTCGCCGGCAAGCGCGGTTTCGGTCCAGGAAAACCAGCGCAGGCCCTGCGGCGTCGCCACCGGCATGTCCTGGACGGGCAGCAGGTCGCGCCGGCCGGGAATGGACGACGCCCGGACGAGGTCGGCCGCCTCGGGCGCCAGCACGTCGAACACGTGCCGCCCGCGTGTCGCCTCGCCCTCCAGCCCGAACAGGCGGCAGAAAGTGTCGTTGACGGCGAGAATCCGCCCGTCGCCGTCGCGCTGGATCACGACGTCGCCGGCCGCCTCGACGATCCGCGCGAGCCGGTCCTGCCGGTCGCGGATTTCCCAGGCCTCGTCGGTGAGCGCCTCGATCTGGGCGGCGGACAGTCGGGCGGCGGCGCGCCAGCGGGCAAGGTCGGCGCTGCGGCGGGCAAGCGCCGGCGAGCACCGCGCCGCAGGCGGACAACCCGGCGAAGAAGGCAAGCGCCGCCAGCAGCGGCGCGAGATCGGGACGAGCGAGCGAAGCGGCAATCAGCACCGCCAGAGCGGTCACGGCGGCGGCGCTGGCGACCAGGGCGGGGGCGGTCACGCCGGGCGCGGCCGGGGCGGAGGCCTCGGCCGGGGCCATGTCGCGCCCGATCGATCCCTCCGGGCGGGGGGTGGGCGCAAGGGCGCCGCCGCGTCCGTCCGGTCCCGCCACCCCGCCTGCGCCTCCACCCGATGAGGGCTCGTCCATCGTCCTGGTCATGCCGATCCCGACTGCTCGCGGTGGCGGCGCCGTCATCGGGCACCGGCAGGGGGAAGCACGCCGTCACCGGACGGATCGTCCGGCGGGCAGGCGCGGCTTCGCGCGAGGCGCCCGGACGACACCCTGTCGCCGCGATCGCCGATCGGTGCAGCATGACCGGGGTGTCTTGAGATTCGGTTGTCGGCCCTTCCCAAAACAGGAAAGTCCTCTTCGGGCATCCCGCGACGGCATCCCTGACGGTCTTCACGACGGCACGGGGAGGCCGCCCGGGGGCCGGCGAACCCGTCGGCCGTGGCATCCGTCAGCGCCGGGCGCGGGCCGAGCGGGGACCCTCGACCCTCCGGGTGGCGCTGTCCGGGCGCAAGCGCTCGGCCGGCCGCCGGGAGGATCGTCAGGCCGCCGCCGCGACCCGCTCGCCGGCCGGCCGGTAGGCAAGGCTTTCGGCGATCTGCAGGCGGCCGACGCTTTCGGCTCCGTCGAGGTCGGCAAGCGTGCGGGCGACCTTGAGCACCCGGTGATAGGCCCGCGCCGAGAGGCGCAGGGCCTCCGACGCGTCGCGCAGCAGCTGGGTGCCGGCGCGGTCCGGCCGCGCGATGTCCTCCACCACCCGCGCCGGTGCATCGGCGTTGGTGCGAAGGCCCGGCAGCCCGAGCGCCACGAACCGCTCGCGCTGCAACTCCCGGGCCGCGGCGACGCGGACGGCGACATCGGCGGATGTCTCGGCCGGCGCGGGCAGTTGCAGGTCGGCGGCCGACACGGCGGCAAGCTCCACATGCAGGTCGATGCGGTCGAGCAGCGGCCCGGAGAGCCGCGCCTGATAGTCGCCGGCGCAGCGGTCGCCCCGCCGGCAGGTGAAGCCCGGCGTGCCGGCAAGGCCGCAGCGGCAGGGATTCATCGCCGCCACCAGCTGGAAGCGGGCGGGATAGGTGACGCGGTGGTTGGCGCGGGCGATCACCACGTCGCCGGTTTCCATCGGCTGGCGCAGGCTGTCGAGCACCGCCGGATTGAACTCGGGCAATTCGTCGAGGAACAGCACGCCGTTGTGCGACAGCGAGATCTCGCCGGGTTTCGCCCGCAGGCCGCCGCCGACGAGGGCGGCCATGGAGGCCGAATGATGCGGGTCGCGGAACGGGCGGCGATCGGACAGGCGCCCGTCGCCGAGCGAGCCGGCGATGGAGGCGATCATCGAGATCTCGAGCAGTTCGCGCGGCGACAGCCGCGGCAGGATCGAGGGCAGGCGCCGCGCCAGCATCGACTTGCCGGAGCCGGGCGGGCCGACCATCAGCAGGTTGTGGCCACCGGCCGCCGCGATTTCCAGCGCCCGCTTGGCGGTTTCCTGGCCCTTGACGTCGGCCAGATCCGGCAGGATCGCGTCGGGCTCGCCGCGCCGCGGCTGCGGCCGGGCCAGAACCTGGGTGCCCTTGAAGTGGTTGGCGACGGCAATGAGGCTCATCGGCGCGAGGATCGGCATCTCGCCGTCGGCCCAGGCCGCCTCGCTGCCGGAGGCGAGCGGGCAGATCAGCCCCTTGCCCCTCGCATTGGCGGCGATCGCCGCCGGCAGGACACCGGCCACCGCGGAAATGGTGCCGTCGAGGGCCAGTTCACCGAGCACGACGAAGCTCTCCAGCGCATCGGCCGGGATCGCGCCGATCGCGGCCATCAGCCCGAGGGCGATCGGCAGGTCGTAGTGGCTGCCTTCCTTCGGCAGGTCGGCCGGGGCGAGGTTGACCGTGATGCGGCGGGCCGGCAGGGCGAGGCCGGAGGCCGTCAGCGCGGCGCGGATCCGCTCGCGGCTTTCGGCCACCGCCTTGTCCGCCAAGCCGACCACGGTGAACATCGGCGTTCCCGGCGCCACATGCACCTGGACGTCGACGTCCACCGCGTCCACGCCCTGGAAGGCGACCGTCGTGACCCGCGACACCATGGCTGGCGCTCCCCGCTGACCGAATGCCTTACCCTCGCACAACCCATGCACGAGCGCAAGAACATGAAGGGAACAAAGCGGGGATATCGTTCCGGTTTCGGCGTCAGCGGCGGCGCTTGTCCTCGATCGCGTCCCAGATCTTCGCCGCGATGTCCGGCCCGCCGAGCCGCTTGATCGCGCGCAGGCCGGTGGGCGAGGTGACGTTGATCTCGGTGAGGAAGCCACCGATCACGTCGATGCCGACGAAGATCAGCCCGCGGCGCTTCAGCTCCGGGCCAAGGACGGCGCAGATCTCGGCCTCGCGGTCGGTGAGGGCGGTGGTTTCGGCCGCGCCGCCGCGGATCATGTTGGAGCGCAGGTCGTCGGGCGCGGGCACGCGGTTGACGGCGCCGGCGAATTCGCCGTCGACGAGGATGATCCGCTTGTCGCCCGCCCGCACCGCCGGCAGGTAGCGCTGCACCACGAAGGGCTCGCGCGACATGGTGGTGAAGAGGTCCATCAGCGAGCCGAAATTCTGGTCCTCGGCGGTGACGCGGAACACGGCGGCCCCGCCGTTGCCGTAGAGCGGCTTGACGACGATGTCGCCGAATTCCTTGCGGAAGGCCTTCACCTCGGCGATGTCGCGGGTGATCAGCGTGTCGGTCATCAGCTCCGGAAAGGTCATGACGAACAGCTTTTCCGGGGCGTTGCGCACATGCGCCGGGTCGTTGACCACCAGCGTCTGCGGATGGATCAGCTCCAGCATGTGGGTGGTCGACACGTAGTTCATGTCGAAGGGCGGATCCTGGCGCAGCAGCACCACGTCAGTGGTGGCAAGGTCGATGCGCTCGGCCGCGCCCAAGGTGAAATGCGCGCCGGCCTCGTCGGCCACCGTCACCGGCTCCACCGTGGCAAACACCTTGGCGCCGCGCTGGGCCAGCCGGTCGGGGGTGTAATGCAGCAGGCGGTGACCGCGGCGCTGCGCCTCCAGCATCAGGGCGAAGGTGCTGTCGCCGGCGATCTTGATTGCGGCGATGTGGTCCATCTGGACGGCGACGGTGAGGCTCATGGGCGTCTTTCCGCAAAACTGGAGAGGAGGGCTGGCCGACATATGGGGCGCCAAGGCGGCGCGGCGCAAGCTGCCGGTGGGCGGCGAGGGCTCAGCCGTCCGCCGGGGCGTGTTCGGCGAGCCAGTGTTCGATCAGATGCCGGGCGATGGTCGGTGGCGGCGGCACGCAGAGGCCGTCGGGGTGGGTTCCGGCGGTCATCGCCGCCACCTCGTCCCGGTCGAACCAGCGGCAGTCTTCCAGCTCCACGGTGTCGACGACGAGATCGCTGCCGAGCGCCTCGCCGTAGCAGCCGATCATCAAAGTCATCGGAAACGGCCACGGCTGGCTGTTGTGATAGGCGACGGCGCCGAGGCGCAGGCCGGCCTCCTCGAAGATCTCGCGGCGCACGGCGTCCTCGATCGTCTCGCCGGGCTCCAGAAAGCCGGCAAGGCAGGAGTAGACGCCGGGGGCAAAGCGCGCCTGCCGGCCGAGCAGGCAGCGCCCCGCGTGCAGCACCATCATGATCACCACCGGATCGGTGCGCGGAAAGTGGCTGGCGCCGCAGGACGGACAGTCGCGGCGATAGCCGCCGAGCGCGGGCAGGCTCTCGCCGCCGCAGGCGGCGCAGAAGCGGTGGCTGACGTTCCAGTGCAGCAGGCTGCGCGCCTGCGCCTTGATGCCGAGGGTGGCGGCCTGAGTGCTGCCGTCGACGGAGAGGGCGCGCAGGTCGGCGAGGGACGCGACGTCCTCGGGCACCGCGGCCAGCAGCGCCGCCACATGCGGCCGACCCTCCGCGTCCCAGCCGAGCAGCACGCGCGGGGCGGCGGCAAGGCCCAGCGCCTCGGCCTCGGCGGGTCGAAGCTTGCGTGGGGCGCGTCGGGCTCGTTGGCGGCACGGGCCTGTCGGCGGCAAAGACGTGGA
>NZ_MCRJ01000148.1 GCF_001720135.1 Methylobrevis pamukkalensis
GCAGCGGCTTTTTTGCCCTAACAGAATAGCGATCTCATGCCCACCCCACGCGAAACCATCTTCGCCGCGCTGCACGCGCGGCTTTCGGCGTTGCCCGCCACCACCCTGCGTGGCGAGGTGCTGCCAGAGCGCGTGCCGGTCGAGGGCCTGCTGATCCTGCGCGACGGTGAGCCCGGAGAGCCGGAGGTGACGCTGTCGCCCCTTCGCTACCATTACCAGCATCGCGCCGAGATCGAGGCTGTCGTGCAGGGCACCGGCCGTGACACCGCCTTCGACACGTTGACCGCCGGCATCGGCGCGGCACTCGCCGCCGACCGCACACTGGGTGGGCTCTGCGACTGGGTCGAGGCGGAAGCGCCGAGGCCGGTCGATTTCCCGGTCGAGGGCACGGCGAGCCTGAAGGCGGCCGTGATCCCGGTCATTCTACACTACACCACGGCCGATCCGCTCGGCTGATCCCGACAACCCGAGGAGAACACCATGGCACGAGCCCAAGGGGCGCGGGCGCAGATGGCGCTTGCGTTCGAGATGACCTATGGCACGCCGCCCGCTGGCGGCTTCACGAAGATGCCCTTCGCCAGCACCACGCTCGGCGCGGAACAGCCGCTTCTGAACTCGGAGATGCTGGGCTACGGCCGCGATCCGCTGGCGCCGATCAAGGATGCGGTCACGGCCGACGGCGACGTCGTCGTGCCGCTCGATGCCGAGGCCTCGGTTTCTGGCTGAAGGCAGCTTTCGGCGCGCCGACGACGACCGGCACCGGCCCCTGGACGCACGAGTTCCAGTCGGGTGCCTGGACCCTGCCGAGCCTCTCTATCGAGACCGGCATGCCGGAGGTGCCGCGCTACGCCATGTATTCCGGTTGCGTGCTCGACCAGATCACCTGGCAGATGCAGCGCTCGGGGCTGCTGACCGCGACCGCCCGGCTGGTGGCGCAGGGCGAGACGGTCGGGACCACGACGAGCGCCGGAACGCCCGCCGCGCTGGAGCTGAAGCGCTTCGGGCATTTCAACGGGTCGATCACCCGCAACGGCTCGGCCCTCGGCAACGTGGTCTCGGCCGACATCACCTATGCCAACAATCTCGACCGGATCGAGACCATCCGCTCGGACGGCCGCATCGACGGGGCGGACCCGTCCATCGCGGCGCTGACGGGCTCGATCGAAGTGCGCTTCGCCGACCAGACGCTGGTGACGCAGGCGATCAACGGCGAGGCCTGCGAGCTCGAGTTCGCCTACGTCCTGCCCTCGGGCGAGAGCTTCACCTTCACGGTGCACGCCGTCTATCTGCCGCGCCCCCGGATCGAGATTTCCGGGCCGCAGGGCGTGCAGGCCACCTTCGACTGGCAGGCCGCCCGCGACAGCACCGTCGGCCGGATGTGCACCGCAACCCTCGTGAACGATGTGGAGACCTATTGATGCTGACGCTCGACCTGACCAACACCCCGCGCTGGCATGATCTCGCCCCCGGCGTCCGGGTGCAGCTGCGACCCCTGACCACCGCGCTGATGGTGGCGACGCGCAGCGATCCGGCTGTGGAGGCAGTTCCGGAAGATGCCAGCGACGAGGAGCGTGCGGTCGCCTTCGCCAAGGCGCTCGCGCGCCGCGCCGTGCTCGCCTGGGAGGGCATCGGCGATGCGGACGGCAAGCTGATCGATCCCAGCCCGGGCGCCATCGACGCCCTGCTCGATGTCTGGCCGATCTTCGAGGCCTTCCAACTGACCTACGTCTCGAAGGGCCTGCTGCTGGAACAGGAAAAAAACGCCTCCGCGCTCTCGCCGAATGGTCCTTCGGCGGGGGCGAGCGCTACTGCGAAGCCTGCGAGCAAGCCTGCCCGGACTGCCCGGCGCGGCTGAACCGTCCGGAAACGCCGGAAGGTTGGCAGGTCTGGGATCTCGTCGGCCGCTTGGCGGTCAGCTGCGCGTGCTGCCGGGCGCCGTGATTGGCTGGGACATGTCGGCGGCGCTGGCCCTCGGGGACGCGCTCGGCGTGCCGCCGCTCGCCATGGCCGAACTGCTGCCCGTCATCGAAGCGGTGATGGTCACCAAGCTCAACGAACAGATGGATCACTCCCATGGCTGAGAAGAGGGTCAGCGTCCGCCTCGCAGCGGTCGGCGGACGGCAGGTGCGCGCCGAGCTGGAAGGTGTCGGCGAAGCCGGGTCGCGCGGCTTCGGACGGCTGAGCCGGGAGATGGAGGCGGTGAACGCCCGGCTCGCGGCTTTCTCGCGCCGGGTCCGGGTCGCGGCAGCCGCTGCGGTGGCCGCCGCAGCCGCCGCTGGCGTGGCGATGATCCGCTCCGGCCTCCAGACGGTCGATGCGCAGGCCAAGCTGGCGCAGTCGCTCGGCACCACCGTCGCCTCGATCCAGACGCTCGAGCGCGCAGGCGAGCTGGCGGGCGTGTCGATGTCCGGTATCGAGCAGGCGACGAAGGACCTGACGCGCCGTCTCAGCCAAGCTGCGGCCGGGACCGGCCCCGCCGCCCGACGCGCTCGACCGGCTGGGGCTCTCGGCCAACGAGCTGATCGCGCTGCCGCTGGACCAGCGGGTTGGTGCGATCAACGCCGCCATCGAGAGTTTCGTGCCTGCCGCCGAGCGCGCCGCCGTTGCGGGGCAGCTTTTCGGCGAGGAAGGCTCCATCGCGATGAGCCGGATCGACACCGCGACGCTGCGCCAGGCGACCGAGGACGTGCTTGCCTTCGGGGTCGTGGTCTCAGAACAGGATGCCGACCAGATCGAGCGGACGAACGATGCAATCTCGCGGCTCGGGCTGATCTGGCGCGGGCTGTCGAACCAGCTTGCTGTCGCCGCTGCTCCGGCGCTCGAATCCGTCGCCGACGCCATGGCGGCTGTCGCGAGCCGCACCGGCCCGCTCGGCATCGCCATTCGCGGGCTTTTCGACAACATCGGCCGCCTCACAACCTATGCCGCCACCTTCGCAACCTTCCTCGCCGGTCGCTGGGTCGCGGGCATGGCAGCTGCTGCGCTCTCCGTGCGCGGCCTCGCCACGGCGCTGGTCGTCCTGCGTGGGGCGTTGATCCGCACCGGCATCGGGGCGCTGATTGTCGGCGCGGGCGAGCTCGTCTACCAGTTCACCCGTCTCGTCTCCGGCGCGGGCGGCTTCGGCGAGGCGATGTCGCTCCTGAAGGACGTCGCGGTCGAGGTCTGGGAGCGGATCAGGATAGGCGCTGCTGCGGCGGGCGCGGCCGCCACGGCGATGTTCTTCGACCTGAAGGCCGACGCCGCATCGGGCATGCAGAGCGCCATCGAGAGCGTCGTCGGTTTCGGCAACACGGCGGCGAACACCTTCGAGGGCGCCTACGAGGCGATCAAGGCGATCTGGGGCCTGCTGCCCGCCGCCATCGGCGATCTGGCGTTCCAGGCGGCCAACAGCCTGGTCGACGGCGTCGAGGCGATGCTGAACGGCGTGGTCTCGCGCATCAACGGCTTCATCGACGGCATCAACCAGGGGCTGGAAGCGCTCGGGTCGGAGCGGCGCATCTCGCTGGTGCCCGACCTCGATCTCGGCGAGATCGAGAACCGTTTCGAGGGTGCAGCCAGTGCCGCCACGACAGCGGCGCAGGCATCATTCGACCGGGCCTTCGAGGACAATCCGCTCACTGCGCCCGATCTCGGCGTGACCGACGCGGCAAACCGGGCGCTCGAATCCGCGAACCTCTATCGCGGCGCGGCCCGCGATCTGGCGGAAGGGGCCCGCGCGCCCCTCGAAAGCTGGCAGGCGCTGCGCGACGCGGTGCGCGGCACCGACGAGGCCAGTGCCGATGCGCTGGCCGCCAGCGGCGCGGCCGAGCGGCTGGAGACGGCGCTCGGCGATGCGGGACGGGCTGCGACTGGTGCCGGTGCGGCGGCCGGAGCTGCTGCCGCGGCAGCGGAGCCCGCGACCGAGGCAGCCGTCACCGGCTGGCAGGCGGTCACTGCGGCGCTGTCGGACTATGCCAGCAAGGCGCGCGAAATCGGCGGCGACATCGGCCAGAGCCTCGTCGGTGCCTTCCAGTCGGCCGAGAACGCGGTGGGCAATTTCGTGAAGACCGGCAAGCTGAACTTCCGCGACCTGGTCACCTCGCTGCTCGCCGATCTCGCCCAGCTCGCGGCGCGCCGGTTCATCCTCGGGCCAATCGCCAATGCGCTCTCGGGCGTGTTCTCCGGCGCGGGCGGCATCTTCGCCAACGTCCTGCACGCGGGCGGGATGGTCGGATCGGCCGGACCTTCGCGGATGGTCCCGGCCATCGCTTTTGCTGCTGCGCCGCGAATGCATGGCGGCGGCATGGCCGGGCTTCGTCACGACGAGGTGCCCGCGATCCTGCAACGCGGCGAGCGCGTGCTGTCGCGTCGCGAGGCGCAGAGCTACGGCGGTGCCGGCGTCAACGTGACCATCATGGCCCGCGACGCCGAAAGCTTCCGGCAGTCGCGCACGCAGGTCGCGGCGGACATCGCCCGTGCCGTGTCCTTCGGGCGGAGGGGCATGTGATGGCGTTTCACGAGCTCCGGTTTCCCGACAACATCAGCCGAGGCGCGCGGGGCGGGCCGGAACGGCGCACGCAGATCATCGAGCTTGCATCGGGCGACGAGGAACGCAACGCCAGCTGGGCCAATTCGCGCCGCCGCTATGACATCGCCTATGGCATCCGCCGCGCGGACGATCTCGCCGCCGTGGTCGCCTTCTTCGAGGCACGCAACGGACGGCTTCACGGTTTCCGCTTCAAGGACTGGGGCGACCACAAGTCCTGCCTGCCATCGGGCACGCCGTCGCCCACTGATCAGGCGATCGGCACCGGCGACGGCGCGACGACCGCCTTCCAGCTCGTGAAGCGCTACGCCTCGGGCGCGCAATCCTGGTCGCGCGCCATCGCCAAGCCGGAGGCGGGCACCGTGCGCATCGCGCTCGGCGGGGTGGAGCAGCTGTCCGGCTGGTCGGTCGATACCGCGACCGGCGTCGTCACCTTCGGCGCCGCGCCGGGCGCTGGCATCGCCCTGACAGCGGGCTTCGAATTCGACGTACCCGTCCGCTTCGACACCGACGTGCTCGACGTGACGCTCGACCTCGAACGGCTCGGCTCGATCACCTCCATTCCGCTTCTGGAGATCCGGCGATGAACGATACCGGCAGTTTCGTTGCGGCCGTGCTGCGCGAACTCGCGGCCTCGACCGCCGTGATCCTCGCCGCCTGGGGCGCGCTCGGGGGCGCGACGAACGCGCTGACCACGAAGATGCGACTGCGCGATGCTCTCCGGCATATCCTGCTCGGCGGGCTGATTGCGGCCGGGATGGGCAGCCTCTCCATGGCCGTGATCACCGCCTGGCTGGGCCTTTCGCCCGAGGCGATCCCCGCGGGCGGGGCGGCGGGCTCGGCCGCCTATCTCGTCGGGGTCTTCGGCCCGGCCTTCATCGAGATGCTGCTCGCCCGCCTGCGCCGCGCCAACGAAGGCGGCGGCGATGAATGACCTTCTCCGCCTCGCGCGCTCTCTCCGCTGCGACCCTGCCGACCCTCGGCAGGCCTTCGCTCACCGCCTGCGTATCGGTCTCGTCGTCGCGGCACTGATCCTGATCCTCTCGCTTCTCAGGTAATCCCATGCACATGACTGACCGGGGCCTGCTGGCCCTCGTCCGGCACGAAGGACTCGTGCCCGGACCCTATCTCGATGTGAAACAGGTCTGGACCTTCGGCATCGGCCACACGGCCGCGGCCGGGCCGCCCGATCCCGCCACCATGCCGCGCGGCATGCCCGCTGATCTTGATGCCGGGATCCGCCAAGCGTTCCGCGTCTTCCGCGCCGACCTCGCGCGCTACGAGGCCGCGGTCCTGCGCGCCGTGAAGGTGCCGCTGGCGCCGCACGAGTTCGATGCACTGGTCAGTTTCCACTACAACACCGGCGGCATCGCGAAAGCCGCGCTGACCCGGCACCTCAACGCCGGCAATCGCGTTGCAGCCGCCGACGCGTTTCTCAACTGGCGGCGACCGGCCTCGATCATTCCGCGCCGGGAAGCCGAGCGCGACCTGTTCCGCCACGCCCGCTATCCCGGCGGCACGATCCCTGTCTGGTCCGTGGGCCGCACGGGCCGGGTGGACTTCTCGCGGCCGATTCGTCGCCTGACCGAGGATGAGGCTCTGGCCTTGGCTCGCGGGCCGTCGCCGCTGCCGAGGCCGCCGGTCCTCGATCCTGCGCCCGACGCGCCGACTGGCTGGCTCGTTCGGCTGGCCGCCTTCTTCTCCACCCTGATCCGGAGGGCCTGACTCATGCGCTACGTCCGACCCAACTCGCTCACCTGGTGGGCGGGACTTCTCGCCATGCTCACCGGCATCGCCTCCCTCGCGCTGCCCGCCACCGGGCCGCTCGGGGAACTGTCCCGGCTCGTCGTGCTGCTCGCCGGCTCTGGCGATGCCTCGCCCGCAGGGCTGATGTTCCTCGGTTTGGGCCTGATCGGTCTGCGCGACCGGATCGAGCGCGGGTTCCGCGGCGATGCTTGAGTTCTTCGCCGGTGTGGTCCTGGGCGGCAGCTCGGGGTCTTCGTCGTCGCCCTCTGCGTGACCGCCGGGCGCGGGGAGCGGGACGATGGCTGAACTTCTGATCTGGCTGGTCGCGGCTCTGGGCGCGGTCGGGGGCGTCGTCCTCGGCCGGGTCTGCGGCCGCGTGGAAGGGGGACGCGCAGGCAAACGGAAGGCGGAACGCGATGCCATGGAAGACAAGAACAAGCGTGTCGAGCGCGGGCGGGATGCGGTTCGTGACGGCCGCGGCGCTGGCGATCCTGCTGACCGGCTGCGCCGCAACGATGGGGGCTGGTGACGCCGGCTGCGCCTCCTATGCCGAGGCGCGGCTCGCCCGGCCGCCCGCCGAGACTGTCGCAGCCGTGCCGCCGGACTGGGCGAGCTGGATCGCCGATCTCGACGACCGAATGACGGGAACCTGCCGATGAAGACCCTCGATCCCTCGCTGCAGGCCCATCTCGACGAGGGCACGACCACGCTTGCCTGGTGCTGGCGGATCACGCGTGCCGATGGCGTCACCTTCGGTTTCACTGACCACGACCGGACGCTGGGCTTCGACGGCACCGACTTCGAGCCCGAGAGCGGGCTGATCGCCTCGGAGGTCCGTTCTGGTTTGGACCTGTCGGTCGATGCGCAGGATGCCGAGGGCGTGCTGACCTCGGACCGCATCACCGAGATCGACATACTCGATGGGCGCTGGGACAACGCCGAGGTAGAGGTCTGGCGGGTGAACTGGGCCGACACGAGCCAGCGCGTCCTCATGCGTCGCGGGGCCATTGGCCAGATCCGGCGCGGGCGGCTTGCCTTCGTCGCGGAGGTGCGCTCGCTCGCCCATGTGCTGGGCCAGACGGTCGGCCGGACCTTCCAGGCGACCTGCGACGCCGAACTCGGCGACGCGCACTGCGGCGTCAATCTCGAGGACCCCGCCTTCAAGGGCACGGGCGCGGTGATCGACCTTTTGCGCGACCGGGCCTTCACCGCCTCGGGGCTCGGCGGCTTCACCTCAGGCTGGTTCACCTTCGGCACCATCGAATGGACCAGCGGCGCGAACGCCGGGCGACGCACCGAGGTTTTGGGCCATGACGTGACGGACGGCATCGCGGTGCTGACCCTGCTCGAAGCGCCGGTGCGCGCGATCGCCGAGGGCGACGCCTTCACCATCCGCGCGGGCTGCGACAAGCGCATGGAAACCTGTGGCGCGAAGTTCACGAACACCGTCAACTTCCGCGGCTTCCCGCACATCCCCGGCCAGGACGCCGTCCTCCGCTACGCCACGAAGGATGGTGGGCACGAGGGCGGCGTTCTCTGAGCATGCTGGAAGAGAACGCCGCCGTTTTCAGGACGACGGCTTCGTCGGCACGG
>NZ_MCRJ01000149.1 GCF_001720135.1 Methylobrevis pamukkalensis
GATCTACAAGATCACGGAAGCTGGACAGTCGGCGAATCCGGCCTTTGTAAACGACAATCTCGAGAAGATTCTCGCGCTTTGCCAGAAGGTTGTGGAGTCAACCGGCGTCAGAGACAGTCGCCAGCAAGCGGTTCTTTCGGTCCGGACAGCGCTGTGGCACTATTATATTCAATTCGGGAAGGAAGGCCTTGCCGACGAACAATTGCGCGCCATCCTGGCGGAACGCCCTCCAGCAAACAAATTTCGGATCACCTTCGGATATAATATTTGTATAAGCCTTCTCGTGCTTGCGTGCCGACAATACTATGTCGATAAGGACAAATCCGGCGCGCGCAACACCCTTATCGAAACCTACAGGGCATTCAAGGACAGCGTCGCCTGTGACACGCGCAGCGTGACATGGCTCGCCGAACTCGAAACCTGTTACCGAGCGGCTTTGATGGGACTGGCGATCAATGAGCGGCTCCGCACAGGTGGTGCGCCACTTCGCGACCAGATCGCGGAGGTCTGCGACATTGCCTTGCGGATCAAGACCGACAACTTCCGGATAGCGGCCATGAAATTCATTACGGGCGAAGTCCCGAAGATACCGAAGGCACCAAAAGTGAAGGCGCTGCCGTAACTGTCATTCACAGATCTTTCTCTTCAAAGTCCCAGACTTGAGAATGCCAGAAAGTTGAAGTCAAAATTCGTCAGACTTACGGAAAATTTTGCACGACATCACCGCCTTGAACGCCGGCCGCGGACACGTCCAGCCTCACAGGACGGGACGGCCACAGGACGCCTGACGATGCGATCGAGGATGTGACAGGAGACATGATGACCACCATCGGATTCATCCCCTGCCGGGCCGCAGCGAGCGCGTGAAGAACAAGAACACGCGCCCCTTCGCCGGCTTCGAGAACGGGCTGATCGAACTGAAGCTCCGGCAGTTCCAGAAGGTCGCCGGGCTCGACAGGATCATCGTCTCGTCCAACGATCCGGTCGTCCTCGACTACGCCGCGCAGTTCGCGGCCGCCGAGGACCCGCGGGTCGAGCCGCTGCCGCGCCCGGACGAGTTTGGTGTCAGCGCCACGTCGATGGGCGCCTTCATCCGCGACTACATCGCCCATCTCAGCGAGGACGGGCACCTGTTCTGGAGTCACGTCACCCACCCATTCGCTACGGCCGAGGTCTACGAGCGGGCGCTGGACGTCTATCGCGAGCGGATTTCCGAGGGCTACGACTGTCTCGTCAGCGCCACGAAGATCCAGAAGTTCCTGTGGCGCGACGGCAAGCCGTTCAACTACGACAACACGGTGGAGCGCTGGCCGCGCAGCCAGGATCTCGAACCGGTCTGGGAGATCAACCACGCGATCTACGCCATTCCCTTCGAGGTGATGCGCCGGTCCGGCGACCGTGTCGGCGATCGGCCCTTCTTCTTCGAGATGGAGGAGAAGGAGGCGATGGACATCGACTGGGAAGAGCAGTTCAACCTGATGGACGAGATCGCCCGCGCACGGCGTGTGGAAGGCCGCTCGTTGCTGTGATGAAGGAGCAAACCCCGCAGGATCACGACCGACTGTGAGCCTGCGGGTTTGGTGTTCAAGGGCGCCGGCCTGTCACCGGCGCCCTCCCTGTTGCTCAGACGGCTCCGGTCCTCACGCCTCCATCGCCTCCAGTTCCCCGATCATCCGCTCGATGAGCGAGAGGCCGATCTGCCAGAATGCCGGGTCGGTGGCGTCGAGGCCGAAGGGGGCGAGGAGTTCGGAATGGTGGCGGGTGCCGCCGGCCTTGAGCAGGGCGAAATACTTGTCCTGGAAGCCCGGCTCCGCCCCCTCGTAGACGCCGTAGAGCGAGTTCACGAGGCAGTCGCCGAAGGCATAGGCGTAGACGTAGAACGGCGAATGGATGAAGTGCGGGATGTAGGTCCAGTAGGTCTCGTAGCCGGGGCCGAAGGTGATCGACGGCCCGAGGCTCTCGGCCTGAACCTTCAGCCAGATTTCGCAGATCTGCTCCGACGTGAGCTCGCCCTCGCGTCGGGCCGAATGGATCTCGCGCTCGAAGGTGTAGAAGGCGATCTGCCGCACCACCGTGTTGATCATGTCCTCCACCTTGGAGGCGAGCAGCGTGCGCCGCTCGGCCGGCGTCTGGGTCTTGGCCAGCAGCGAGCGGAAGGTCAGCATCTCGCCGAAGACGCTGGCGGTCTCGGCCAGCGTCAGCGGCGTCGGCGCCATCAGCGCGCCGTTGTGCCCGGCCAGCACCTGATGCACGCCGTGGCCGAGCTCATGGGCAAGCGTCATCACGTCCCGGGTGCGGCCCTGGTAGTTGAGCAGCACGTAGGGATGCGCGCTCGGCACGGTCGGATGGGCGAAGGCGCCCGGCGACTTGCCCGGCCGGGTCGGCGCGTCGATCCAGTTCTCGTCGAAGAAGCGCCGGGCGATCGCCGCCATGTCCGGCGAGAAGCTGCCATAGGCGGTCAGCACGGTCTCGCGCGCCTCGTCCCAGCCGACCGGCCGGGTCACCGCGTTGGGCAGCGGGGCGTTGCGGTCGTAGTAGGCGAGCGTCTCCTTGCCCATCCACTTCGCCTTGAGCGCGTAGTAGCGGTGCGACAGCCGCGGATAGGCGGCATGGACGGCGGCCACCAGCGCATCGACCACCTCCCGCTCGACGCGGTTGGACAGGTGGCGCGCGTCGGCGATGTCGGCAAAGCCGCGCCAGCGGTCGGAAATCTCCTTGTCCTTGGCCAGCGTGTTGGTGATCAGCGTGAAGGTGCGCAGGTTGGCGCGGAAGGTCTTGCCCAGCGCCTCGGCCGCGGCCTTGCGCTTGGCCTCGTCCGGCTCCTGCAGCAGGTGCAGCGTCGGCTCGATGGCGAGGTCCTCGCCGTCGACGTCGAAGCGCAGCGCCGACATGGTCTCGTCGAACAGGCGGTTCCACGCCCCGGCACCGGTCACGGACTTCTCGAGGAACAGCTCCTCGACCTTGTCGTCGAGCTGGTAGGGCTTTTCCTTGGCAATGTCGGACAGCCACGGGCGATAGTGGGCAAGGCACTCGTCGCGCTCGAGCGCCGCCTGGATGTCGACATCATCGAGCCGGTTCAGCTCCAGTTCGAAGAACAGCAGCGACCCGGCCGCAGACGTGATCTTCTCGCTGGCATCGCCATAGAACTTGGTACGCTTGGGGTCGGTCGTGTCGCCGGCATAGACGAGACCGGCGTAGGACATCACCCGGCCCATCAGCTCCTGAAGCTCCTCGTAGGCGGCGATCGTCCTGCCGAGTTCGCCGCCCTCCATCTCGGTGGCGAGCCGGCCCTTGTGGGCTTCGGAAAAGGCGCGGGCCAGCGTGCCGGCGCGGACGAGGTCGAGGCGGAAGGCCTCCGAGTCCATGCCGGGATAGAGCGCGGAGAGATCCCACTCCGGCAGGTCGCCGAGGCTTGGGCGCGAATTGGCGCGGGCGGTGGCGGCCTCGGTGTCGAAGACGGCGGCGGGAAGGTCGGAGGCCATGGGCGTTCCTCGTTGTCGCGGCGGCGATCGCCGGAAAGGTGCACGTGTCGCGGCGGCGCGGCGCGCGACGTCCGTGTCATCCATATTGTGCCCGGACACCCGCGATCAACTGGCGAAAGCGTGACATCGATGCGGCGGCGAGGACATTCCGCCCCTTGTGCGCCTCTGCGGCCCGCTCCCCTCCGCCGGGGCGCGGCAAGGCGGCATACGAATTTCATCGTATCTCTTTGCAAGTCTTAAACGCCTGTTTACCCCGGCCGGCGAGAATTGACCCGAATTGGCACATTTGCCCGCATTTCCGCCCGTTGCGGAGGCTGCGGCGTGCACCCGGCCGTGGCCGGGACGGCGTAATCCGGAAAGTATCTGCGTCATGGCCGGCCGAATCCTCATCGTCGACGACGATCCGATCCAGCGGCGCCTCCTCGAGGAGGCGCTGCGCCGATTCGGCTACGCGCCGGACAGCGTCGACGGCGGACCGGCGGCGCTCGCCTATCTCGGCGAGCCGCGCGGCAGCGACATCGACCTGGTGATTCTCGACCTGGTGATGCCCGAACTCGACGGCATGGCCGTGCTGGAGCGGCTGGCCCGCGCCGGCTTCGACCGGCCGGTGATCGTCCAGACCGCCCGCGGCGGCATCGACACCGTGGTCGGCGCCATGCGCGCCGGCGCCTTCGACTTCATCGTCAAGCCGGTCAACCACGAACGGCTGCAGGTCGCCGTGCAGAACGCGCTGAAGGTCACGGCCCTCGAGGGCGAGATCCAGCGGCTGAAGAAGACGGTGGCCGGCACTCTCACCTTCCGCGATCTGGTGACCCGCTCGCCGGCGATGGAGCGCGTGATCCGCCTCGGCGAGAAGGCCGCCGTGTCGATGATCCCGATCCTGATCGAGGGCGAATCCGGCGTCGGCAAGGAGATGATCGCCCGGGCGATCCAGGGCACCTCCGACCGGCGCAGCCGGCCGTTCGTGACCGTCAACTGCGGCGCCATTCCCGACAATCTCGTGGAAAGCACCCTGTTCGGCCACGAGAAGGGCGCCTTCACCGGCGCGGTTGACAAGCATGTCGGCAAGTTCCAGGAGGCCCACACCGGCACCCTGTTCCTCGACGAGGTCGGCGAACTGCCGCTCGACATCCAGGTGAAGCTGCTGCGCGCAATCCAGGAGGGCGAGATCGACCCCGTGGGCGCGCGCCGGCCGGCCAAGGTGGATCTCCGGATCATCTCGGCGACCAACCGCAACATGATCGACCTCGTCAAGGAAGGCCGCTTCCGCGAGGATCTCTATTACCGGCTCAACGTCTTCCCGATCCACGTGCCGCCGCTGCGCGAGCGCCGCGAGGACATTCCGGACCTGACCCGCCACTTCATCGCCCGCTTCGCGGCCGAGGAGGGCAAGCGCAAGGTCACCGGCCTGCGGGCAGACGCGCTCGACCTTCTGACCAGCTACCACTGGCCGGGCAACATCCGCCAGCTGGAGAACACGATCTTCCGCGCCGTGGTGCTGTCGGACGGCGACGTGCTGACCGTCGACGAGTTCCCGCAGATCGCCGCGCAGGTCGGCCACGCCTCGGCGCGCCGGCGCGTCGAGGACCCGTTGGGGCAGACCTCCCCCTCGTCAGGCGCCCCGTCCGGCGTGCCGGACGACGGCATGATCGGCAAGGCGATCACCGGCAGCCCGTTTGCGGGCGGCGAGAGCCGCAGCCTGTTTGCGGACGCGGCCCTGCCGCGGGCCTCGACACCGGTAGCCGCGGCGCCCGTGCCGATGTCGCCGATGATCGGCACCGCGATCGGCCGCAACGGCACCGACCCGGCGCCCTTCGGCTTCCTGCGCTCGCTGGCCGACGACGGGCACATCCGCTCGCTGAATTCGCTGGAGGAGGACATGATCCGCCTCGCCATCGAGCACTACGGCGGACGGATGGCCGAGGTCGCGCGCCGGCTCGGCATCGGCCGCTCCACGCTCTACCGGAAGCTCAGGGAATACGGCCTCGATGGCGGTGACGCAGAGGACACTGTGGCCGCCGAGTGACGCCCGGGAACCTTCTTGAAGGGTCGCGCTGTCGCCCCTTGCAAGCTTTTTCGTCCGCGGTCCAAAGATGGTGAACGAGGAATGATGATGAAGCGCTCGATTTTAGCCATCCGATACGGCGGTCTCTCGCGGCTGGCGCTGGTTGCCGCCCTGCTGGCCTCCGGGCCGGTGGCCGCCGCGACCGATCTTGCCATGCAGACGCCGCTCGCGCCGGCCGCCCCGATGGCGCCGCAGCGCGATGCGCTGTCGCTGGCGATCGAGAACGTGCTCGCCGACCTCTCGGCCGACCGCACCGTGATCGGCCAGAAACGCCGCGACGCGGTCACCGCCTTCTACGCCGAGCGCGGCTTTGCGCCGGTCTGGACGAAGGACGGCAAGCCGACGCAGGCCGCCTGGGACGTGGCCGGCGTGATTTCCCGCGCCAGCGAGGACGGCATCGATCCGGCCCATTTCGACCTGCCCCAGATGGCGTCCGGCAGCCCGGCCGAGGTACCCCAGGCCGAGGTCCCGGCGACCGAGATGCCCGCCGTCCAGACGACGCCGGTCCTGTCCGGTGCGCCCGATCCCGCCGACCCGGACGGCGGCGTTCCCGAGACGGTCGCCGTCGACGTCACCGGCGCGTTGCCGCCGGTCACGCCGACCGCCACCTGGGACCAGGCCGAGCGCGAGGTGAAGCTGTCGCTCGCCGCCCTCGCCTATGCCGACATCGCCAGTTCCGGCGCGGTGTCTGCCAGTTCCATCAGCAAGAACATCACCCTGAAGCCGCAGCGGATCGATCCCGCCGCGGCGATGCGCGAGATCACGGCCTCGGCCGATCCGGCGGCGACGCTCGCCGCCTTCAACCCGCCGCAGGAGGCCTATCGCGCGCTGCGCAGCAAGCTCGCCGAGGTGCGCAACCGGCCCGAGACGATCCCGCCCGCGCCGATCCCGATGGGCGAGACCCTGAAGCCCGGCATGCGCGACGGCCGCGTGGCGATGCTGCGCACGCGGCTCGGCGTCGCCGAGACCGCGACCGACGCGACGTCTACGATGCCGAGCTCGCCGCCGCCGTGCGGGCGTTCCAGAAGACCGCCGGCCTCTCCGACGACGCGATCATCGGCCCGCGCACCCTCGCCGTGCTCAACGGCGAGGACCGCGACGAGGAAGCCGAGATCATCGCCAACATGGAGATGTGGCGCTGGATGCCGCGCGATCTCGGCACGGACTACATCCTCGTCAACGTGCCCGAGTTCACGCTGCGCGTGGTGCGCGGCGGCACGGTGGCCCACACCGCGCGCGTGGTCGTCGGCACGGAGAGGAACCAGACGCCGATCTTCTCGCACAAGATGGAATACATCGTCGTCAATCCCTACTGGAACGTGCCGGTCTCGATCGCCACCAAGGAGATGCTGCGCGAGATCCAGGCCAATCCGGCCGGCTATTTCATGCGCCACGGCTACGAGGCCGTCTACGAGGGCAAGGTCGTCGACCCGACCATGATCTGGTGGGACGAATCGACGATCCGCAAGGTGCGGATCCGCCAGCCCCCGGGCGAGGCCAATGCGCTCGGCAACATCAAGTTCATGTTCCCGAACGAGCACGCCGTCTACCTGCACGACACCCCGTCGCGCAGCCTGTTCGGCCGCAACTTCCGCGCCTACAGCCACGGCTGCGTGCGGGTGGACGAGCCCTTCGCCTTCGCCGAGGCGATTCTGGCCGGCGAGCCGGACGTGACGGTCGACCAGCTGAAGGCGATGGTCGGCGGCAAGGAGCGGCACATCAACCTCAAGCACGGCCTGCCGGTCCACCTCGCCTATTTCACCACCTGGGTGGACGACGCCGGCGTGCTGCAGATGCGCGACGATCTCTACGGCCACACCAAGGCGGTGAAGACCGCGCTCGGGCTGTAGACGCACGCGTTTCACGCCCGGAACAACCTCGTCAGAGGCATCTTCGATGCGGATCAAGATTGTCGGCGACCACTCGCACTACCACTGTGGAAGCGCGGCGGTCATCCGAACCCTTCACGCGCATTACTCGGGCGTGGAGTGGGTCGCCAAGGACGCCGACGATTACGATGTCCTGATCGTCAACGGCGAAGGGACGATGCATCATTCCCGCGGGGAGATCGGCGGCAAAGGTTTCCGGACAAAAATGGCCGCCTTGCGCGAGGCCCTCGAAAAGGGTCGCCCCGCGCATCTGGTCAATTCGGTGTGGCAGGAAAATACC
>NZ_MCRJ01000150.1 GCF_001720135.1 Methylobrevis pamukkalensis
TATGTGGAGTTTCACTCCTCGCCCATGGCGATCAGGCTGGCGTTGCCGCCGGCCGCCGCCGTGTTGGTGGAGATCACCTGTTCCAGCGCGAAGCGCGAGAGATAGTGCGGGCCTCCGGCCTTGGGGCCGGTGCCGGACAGGCCCGAGCCGCCGAAGGGCTGCGAGCCGACCACCGCGCCGATGATGTTGCGGTTGACGTAGACGTTGCCGACCGGAAGCCGGGCGATCACCTGCTGCACCGTGCGGGCAATCCGCGAATGGACGCCGAGGGTGAGGCCGTAGCCGGAGGCGGCGATGTCGTCCAGCACCTTGTCGAAGTCGGCCGCCTTGTAGCGCACCACATGCAGCACTGGCCCGAACACCTCGCGGTCGAGGTCGCGCACCGAGGCAAGCTCGATCACGGTGGGGGCGACGAAGGTGCCGCGCGCCAGCGTGCCGCCGGGCAGGTCGCCCGCGTGACGCAGCCGACCGGCGGCGCGGTGGGCCTCCACGTGGCCGTCGATGCCGGCCTTCGCCTCGGCGTCGATCACAGGGCCGACGTCGGTTGCCGGATCGGCCGGATCGCCAAGGGCGAGTTCCTTGGCCGCGCCGGTGACGAGGTCGATCATGTGGTCGGCGACATCCGCCTGCACCACCAGAAGCCGCAGCGCCGAACAGCGCTGGCCGGCGGAGCGGAAGGCCGAGGCGACCACGTCGTCGGCCACCTGCTCGCCGAGCGCGGTCGCGTCCACCAGCATGGCGTTGAGGCCGCCGGTCTCGGCAATCAGCGGCACGATCGGCCCGCGCTTGTCGGCGAGCGTGCGGTTGATCGCCCAGGCGGTTTCCGTCGAGCCGGTGAAGGCGACGCCGGCGATGCGCGGATCATGGGTCAGCGCCGCGCCGACCCGTCCGTCGCCCGGCACGAAGGCGAGCGCTGCCGCCGGGATGCCGGACGCATGCAGGATGCGCACGGCCTCGGCGGCGATCAGCGGCGTCTGTTCGGCGGGCTTGGCCACCACCGTGTTGCCGGCGGCAAGGGCGGCCGCGACCTGGCCGGTGAAGATCGCCAGCGGGAAATTCCACGGGCTGATGCAGACGAACACGCCGCGGCCGCGGTGGCGCAGGCGGTTGTCCTCGCCGGTCGGGCCGGGGAGCACCACGTCGACGCCGAACTGCCGGCGGGCCTCGGCGGCATAGTAGCGACAGAAGTCCACGGCTTCGCGCACCTCGGCAATGCCGTCGGCGAGCGTCTTGCCGGCCTCGGCGCACAGCAGCGCGATCAGCCGGTCGCGACCGGCCTCCAGCGCGTCGGCGGCCTTGTCCAGCGCGGTGGCGCGCGCCTCGACGGGCGAGGCGGCATAGGCCGGGAAGGCGGCGGCGCAGGCGTCGATCGCGGCCCGCGCGGTCTCGCCGTCACCCTCGCCGACCGCGCCGACCCGGGTCGTGCCGTCGACCGGCGAGATCACCGCCCGCGTCGGCCGGGCGATCTCGGTGCCGCCGACGATCGGCAGCGCCGGCCGCTCGGGCAGGCGGGCCGCGCCCACGGCGGCAAGGAAGGCGCCGCGCGCCGCGTCATCGCCGAATTCGACGCCGACGGAATTTTTGCGCGCGCCGAACAGGTCCACCGGCAGCGGGATCTTCGGATGGCGCGCCTTCGTGCCGCCGGCCAGCATCTCCTGCGGGCGGCGGATCAGCGCGGTGGCCGGAATGTCCGGATCGCCGACGCCGGCCACGAAGGAGGAGTTGGCGCCGTTTTCGAGAAGCCGGCGGACGAGATAGGCGAGGAGGTCGCGGTGGCCGCCGACGGGTGCGTAGATCCGGCAGGGATGGCCCTCGGTCTCGGTGACCTGCTGGTAGAGCGCCTCTCCCATGCCGTGCAGCCGCTGGAACTCGAAGCTCGCCTTGTCCGGACCGGCCATCTCCAGGATCTCGGCGACCGAGAGCGCGTTGTGGGTGGCGAACTGCGGGAACAGCCGCGGTCGCGCCGCCAGCATCTTCTGCGCGCAGGCCAGATAGGAGAGGTCGGTCGCGACTTGCGGGTGAACACCGGATAGTCGGCAAGGCCGCGCTCCTGCGCGCGCTTCACCTCTGTGTCCCAGTAGGCGCCCTTGACGAGGCGGACCATGAATCGCCGGTCGAGGCCGGTCGCAAGATCGCGCACCCAGTCGATCACGTGACCGGCGCGCTTCTGGTAGGCCTGGATGGCAAGGCCGAAGCCGTCCCAGCCTTTCAGGCTCGGATCGGCGGCGACCTGGCCGATGATGTCGAGCGACAGCGCCAGCCGGTCGGCCTCCTCGGCGTCGACGGTGAAGTTGAGGTCGTGGGCCTTGGCCGCACGCGCAAGATCCAGCAGCCGGCCCGACAGCTCGCGCCGGAGCCGGCCGAGCTTGACGATCTCGTAGCGCGGATGCAGGGCGGAGAGCTTAACCGAGATGCCCGGCCGGTCGGGCAGGGCCTTGCGGCCGGCCGAACGGCCGATGGCGTCGATGGCGCCGGCGTAGGAGGCGAAGTAGCGTTCCGCGTCGGCCATGGTCCGCGCGCCCTCGCCGAGCATGTCGTAGGAGTGGCGGTAGCCCTTGTCCTCCATCGAGCGGGCCCGCGCCAGCGCCGCCTTGATCGTCTCGCCGAGCACGAACTGGTGGCCCATCACCCGCATCGCCTGGCGGGTGGCGGTGCGCACCGCCGGCACGCCGAGCCGCTTGACGAGGCCGGCGACGACGCCGTCCGGCGTCTCGCCCGGCTGGACGATCCGCGTGGTGATGCCGAGCGCCCAGGCCGAGGCCGAGACCAGCAGCGGATCACCGGCCTTGCGGCTGCCGTCGAAATGGGCGCTCGCCAGCTTGTCCTCGATCAGCCGGTCGGCGGTGGCCGCGTCCGGCACCCGCAGCAGCGCCTCGGCCAGCACCATGATCGCGAGGCCCTCCTTGGTGGAGAGGCTGTAGGCATGGAGGAAATCCTCCACGCCGCCGAGCGCCGACTGCCGGGCGCGGATGCCGTTGATCAGGCGGATCGCCGAGGCGTCCACCCGCGCCCGCACCTCGGCCGGCACCGTGCCGATGTCGGCGAGCAGGCCGGCGACGACCTCCTCGTCCGGGGCGGCATAGGGCGGCGTGAAGGCCGGGCGGGCGGACGGGGAGAGCGCGGGGGAGGGCTGCATGGGCGGAGCGGGTCCCGATGTCGTAGGCGGTGGTGATATCCGCACTATCTCACGGCTTTCCGTTTTCTTCTCCCGGAACTGCGTATATCCTTCCGTTGAATTCGTCGTTTCGAGGACGATTTTCGGGGAAAGCCCGCATGCGGGCTTTCGAGGCGGCACGGAGGGCGGGATGGCATCGGATCAGCCGTTGGGAATGAATGTGGCCTCCCTCGACCGGATCGACCGCAAGATCCTTGCCGCGCTCCAGGCCGACGGGCGGATCACCAATCTCGACCTTGCCGACAAGGTCGGCCTGTCGCCGACCGCGACCGCCGAGCGGGTCAAGCGCCTGACCCGCGACGCTTCATCCTCGGCTATGCGGCGCAGCTCGATCCTGGCAAGCTCGGGCGCGGCCTGCTGGTCTTCGTCGAGATCAAGCTCGACCGCATGGCGCCGGAGGTATTCTCCACCTTCGCCGCCGCGATCGCGCGGGCACCCGAGGTGCTTGAATGCCACATGATCGCCGGCGGCTTCGACTATCTGGTCAAGGCCCGGGTCGGCGACATGGACGCCTACCGCACCTTTCTCTCCGACGTGCTGATGGCGCTGCCCGGCGTGCGCGAGACCCACACCTATCCGGTGATGGAAGAGGTCAAGAACACGGTGCATCTGCCGCTGTGAACCCGAACGGCATCAATCAGCTGTGAATTGACGGCAGCGGGCGGCCCGCGTCTTGTGGCGGGGCGAGGCGCAGGAGGGCGCCGGGACGGACATCACGGGGAGGAACTGCGTGGAGATCGATCGTCGTGGACTGCTGGCCTTGCTGGCGGGCGCTGCCGCGGTGCCGCTGATGCCGGTGCGGGCCCTTGCCGCCGACCCGTCGGACTGGACGGCGCTGCTTGCCGAGGCGAAGGGCCAGACCGTCTGGTTCCACGCCTGGGGCGGCGGCGACCAGATCAACGACTATATCGGCTGGGCCGCCGGCGAGGTGAAGCAGCGCTACGGCGTCACGGTCGAGCATGTGAAGGTCACCGACACGGCCAACGTCGTCCAGACGGTGCTGGCCGAAAAGTCCGCGGGCCGCACCACCGGCGGCAGCGTCGATCTCGTCTGGATCAACGGCGAGAATTTCGCCGCGATGAAGCGCGAGGGCCTGTTGCAGCGGCGCGGCTGGGCCGAGAGCCTGCCGAATTTTGCCTTCGTCGATGTCGCCGGCAAGCCGACGACCCGGGTCGACTTCACCATCCCCACCGACGGGCTGGAAGCGCCCTGGGGCATGGCCCAGCTCGTGTTCTTCCACGACACGGCCACGACGCCGAACCCGCCGCGCAGCGCCGCCGAATTCCTCGCCTATGCCAAGGCCAATCCCGGCCGGCTCGCCTATCCGCAGCCGCCGGACTTCATGGGCTCCACCTTCCTCAAGCAGATCCTGACCGAGACCACATCCGACCCGGTGCGCCTCGCCCGCCCGGTGGAGGCCGGCGATCTCGAGGAGGTGACACGGCCGCTCTATGCCTATCTCGACGATCTTCATCCGCACCTGTGGCGTTCGGGCCGCGCCTATCCGCAGAATGTCGCCGCCTTGATGCAGCTTCTCGCCGACGACGAGATCGACGTCGCCTTCGCCTTCAACCCGGCGACCGCCTCCAACGACGTGGAGAACGGCGTGCTGCCGGACAGCGTGCGCGGCTACGTGTTTGCCGGCGGCACCATCGGCAACACCCATTTCGTGGCGATCCCTTTCAATTCGGGTGCCGCCGCCGGCGCCATGGTCTTCGCCGATTTCCTGATGTCGCCGGAGGCGCAGGCGCGCAAGGCCGACGCGGTGGTCTGGGGTGATCCGACCGTGCTCGACGTCGCCCGCCTTGGCGAGGCGGACAGGGCGCGCTTTGCCGGCATCACCCGCGGCGTCGCGACGCCCACGGCCGAGGAACTCGGCACGGTGCTGCCCGAGCCGCATCCCTCGTGGATGGAGGCGGTCGAGACCGCCTGGACGGCGCGCTATGGCGCCACCTGACCGACCCGCTCGCACGGCAGATCCGGACGGATCCCCTTGGGCCTGAGGCTGTTTCCCGTCGCTGTCGTGCTGGTGCTCGCCGGTCCCGTGGCCGCGGGCCTGCTCGGTGCGCTGCTGCCGGCCTTCGGCTGGCTGCCGGCGCTGGGCGGGGACGCCCTGTCGCTGCGGCCGTGGCAGGATCTCATGGCCACGCCCGGCCTAGGCACCGCCGTGCTGCTCGCGCTCGGCACGGGTCTTGGCTCCACGGTGCTGGCGCTCGGCGCGGTGCTGCTGTTCGTCGCCGGCTTTTCCGGAACGCGGCTGTTCCGGCGCATGGGGCTGGCGATCTCGCCGCTCCTGTCGCTGCCGCATGCGGCGGCTGCCATCGGCCTTGCCTTCCTGCTGTCCCCGTCCGGCTGGCTGTTCCGGCTGATCTCGCCCTGGGCGACGGGCTTCGACCGGCCGCCCGACCTGCTGATCGTCCACGACCCGCTGGGGCTCATGCTGATGCTCGGGCTGGCGGCGAAAGAGGTGCCCTTCCTCTGGCTGATGACGCTCGCCGCCCTGCCGCAGGCCGATCCGGCGCGCGCCGGCCGGCTGGCGGCCAGCCTCGGCTATGGCCGCGTCACCGGCTTCCTGCTCGCCGTCCTGCCGCGGCTCTATCCGCAGATCCGCCTGCCGGTCTATGCGGTCGTCGCCTTTGCCACTTCCAACGTCGACGTCGCCCTCGTGCTCGGCCCGACCACGCCGCCGCCGCTCGGCGTGATGGTGCTGCGCCTTGCCGCCGATCCCGATCTTGCCGCGCGCTTCTCGGCCTCCGCCGCCGCTGTCCTGCAACTCGGCGTCACGGGGTTGGCGCTCGGCCTGTGGATCGGGGCGGAGCGTGTTGCGGCAGCGCTCGGCCGGCGCCTGGCCGGGACGGGCCGGCGCGATCACGGCGACCGGCTGCTGGCCGGCCTCGGCGCGGTGATGCTTCTCTCCGCCGTCGCCGCCGTGGGCCTCGGCCTTGCCGGTCTCGCGCTCTGGTCGGTCGCCGGACCCTGGCGCTTTCCGGCGGTGTGGCCGGACCGGATCGACCTCGGCCGCTGGGCGTCCGCGTTGCCGATGCTGGTGCCGCCGCTGGTCGAGACCGCCGTGATCGCGGTCCTGTCGGTGGCCATGGCCCTCGTGCTCGTCGTCGGCACCCTGCGGGCAGGCGGCGCGGCGGGGAAGGTGCCGGCCCTCGTCTACCTGCCGTTGCTGGTGCCGCAGGTGAGCTTCCTGTTCGGGCTCCAGATCTTGCTGCTCGCCTCCGGCGCGGGCGCCGGGCTCGGCGTGGTCGTTGCCGCCCATCTCGTCTTCGTGCTGCCCTATGTGGCGCTGTCGCTGGCCGACCCGTGGCGGGCGCTCGATCCGCGCTTCGAGCGGGTGGCGGCGGCGCTCGGCGCCTCGCCGGCGCGGATCTTCTGGCGCATCCGCCTGCCGATGCTGGCGCGTCCGCTGGCGACCGCCGCCGCGGTGGGCTTTGCCGTGTCGGTCGGGCTCTATCTTCCGACGGTGCTGATCGGCGCGGCCGGGTGGAGACGGTGACGAGCGAGGCGGTGGCGCTGGCCGCCGGCGGCGACCGCCGGGTGGTGTCGGTGTTCGCCCTTGTCCAGACCCTGCTGCCCTTCGTCGGATTCGCGCTGGCCGCCGCGCTGCCCGCGCTGCTGTTCCGGCGGCGGCGGACGATGGAGGGCGTGCGATGACGGCGGAGAGCGGACAGGACGGCCTCGTGCTGGAGGATGTGCGCATCGCGCTCGGCGAGCGCCGGCTGCTCGATCTTGCCTGCCGGGTTGCCCCCGGCGAGATCCTGTCGGTGACCGGCCCGTCCGGCTCGGGCAAGTCGAGCCTGTTCGCCTTTCTCGCCGGCTTCCTCGATCCGGCCTTCACGGTGGCGGGGCGGGTCCGCCTCGACGGCGAGGATCTGCTGGCCCTGCCGGCGGCGCAGCGCCGGGTCGGACTGATGTTCCAGGACGACCTGCTGTTTCCGCACATGAGCGTCGGCGGCAACCTGCTGTTCGCCCTGCCGGCGTCGCTGCGCGGCCGGGCTGCCCGGCGGGCGCGCGTCGAGGCGGTGCTCGCCGAAGCCGGGCTTGGCGGTTACGCCGACCGCGATCCGGCCACCCTTTCCGGCGGCCAGCGTGCCCGGGTGGCCCTGCTGCGGACCCTGATCGCGGAACCCCGGGCGCTGCTGCTGGACGAGCCGTTCTCCAAGCTCGACCGCGCCTTGCGCGGCCAGATCCGCAGCCTCGTCTTCGATCGCGCCCGGCGCCTCGGCCTGCCGACCCTGCTGGTCACCCACGACGAGGAAGACGCCGCCGCGGCGGGCGGTCCGGTGGTCCGGCTCTGACGAGAGCGGAGGGGCGGAGATGTCGCCGGAACGGATCTCCGCACAGGATCTTCTGGCGGGAACAGTCGAGACGGGGACCTTCAGACAAAA
>NZ_MCRJ01000151.1 GCF_001720135.1 Methylobrevis pamukkalensis
CATGCAGTCGCCGGCTCCGCCGCCGGCACAATGACGCTGGCCGCCTGCCTTGCCGAAGCGCCGCCGCCGGGACGAAGGCCGCCGAGCTGCGGCTTTGCCGGGTCCGCCCTCCCCATGCCCCGGGCCGACGACGAGCGCTTCGCGCTGGCGCCGGTCTGGCATGTGACGGGCGGCAAGGCGAAGGCCTTCGTCGACTTCCAGCATGATGTCACCACCGACGATGTCGCCCTTGCCGCCCGCGAGGGCTACATCTCGGTGGAGCATCTGAAGCGCTACACGACGCTCGGCATGGCGACCGACCAGGGCCGCACCGCCAATCTCAACGGCCTTGCGATTCTGGCCGAGGTCACCGGCCGCACCATCGCCGAGACCGGCATCGTCACCTCGCGCCCGCCGGTCGAGCCGGTGGCGATCGGCGCCTTCGCCGGACCGCATCGCGGCAGGAGTTTCCGCCCGCGCCGCGAGGCGCCGACCAATCCGGTCGCGGAGGCGCGCGGCGCGCAGATGATCGAATCCGGTCCCTGGTGGCGGGCGCAGTATTATCCCCTGCCCGGCGAGACCGACTGGTTGACGACTGTCTGCCGCGAGGTGAAGGCCGTCCGCTCCGGCGTCGGCGTCACCGACATGTCGACGCTCGGCAAGATCGAGGTGTTCGGCCCCGATGCCGCCGAGTATCTCGCCCGCATCTTCGCAAGTCCGGTGGCCAGGCTGAAGGTCGGCCGCTGCACCTATGGCCTGATGCTGCGCGAGGACGGCTTCGCCTTCGACGACGGCACGATCGCGCGGATCGGCGAGCAGCATTATTTCGTCACCTGCTCCACCGCCCATGCGGCCAAGGTCTACGAGCATTTCGAATTCTGCCGGCAGGTGCTGTTTCCCGATCTTGCCGTCGCGATCCAGTCCGTCTCCGAACAGTGGGCGCAGCTGGCGCTGGCCGGACCGAAGGCGCGCGAGGCGCTGGCGCGGATCGTCGATCCCGGCTTCGACCTTTCCAGGGACGCCTTCCCCTTCCTCGCCTTCGCCGAGACGACCGTGCTCGGCGGCCTGCGCGCGCGCCTGTTCCGCCTCACCTTCTCCGGCGAACTCGCCTATGAGATCGGCGTTCCGGCCCGGCGCGGCGCCGAGGTGATGGCCGCATTGCTCGACCGCTGCGGCGATCTCGGCATCGTGCCCTACGGCCTCGAGGCGGTCGGCGTGATGCGCATCGAGAAGGGCCACCCGGCGGCAGCCGAGTTCAACGGGCAGGTCAGCGCCCATCAGCTCGGCCTCGGCGTCTTCGCCGACCGGCCCACTCCCTGCATCGGCCGGGTCCTGTCGCGGCGGCATGACCTCGTCGATCCGGCCCGGGGCCGTCTCGTCGGCCTGAAGCCGGTGGAGACGACCTCGCGCCTGCGATCCGGCGCGCATCTTCTTCCCAAGGATGCGCCGGCGGAGGCCGCCAACGACCAGGGCTATGTCACCTCGGTCGCCTTCTCGCCGTCGCTCGGCCACTGGATCGGCCTCGGCTATCTGGCGAACGGCGACAGCCGGCGCGGCGAGATCGTCCGCGTCCACGACCCGGTGCGCGGCGGCGACTGCCTCGCCGAAGTTGTCGCCCCCAGTTTCCTCGATCCGGAAGGAACCCGCGCCCGTGCCTGACGCCCTCACGATCACCCGGCCGGACATGGCCATGGCGACGATCGCCGTGCCGTCCTCCTCGCTCGCCGCGGCCGAGGCGACCCTGGCGCAGATGGTCGGCGACGCCCTCCCCGCCGGCCTTGCCTCCGTCGCGGCCGATGGCCTCACGCTGCTGCGCACCGCACCGGCGCGCTTTGCCGTTCTCTCCGAGACGATGGACGGATGGGCGCTGGAGCGCCGTCTGCGCGCGGCGCTCGGTGATCTCGCCCTCGTCACCGACCAGAGCGATGGCCGCGCCGTGTTCCGCATCGCCGGACTGGACGCCCGGGCGCTGCTGGAGACCGGCTGTGCGCTTGATCTCGATCCGCGTGCCTTGCCCGCCGGCGACGGACGGATGACCGAGGTGATCGGCATCGGCGCCCTGCTGCTTGCGGAGCCAACCGGCTATCTTGTTGCCGTGCCGCGCAGTTTTGCGTTGAGTCTCGGCGACTGGCTGGTGCATGCGGCGAAGGCCGTGGCGGCGAGATCTGCGCTCAGCGGAGCCGTATATTCCGCCTGAGTCAGGTCACGGCGATCTCAGACCATCTGTCGCATCGTCAGGACAGACCGACAGCCGCACCGGATCGGCCTCGACCGGCACGATTTCGCCGAGCCTTCGGCAGGCGCCGTCGACACAGAGACGCCAGTCGCCGGCGATCTCGACCGGCGCGCGGCGCAGGATCACCTCGGTACGATAGGGATCGGCCGGCGCCCAGCGATAGAAACCGTCTTCGAGCCGGGCGTCCGGCGGCGGTTCCATCCCGGCTCCGCTGCCCTTGATCCGCGATTGCGTCAGCATCAGGCGGTGGCCTTCGATCCGCCAGTCCTCTTCCCAGGGAACCTTCTCGATCGTATGGGTCCAGGCGAGGGTGAAGACGGTGGCGGCAATCCGCACCGTCACCCCTGCTCCGGCGATGCAGAGCAGGCTCATGCCGCCTGCGCCGGCGCGCGCGACTTGCGCCAGCGCCAGAAGGCGAACGCGGCAGCGCCGACCAGGCCGAGCTCGTCAGTGATCGGGAGCGCCGCGACCATCAGCGCCGCGCTCACAAAAGCGAGCAAGCGCTCCCACACGACCAGCCGCCCGCCGAGCCAGCCGATCGCGGCGGCGCCCCACAGGCCGATGGCAATCACGGCCTTGGTCACCGTGTAGGCGACCGCCGGCCAGAAGCCGATCGACAGCGCCAGCGGCCCGCCGTCCTGCAGCATGATCGTCGGCGCATAGACGGCCATGAACGGCACGACGAAGCCGGCGGCGGCGATGCGCACCGCCTGCAACCCGATCTTCATGCCGCTTTCCCTGGCGATCGGCGCCGCGGCGAAGGCGGCAAGCGCCACCGGCGGCGTCAGGTCGGCCATGATGCCGAAGTAGAACACGAACATGTGGCTGACGATCAGCGGCACGCCGAGCTCCAGCAGCGCCGGACCGGCGATCGACGACGTGATGATGTAGTTCGGGATCGTCGGCACGCCCATGCCGAGCACGAGGCAGGTCAGCATCGTCAGCACCAGCGACAGGAACAGCGAGTTTTCCCCGATCGCGACGATCACACGGGCAAAGGTGGTTGCCGAACCGGTCAGGGCGAGAACGCCGATGATGATGCCGACGAGGGCGCAGGCCACGCCGACGGGCAGGGCATTCTTGGCACCCTCCCCGAGACTGTCGAGGCAGAGCCGCAGGGTTTCGCGGCCGCCGCGAACCGCGAAGTTCACCAGCACCATCAGCAGCACCAGCAGCAACACGACGCTGATGCCGCGGATCTCCGTGCCGGCGACCGTGAAGCTGGTGCCGAAACCGGCCGAGGCGAGCAGGCCCAGCGCCACCCAGAACAGCAGGCGCGGCACCGGGCCGAGCGCGAGGCCGAGCGGCATGCCGAGCACGATCAGCGCCGTGAGGCCGAGACCGACGGTGCCCGCAAACAGCGGCGTGTAGCCGGAGAACAGCAGCCAGACCAGCGCGACGAGCGGCAGCAGCAGATACCACCGTGCCCGGATCGCGCCGAGCGCGCTCGGACACTCGGCCTTCGGCAAACCGGCGAGACCCAGCCGCCCGGCTTCCAGATGCACCATCCAGAACACGGTGAGGAAATAGAGGATCGCCGGCACGATGGCCGCCTGGACGATGACCACGTAATCGACGCCGAGCGTCTCGGCCATGATGAAGGCGACCGCGCCCATCACCGGCGGCATGATCTGCCCGCCCATGGAGGAGGTGGCCTCGACGCCGCCGGCAAAGGCCGACTTGAAGCCGAAGCGCTTCATCAGCGGGATGGTGAAGGCGCCGGTGGTGACGACATTGGCGACGCCCGAGCCGTTGATCGTGCCCATCAGCCCCGAGGCGACCACCGAGACCTTGCCCGGGCCGCCGCGGGTGTGGCCGACCGTGCCGAGCGCGATGTCGTTGAACAGCTGGATCATGCCGGCCCGCTCCAGGAAGGAGCCGAACAGGATGAACAGGAAGATGTAGCTCGACGACACGTAGGTCGGCGTGCCGTAGATGCCCTCCGTACCCAGAAACAGCACCTCGACGAACTGGTCGAAGGCATAGCCGCGGTGATTGAGCGGGCTCGGCAGATGCTGGCCGAACAGGCCGTAGAGCAGGAAGGTGGCGCAGACGAGGGGCAGGGCGATGCCCATCATCCGCCAGCCGGCGATGAACACGATGGCCACGGCGACGACGCCGACGAGGATGTCGGTCTCGCTCGGCAGGCCGGCGCGCAGGATCAGGTCGTTGTAGAAGATCCAGTGATAGAAGCCGATGGCAAAGCCGACGAGACCGAGCGCCCACCACAGCGCCCGCGCGCCGAGCCTTGGATGCGCATTCGCCACCAGACCGAACAGCAGCAGCATCAGGAAGCCGACATGGACCGACCGGACCACCTGGCTCGGCAACGGCGCATAGGCCGCGGTCCAGAGTTGGAAGGCGGAGAAGGCGATGGCGATTGCAAACAGCAGCTTCGCGCCGCCGCCCGTCCCCCACCCGGGAATATGCTCGGCCGCCTCAGCGGCGGCCTGCCGGCTGTCGGTCATGGAAGATCCTCGAACGTGATGGCGGATATGGAATGCAAGGGAGGACGGACGGCGCCCTCCCCGGCGCCCGCAAGGGGCGGCGACTGCAGCCGGCCGGGATGCCGGCTGCAGTCCGGCGGATCACATCAGACCCTGTTCCTTGAAGTAGCGCTCGGCGCCCGGATGCAGCGGCGCCGGGGAGACGATGGCGTTGGCGTCGAGCTTGATCGCCTTGGCGGCGGCGTGGGCCGCGGCCAGATCCGGCAGGCTTTCGAAGATCGCCTTGGTCATCGCGTAGACCGCGTCGTCGGGCACGTCGGAATGGGTGACGAGATAGTTGATCACCGTCGCCGTCGGAACATCCGCGTCCTGGCCCTGATAGGTGCCGGCCGGGATCGTGCCGGCGGCGTAAGGCGCGCCGATCGAGCTCACCGCGTCGGCGGGCACTTCGACCACGGTGATCGCCACCGCGTTCGCAAGGTCACGCAGCGAGGCGACGCCGAGGCCGGCCGACTGCAGGGTCGCGTCGATCTGCCGGTTCTTCATCAACTCGACGGATTCGGCAAACGGCAGGTATTCGACCTTGCCGAGATCGTCATAGGTGAGCCCGGCCGCACCGAGAATGGCGCGGGCGTGAGTTCGGTGCCGGACGCCGGCGCACCGACCGACAGACGCTTGCCCTTGAGATCGGCTAGCGTCGTGATGCCCGACTCCTTCGAGGCGACGATCTGGATGTAGTTCGGATAGATCGCGGCGATGGTGCGCAGCTTGTCGAGCGGCTTGGCGAAACCGAGTTCGGTGTTTCCGGCATAGGCGTCACGCAGACTGTCGCCGAGGCTGAAGGCGATCTCGCCGCGGCCGGCCTGCAGCAGGTTGAGGTTTTCGACCGAGGCCTTGGTGGCCTGCACCGAGGGCCGCGCATCCGGCACCTTGGCCGCGAAGATCTTCTCGAGCGCGACGCCGAGCGGATAGTAGACCCCGGCCTGGCCGCCGGTAAGGATGTTGACGAAGGTCTCGGCCCGCAGCGGCATGGCGACGAGAAGCGGAATGAGCGCGAGGCTGGCAATCAGCCCGAGGCGTCTGGTCATCGATGTCTCCCTTTCGTCACAGCCGGCGATGCCGGCAACGTGTCGTCCGCATCACGCCGCGCTCTTCTCGAATTATCAGCTGATAATTCCGGCGCGGCTCCGTCACGACGCGGGACCCCGGCAGAGTGGTCCGAACGACGGCCAAGGTCAAATCGCGAAGGGCAGGGCGCGGATGAGGCCTAAGCGGACGCATCTTCCCAAACCGGAGTTATCAGCTGATAAGTCCGAGCGCCGCCCCCGAAACGATAATGCCCGACGGGATCACGTCGGCGGCGACGAGGCCCGCGCCTGCTGCCGCCACAAGGACATCACCACGGGTGCCGGCGTGAACCCGCCGCTCGCCGCCTTGGCCGTCAACGCCCGCAGATACCCGCCGGGCGAATTGATCTCCTCGGCCCGCTGCAGGATGGTCGCGACCGTCACGGCCGCGCCGGACTCGCCCATCGCCGACACGGCGCTGCGCCAGGCGTCCGGCGAAATCCCGAGCGCCGCCCGCGCCCGCTCTGCCGCCGTGACCAGATCGCCCCAGTCCGACACCCCGCCCGGCGTGTAGGCGCCGATGTCGGGACAGGCCTTCAGGATCATGCCGAGATGCAGCCGGATCTCCTCACCCGGCACCTTGCGGCTGCCATCGGCTCCACCCGCCGATCCTGCGGATTCGTGCTCGGCGTTTCCGCGGGCTTCGTTTTCGAAGCTTTCAGAGTCAGAAATGGGAGTCTGGTTTGAATCTTGTTTATGCCGCTCATGGTGATGGTCATTGCCGTTAGAATTTGTGGAAAGATGGATGCTTTCCAGCAGTTTGGCGGCATCTGCCTTGAGCTCGGCGAGGCCGTCGCGAAGACGGGCCGTTCCGGCGATGGAAAGACGGCGGTCGGTGCTGCCGGAAAGCGCCGCATAGGCCTCGGCCACGGCTTCCCAACCCTCGACCGACTCCTCGATCGCCCAGGCAATGGTCTTGGAGATGTCGCGGCGCAGCAGCGTGACCTCTTCCCGCAACTCGGCAAGCTGCCGCCGCTCGTCGCGAACGGTCTCCGCATGGGCCATGATCTCGCCGGCGCGGGCGAGCAGGGGCCGCAGATCGAAGCCGAAGGCGAGCGCGAAGTTGCCTTCGCCGTCGCGGCGCGCATAGCGCTTGCCGTTCGGACTGTCCTGGCGGACGATCAGGCCGGCCGCAACGAGCTGCGCGATCGCCCGGCGCAGGGTCGCCTCGGAGATCCCGTGGGCGCGCTGCGACAGCGTCCGGTTCGACGGAAAGACGACGAGGCCGTCCTCGGCGCAAAGTTCGTCGCCCTGGTGAAACGACAGCAGCGCCGACAGCACGGCCAGGGCCCGGTCGGACACCCCGAGCCGTGCACGCGCCTCCGTCGCATCGCGCAGCAGCCGCCACTTCTCGGCCCGCGCATCCGGCGGGCAAGCCGCCGCCGTTGCCTGTCCGGCCAGCATGGCGCGCGACAGACCCCGCGCCCCGAAGGGCGTCGTGACATGTTCCAGCATGATGTTGCCCTCTTGTGATCGGGCAAGAATCAAGGTTCGCCGCAAACGACGTCGTTGACAAATCAGGATGGAAGGTGTTTTCTGACGGTGCTAGCTATCAGAGGGCCTTCCGGACGGTTCGCCGTTTGGGGGGCCTTTCTTTTTGCCTGACTCTCTCCTGTGTTGGTTGATCCGACAGTCGTTCGCCCGCCACTGCGGGCCTTCCGGCAGAGAGGGCGCTAGCCCCGCTCCGCCTCGAATTCACTCTGATCTG
>NZ_MCRJ01000152.1 GCF_001720135.1 Methylobrevis pamukkalensis
ATTATCCTAAATGTAAGTCCCATAAATATTAATACAATCGATGTAAAAATTAAATCACCAATTATGTTGCTGGTGTTCATTGAAGTTTACCCTAGTAATAAGCAACAAGGGATATGATTTATTTATGTAGATAACTAATTATAGCAATCGATTCTTTTGTAAATGATCGGGGAGGGCCGTCGCTCAGGCGGCGAGGCTCTCGAAGATGCCGCGGCCGTCGGTGCCGCCGTGCAGCGCCTCGATCAGGTTTTCCGGATGGGGCATCATGCCGAGCACGTTGCCGGCGGCGTTGACGATGCCGGCGATGTCGTTCAGCGAGCCGTTCGGATTGGTGCCCTCGGCATAGCGGAAGGCGACCTGGCCCTCGCCCTCAATGCGCGCCAGCGTCTCGGCGTCGGCGAAGTAGTTGCCGTCGTGGTGGGCCACCGGGCAGCGCAGGATCTGGCCCTGCATGTAGGCGCCGGTGAAGGCGGTGCCGGCGTTGGCCACCTTCAGCTTCACCTCGCGGCAGACGAACTTCAGCCCGGCATTGCGCATCAGCGCGCCCGGCAGCAGGCCCGCCTCGGTGAGGATCTGGAAGCCGTTGCAGACGCCGAGCACCTTCACGCCCTGCGCCGCCTTCTCGCGCACGGCGGTCATCACCGGCGAGCGGGCGGCGATGGCGCCGGAGCGCAGATAGTCGCCATAGGAAAAGCCGCCGGGCAGCACGACGAGGTCGACGTCGGGCAGGTCCGTGTCCTGATGCCAGACCACGGCCGGCGCGGTGCCGGTGATCTTCGTCAGCGCGGCGACCATGTCGCGGTCACGGTTGGAGCCGGGGAAGACGATGACGGCGGAGCGGAGCATGGGGATTTTCCGAACAGGGGGCCGAAAGGGGAGAGGCCGAAGGGAGGATCAGGCGTCGGCGAGATCGAGCCGGCGGTTGATGCGGTCGATCTGGTGGCTCTGGTCGCCGAGGATCGCGTAGATGTTGGCGATGTCCTGCTGGGTCGCCAGCATGTGGCCGCGGATCGCCTGAACCTCCGCTTTCATCTCGTGGACCTTGGTGCCAAGCGACGACACCTGTGTGAGAACGGACTTCGCAGTCTCGAAGATCAACTCGTTGGTCACTTCCGCCATGCCGGCCTCCGTGAGGATCCGTCTCAGCCCTTGATCTCGACAGAATAGTTCTCG
This sequence comes from Methylobrevis pamukkalensis, assembly GCF_001720135.1. GTDB lineage: Bacteria > Pseudomonadota > Alphaproteobacteria > Rhizobiales > Pleomorphomonadaceae > Methylobrevis > Methylobrevis pamukkalensis. The sequence continues at coordinate 1,174 of NZ_MCRJ01000152.1, forward strand.
ATCACCGTGTTGGCGAGGAGCTTCTCGCACATGGCACGTATGTCCGCCTCGGCCTTCGCCCGGTCGGTCTCGGCGAGATCGAGGTCGATGATCTTGCCCTGGCGGGCGCCGAGCACGCCGGAAAAGCCGAGGCCGCCGAGCGCGCCCTCGATGGCCTTGCCCTGCGGATCGAGGACGCCGGTCTTCAGGGTGACGGTGACGCGCGCTTTCATGGGATCTTCCGGGCGTTGGGAGGCAATGCGGCAAAGCCGATTTTCGCGCCCTCTTTACGGCGGACGGGGGGAAAAGGGAAGGGCGTGTGGTTGCAACGCGGCCATGACGGCCGGGGCATCAGCCGCGGCTTGCAGACGCCGTCACCGTTCCGTGCGGGCCAGTTCGAGCAGGCGCTTCTGCATGAGGCGGTAGTTCTTCATCGACGAAGTCTTTTGTGGTGAAGAGCTGACAATGCTGTAGCGGTATCGAGCGTTGTCGAGAATTCCGCGAACGTAATACTCGCGTGTGTCGCTCGTGCCATCGCTGTTGACGGTGACTTCGTATTCCCAACTGGCAATCAGGATTTCATCCGTCATCGCCATCTCGATGGGACGTTCCTCGGAACTCTCAAAGCGACCTTGGCCGGTATTTTTTGCTCTGCCGACACGCAGCTCTGCTGGCAACTTGCGTTGATCCACGATCAATCGATCGGACGCAGCGCCGAGATGAACTTGTGGTAGCTGACCTTCGCACCTTCCTGGCAACTGGCAGCCATGCAGGCGAAGAATTCGGTGCCGTAAGGGGACGTCCAGTTGGTCCACGACGGATCGCCGAAAAAGGCGGTGCCCGGTGTCTTGGGGATCGTGACCGTTCCGTCACCGGCATGATAGCGGCCATCCGCCAACGTGCCGCCTGTCTTGCATCCGGCGAGGGCGAGGAGGGCGAAAGCGACGGCCAAGGAGCGGAACGTGTGTCGGCGGGAGATTCGCTGCATGGAGAGGATCACCGGTTGCACCGACAAGATCCGTATCGCTCCCCCGCACAAAAGAAAAGGCCGGGCGATTGGCCCGGCCTTCCACATTCACTATCCCTGACGACGGATCACTTCACCAGCGTCGGGCCGCCGGTGCGGGGCGGCTCCTGCTCGTTGAGGATGCCGAGCCGGCGCGCGACTTCCTGGTAGCTCTCGACGAGGCCACCCATGTCGCGGCGGAAGCGGTCCTTGTCGAGCTTGTTGCCGGTGGCGATGTCCCACAGGCGGCAGCTGTCCGGCGAGATCTCGTCGGCGACGACGATGCGCATCATGTCGCCTTCCCAGAGCCGTCCGCACTCCATCTTGAAGTCGACAAGCTTGATGCCGACGCCGAGGAAGAGGCCGGCGAGGAAGTCGTTGACACGGATGGCAAGCGCCATGATGTCGTCGATCTCCTGCGGGGAGGCCCAGCCGAAGGCGGTGATGTGCTCCTCGGAGACCATCGGATCGTCGAGCGCGTCGTTCTTGTAATAGAACTCGATGATCGACCGCGGCAGCTGCGTGCCTTCCTCGATGCCGAGGCGCTTCGACAGCGAACCGGCGGCGACGTTGCGCACGACCACCTCGAGCGGGACGATCTCCACCTCGCGGATCAGCTGCTCGCGCATGTTCAGCCGACGGATGAAATGCGTCGGGATGCCCATGTTGTTGAGCTGGGTGAAGACGTATTCGGAGATCCTGTTGTTCAGGACGCCCTTTCCGTCGATGACTTCGTGCTTCTTGGCGTTGAAGGCGGTGGCATCATCCTTGAAGTGCTGGATCAGCGTGCCCGGCTCAGGGCCTTCGTAGAGGATCTTCGCTTTGCCTTCATAAATACGACGGCGCCGGTTCATGGGGATGTACCGTGGTCTGTTGGGGAAATCCATGTGTGCCGTGGTGCTCCGGGTCGGTGTTTCGGTCGACGGCCGTGGCCTCGGCTCAAGCGTAAAAAGCGGGCCCGTCCTGAACAGGCCCGCTTCCGACGTTCGACGGGCCGGAACTTACGCGATCCGGGGTCAAAGTACAATGACCCTGCGCGCCGAGGCCCCGCATGGCCGCCGTGCGCGGCCGTTCCGGTCTCAGGTCGTGGCCGACGGGGAGATGTTCAAGGGGGCAGGCGGAGGACGGTCCGGCGGCACGGTGAGACGGCCGCGCCGTCATCGTCCGGTCGCAGCCCTTCGTGATCGTCCGACCTTGCGCCAGTGCGCTGATCTTGCCACCTGTTGGGAGCACGATTCATGCAGGCGCCGCGGCCGGTCCGGCCGACGAGCTGTTCGCACCAGAGGGAGAGAGCCGATGACCACCTTCGATCAGCGCAAGGATGGCTTTGAGAACAAGTTTGCCCACGACGAGGACCTGCGTTTTCGCGCCTATGCCCGCCGCAACCGCCTGCTCGGGCTGTGGGCGGCCGAGAAGCTCGGCATTATCGGCCCGGCGGCCGACGACTATGCCGCCTCCGTGGTCAAGGCCGACCTGAAGGAAGCCGGCGACAACGACGTGTTCCAGAAGATCCGCGGCGACTTCGACGCCAAGTCCGTCGATCAGTCGGACCACCAGATCCGCCGGACCATGGAAGAGCTGCTGGCCAAGGCCGTGGCCGACATCCAGGCCGGGCAGTGAGCCCAGCGTCCACTCCGGCGCCGGGGTCTCGCTGAGATCCCGGCTCGGCACCGGCGTGCCCTGCTATTCGGCCTGGGTCGGCTCGCCCGAACCGCTCGTGGCCGAGGCCTGCGCCCGCGCGGGCTTCGATACGGTCGTCATCGACCTGCAGCACGGGCAGGCGGATGAACTCGCCCTCGTGCGCGCCGCCTTTCCGGTGCGTGCGCTCGGCGTGCCGCTGATCGCGCGCATTCCGGTCGGCGCCTTTGCCACCGCCTCGCGGCTGATCGATGCCGGGGCGCTGGGTGTGATCGCGCCGATGGTGAACTCGGTGGCCGACGCGGTCGCCTTCGCCGACGCGATGAAATACCCCCCGCTCGGTCGCCGCTCCTTCGGCCCGAACCGGGCCTGCGCGGTGGGCGGCGTCGATGTCGCCGGATATCTGGCGACGGCCAACACCGAGATCCTTGCCTTCGCGATGATCGAGACCCGCGAGGCGCTGGCCGCGCTGGACGACATTCTCGCCGTGCCCGGCATCGACGGCGTGTTCGTCGGTCCCTACGACCTCTCCTTCACGCTCTCGGGCGGGCGGGGACCGGAGGTGGACGGGGCCGAAACCGTGGCGGCGCTGCGTCATGTCGCAAGCCGCGCGAAGGCCGCGGGCAAGTTCGCCGCGACCTATGCGGCCACCGGGGCGGTCGCCAAGGGCTATGCGGCGACGGGCTATGACCTCGTCGCGATCGCCTCGGACCCCGGCTATCTGGAAGCCGGGGCGCGGATGATGCTGAGCGCCGCGCGCGGCTGACGCCGTCGCCAGCTTGCGTCAGAGCCGGGACAGGAGATTGGCAAAGCGGGTCAGGCCCTCGGGCCACGGCCCGTGGCCGCTGGCGGCATTGATGTGGCCGGAGTCGCCCGCGTCGACGAGGGCCGCGCCCCAGGCGGCGGCGAACTCGTCGGCGGCCTCGAAATCGCACCAGACGTCGTTGCGGCTGGCGATCAGCATCGCGGGGAAGGGCAGGGGATCGAAGGAGATCCCGCCCGGCCCGTAGGCGGTCGCCACGGCCTCGGGCACGTCCGGCCGGCGGATGTCGGCCGGGGCGACCAGCAGGGCGCCGGCCACCCGCACGCCCGCCGCATTCGGCAGCGCGAGACGGGCCGCGGCGTCCACCGCGGCGATCACGCCGAGCGAATGGGCGACCAGCACCACTGGCTTTTTTGCCCGCTCAACTTCCTCGACGATCCGCCCCGCCCATGCCGCGCGGTCCGGCCGCTCGAAATCGGCCTGCACGACACGGCGCGCGGACGTCAGCTTCTGCTCCCAGCGGGTCTGCCAGTGGTCGGGACCGGAGTCGCTGTAGCCGGGAATGATCAGGATTTCGGCGTCGGAGGATTTCATGGGGCGGATCAGGCCTTGTCACTGGCGTCGGCGCGACCCATCCGGCCGAAGCGCAGGGCGTTTTCCCATTCGGGATGGCCCTTGGCAAGCACGCGGTCGGCCGCCGCGTTCCAGTCATAGGCCACGAAGCGCTGGGCGACGGTCCAGACGGCGCCCTTGCGGTCGAGGATCGCGTAGCGGGCGTGCGGGCTGCCATTCTGCATCACGTGGTCCGAGGGCGTGTCGTCGCGGTAGGCCTGCGCGCCGACGCTGCCCGGATTGACCACCAGCCGGCCGTCGGTGAGCAGGACATGGCGCGGCATGTGGCTGTGCGCGCAGAGCACCACCTCCGCCGCCACGCCGTCCAGATCGGCGGCGATGTCGGCCGGATCGCGCAGCACCATGTGTCCGGCGACGACCTGCTCCAGAAGATAGCGGGAATCGGACGAAGGGGTGCCATGGCAGAGCAGCACGCCCTCGATCACCCGCGTCGCCGGCAGGCCGCGCACCCAGTCCAGTTGCGAAGGCGTCATCTCGTCGAAGGCGGGCTGGTCCCAGTCGCCCATCTCGTGCCGCGGACGGTCGATCAGCGCGCGGTCGTGGTTGCCCATCACCGTCGGCCAGTCCAGCGACATCAGCAGATCGGCGGTCCGTCCCGGCTCCAGCGGTCCGGACACGCAGTCGCCGAGATTGACCACGAGATCCGGCGACATGCCTGCGAGATCGGCAATCACCGCCTCGAGGGCAGCGAGGTTGCCATGGATGTCGGCGACGACGGCGATGCGCATGGGATCCTGCCTCAGTCCTTGAACACCCGCGCGAAGATCGTGTCGACATGCTTGGTGTGGTAGCCGAGGTCGAAGCGGTCGCGGATCTCGTCCTCGGAGAGGGCGGCGCGGACTTCCGCGTCGTTCAGCAGTTCGGTGAGGAAGTCGACGTCGGAGGCGCCGGCCTTCTGGTAGCTGTCCCAGACCTTCATCGCGTTGCGCTGGACGAGACGGTAGGAATCCTCGCGGCTGACACCCTTCTGGGTCAGCGCCAGCAGGATGCGCTGGGAGTGCACGAGGCCGCCGAGGCGGTCCATGTTGCTGACCATGCGCTCCGGATAGACCAGCAGCCGGTCGACGACGCCCGTCAGGCGGGCGAGTGCGAAGTCGAGGGTCACGGTGGCGTCCGGGCCGATCATCCGCTCGACCGACGAGTGCGAGATGTCGCGCTCGTGCCAGAGGGCGACGTTTTCCATGGCCGGCAGGGCATAGGCGCGGACCATGCGGGCAAGGCCGGTGAGGTTTTCGGTCAGCACCGGGTTGCGCTTGTGCGGCATCGCCGAGGAGCCCTTCTGGCCCGGCGAGAAATACTCCTCGGCCTCCAGCACCTCGGTGCGCTGCAGGTGGCGGATCTCGATGGCGAGCCGCTCGATCGACGAGGCGACGACGCCGAGGGTGGCGAAGAACATCGCGTGGCGGTCGCGCGGGATCACCTGGGTCGAGACCGGCTCGACCTCAAGGCCCATGGCTTTGGCGACATGTTCTTCGACGCGCGGATCGATGTTGGCGAAGGTGCCGACGGCGCCGGAGATGGCGCAGGTGGCCACTTCCTCGCGGGCGGCGACCAGCCGCTTGCGGCAGCGTGCGAATTCCGCATAGGCCTCGGCCATCTTCAGGCCGAAGGTCACCGGCTCGGCGTGGATGCCGTGGCTGCGGCCGATGCAGACGGCGTCCTTGTATTCGAAGGCGCGGCGCTTGCAGGCGGCGAGCAGGGCATCGACGTCGGCGATCAGCAGGTCGGCGGCGCGCACCAGCTGGACGTTGAAGCAGGTGTCGAGCACGTCCGAGGAGGTCATGCCCTGGTGGATGAAGCGGGCGTCGGGGCCGACGAATTCGGCCAGATGGGTCAGGAAGGCGATGACGTCATGCTTGGTGACGCGCTCGATCTCGTCGATGCGCGCGACATCGAACACGGCCGCGTTACCCTTCTCCCACACGGTCTTCGCGGCCTCCTTCGGCACGACGCCGATCTCGGCCAGCGCGTCCATCGCATGCGCCTCGATCTCGAACCAGATCCGGAAGCGGGTCTCCGGCGTCCAGATCTCGGTCATCTCGGGGCGGGAATAGCGGGGGATCATGGGCGCGGCTCCTCGGGAAAGTCGCGCGAGGATGTAGCAGAGGGGGCGGGGAGGGGCAACGAGGGTGGAGCGTGGCGGGTGGGAATGCGGGCTGGACGGCCGCTCACCTCGCGCATGCGCCTTGTTCAGGTGGCAGCGGCCGGCGAACCCTTCTCCCCTCGCGGGAGAAGGTGCCCGAAGGGCGGATGAGGGGGGCGGCATTGCCGCTCTCACCCGCGGAAGTCACGTCGTGGGG
>NZ_MCRJ01000153.1 GCF_001720135.1 Methylobrevis pamukkalensis
CGCCGGGCGGGCGGGCGCAAGCCGGCGCGCAAGCCCGGGCGCGGCACGTCCGCCGCCGGCGGCAAGGGGCTGACGCCCCTGATGCGCTCCGCCCTCGCGGTTGCCGGCTTCTGCCTGTTTCTGCTTGGCGCCGTGCTGCTGCGCACCGAAATCGTCCGCCTGCTGCCGGATCTCGCCGGCGTCTACCGGCTGGCCGGGCTGGAGGTGAACCTGCGCGGGCTTGCGATCGGCGACGTGCGCAGCTACGGCAGTGCGGACGGCAATGGTGCCGTGCTCGTCGTCGAGGGCGTGATCAGCAACGTCGAGGCGGACGCAAGGCCGGTTCCGGCGCTGCGCTTCGGCCTGCGCAACGCCTCCGGGCGCGAGATCTACGCCTGGTCGATGCGCGTGCCGCAGGACCGCCTGGCACCGGGCGAGCAGCTGGAATTCCGCTCGCAGTTGCCGACGCCGCCCGAAGCCGCGATCGACGTGGTGGTGCGGTTTTCCGACGAGCAGACACTGGCCCTGGGGGTTCGATGACTTCGCCGCATATCTCGGTTCTCTACTCTTCCAGCCTGATCGACGCGCGCGTCCAGGCCCTCGCCACCGAGATCGGCGAGGCCGGTTACCGGAACCTGCTCGTGGTCGCGATCCTCAAGGGCAGCTTCATGTTCGCCGCGGATCTCCTGCGGGCAATGCACGGCGCGGGGATGGCGCCGGAGGTCGAGTTCATGACGCTGTCGAGCTATGGCGACGGCCTCGTGTCCAGCGGCCAGATCCGGGTCCTGCGCGACATCGACACCGATGTCGCCGGCCGCGACGTGCTGATCGTCGACGACATTCTGGAATCGGGGCGCACGCTCGCCTATGCACGGCAGCTGATGGCCGAGCGCGGCGCCCGCACGGTCGACGTGGCGGTGCTTCTGGAAAAGCCCGGCAAGCGCAAGGCCGAGATCGAGGCGGACTACATCGGCTTTCTCTGCCCGGACCAGTTCGTCGTCGGCTACGGCATGGACGCCGCGCACGCCTGGCGGCAGCTGCCCTATGTCGGGGTCATCCACGAGGATGAGACCGCGTAAGCCGCGCAAGATGTGGGCAAGGCCGGGCGATGGCGAAGATTTGAACAAAATCGGCGCCGGTCCGTTGACGAAACGGTGTAGATTTTCTTCCGGGTGATCGTGAGGAATCAGGAAGGATCCGGGGGGCGCATGGCACGCATACTTCTCACGGAAGACGACGACGCCGTGCGGGCCTTCGTTCGCCGCGCGCTGGAGATCGACGGCCATGACGTGACGCCTGCCGAAGACGGCGGCGTGGCGCTGGAGGTGCTTCAGCGCGGCGAGAGGTTCGATCTCCTGCTGTCGGACATCATGATGCCGGTGATGGACGGCATCGGGCTGGCGCTCAACGTCGCGCGCGACTTTCCCGACCTGCCGATCCTGCTGATGACCGGCTTTGCCGATCAGCGCGAGCGCGCGCAGAATCTCGAGGCCATCGTCTTCGACGTGGTGCCCAAGCCCTTCACGCTTGCCGAAATCCGCAAGGCGGTGCGCGAGGCGCTGACCGCCCATGCCACCGGACGGCTCAGGGCCGGGTGACGGGTCTGGCGTGACGCGCCGATCGCACCCGCGCGGAGTCACCACGACTGACCGTGACACACCCTTCTGGACGTCATCATCCGTCTGAAAGATCGCGGGCCGCCTCGCTCAGGCGAATTCGTCGACCACGAGGCCGGTGCCGGGCGCCGGGGCGGATTTTGCCGTCTGCAGCGAGGCGTCCAGCATCGACACCAGCGCGTCCTGCGACTGCTTTTCCTGGCGGACGACGGCCGCCTGAACGGTCTGCTGCCGCTCGATCGCATTCATCGCGACCTGCTGGATGACGGCCGAGGTGTCCATGATTCGGTCTCCGCGCCCCGGGAAAGGGCTATTCGAGGGCCGAGTATCTGCCCGGAAACTTCACGAATTGTTAAGACGGCGTGGCCGGGTGCGGGGAGGGCCCGGAACCGTGCCTTTCGGGCCGATCACGCCCGTCCCGAGAATCCGGTGATTGCCAGCGGATTGTCGATGAGCGCCGCGGCGTCCGGCGTGTCGGTCGCCGGGGTGCTGGCGAAGGCGTCGAACATCCGCCGCACGAAGCCCTCGGGCAGGTCGCGGGTGATGAACACGAGTCGGGTGCGCCGATCCTCGTCCGGCCAGGCGGCCAGCCGCACCGGCGGGTGGAACACGTCCTGGACCCCGTGCAGCACCACCGGACGGTCCGGATCCTCCGACAGCTTCACGATGCCCTTCACCCGCAGCAGCTTCGGCCCGTGGGCGGAGCGCAGCAGGTCGAGGAACATCTCCAGCGTCCCGGCACCGACCGCGCGGTCGGTGGACAGGCTGAAGGCGCGGATCCGGTCGTCGTGACGGTTCACGTCGTGGGCGGGGTGGGCATGGTCGTGCTCATGCCCGTGGTCGTGATGGCCATGACCATGCCCGTGGTGATCGTGGCCCGCGCCGGCCTCATAGGCCTCGGCGGCAAGCCATTCGCGCACGTCGGCGGTCTTGGTCGCCGCGTTCCACAGGCCCGCGCCGAGCAGGACGGCCGGCACAGCCGCGCCATCGGCCGCCACCAGCACCGGGGCCGCGGGATTGAGCGCGTGCAGCCGTGCGACGAGGGCGGGCGCACGCGCGGCCCCCTTGGGCAGATCCGTCTTGGTAAGGACGATGCGGTCGGCGACCGCAGCCTGCTTGACCGCCTCGGGATGCTCGTCGAGCGTCGACGACCCGTTGACCGCGTCGACCAGCGTGACGACGCCGTCGAGCCGATAGCGCATCACCAGATAGGGGTGGGCCATGATCGTCTGCAGCACCGGCGCCGGATCCGCCAGCCCTGTGGTCTCGATCACGAGCCGCGACAGGGTGTCGAGGCGGCCGTTGTCGAGCCGGCGCAGGAAGCCTTCCAGCGTGGTGACGAGGTCGCCGCGGATGGTGCAGCAGAGGCAGCCGGAGGAGAGTTCGACAATGCCGTCGTCGGCGGCCGAGACGAACAGGTGATCGAGCCCGATCTCGCCGAACTCGTTGATGATCACGGCCGCGTCGCGCATCTCCGGGGCTTCGAGCAGCCGGTTGAGCAGCGTCGTCTTGCCGGCGCCGAGAAAGCCCGTGATCACGGTGACCGGAATCGGCTCCCGGCGGCGCGGGCTCTCGCTCATCGACGTCATCCTTGCTGTCGTCCGTCCCGCGCCCGTGCGGGTGATGCCACCGAAGGGAACCGGGGAGGCAGGGGCAGGAGGCAGGGTTCAGGCGGCAGGGATCAGGCCAGCGCCTTGCGGCGCTCGCATTCCGCCCGCACCTCGACCATCTCGGCTTCGGTCGCCCGCTCCACCGCGCCGCGCAGGCCGAGACCGAGCATCATCACCGTGCGGGCGGCCGTGGTCTTCGGTTCGGCGAGGATCCTGGTCGCGATCGTGGTGCCGCGCCCATCGGGGGTCAGGCGCCAGCCGATCTTGCAGAACACGCCGCTGGCCTCCGTCTCGATCGCGACCTGCTGGGCCACGTCGAGGGCGGTGACGCGATAGGTGCAGGTGATCTCGCGACCGGACAGCGTCCGGGTCTGGCGGACACGCGTGCCGACCGCCATCTTCTTGCCGTCCAGTATATCGGAGCGGCTGATCTTCGACATGAAGCGCGGGGCTCCGGCGAAATCGGTGAGCACGGCGTAGACGAGCGCTGCGGGTGCGTCGATGTAGGTGGAGACGTTGACTTCGAGCATGCGTTTGGTTCGTCCGCCAGGATCGTTGATGGGTCAGGGGCGTCGCGGGGGGGCCGCAGGATCCGCCATGGTTCCGAGAAGCGAGAGCGGCACGGGGCGCTGGCGCGGCACCGGCACATAGGTGCCGCTGGCGTCGCCCGACTCGGTGCCAAGGGCCGTGCCGGCCGGGGCCGACGCGATCGACACCCGCACCGCCACCGGCGGCGGGGCCTCGGCGGAGAGAAGCGGTGGGCCTTCCGCCTTGCGGGCGCGGGCTGCGGTCCGGCTCTCGCCGCAGATGTGGGGCTTCATGTCGAGAGGGCGCGACGGCGGGGTCGCCTCGGGCCGCAGGGTTTCCAGCGTCGGACCGGACTTGAGGAAGCCGGAGCTTTCGCCGAAACCGGTCTCGATCAGCCGGGCGGCGATCTCGTTGCGCAGTTCCGAATTCGGCTGGCCGAGCACCACGGCGACGACGCGCTTGCTGCCGCGCGACGCGCTCGCCACGATGTTGAAGCCGGACGAACAGATGAAGCCGGTCTTCATGCCGTCGGCGCCGGGATAGCGGCCGAGCAGCTTGTTCTGCGAGATCATGACCTTGTCGCCGATGGCGATCGCGGGAATCCGGAACAGGGCGGCATGCTGGGGATAACGCAGCATCACGCGCGGGTCAGGACGGCAAGGTCGCGCGCCGACGACCACTGGCCGGCGTCGGGCAGGCCGTTCGGATTGTCCCAGCGCGAGGCGGTCATGCCGAGCCGTTTCGAGACGTCGTTCATGCGCGCGGCGAACCCCGCCTCGCTGCCGCCGATCGATTCGGCGATCGCCACCGCGATGTCGTTGGCCGACTTGACGATCAGCATCTTGAGGGCGTCGTCGAGCGGGATGACCGTGCCGACCTTGAAGCCCATCTTGCTCGGCGCCTGCGACAGCGCCTTGGCGGAGACCTGCACCGGCGAGGCGAGCGTGACCTCGCCGCGCTCCAGCGCCTCGAACACCACATAGGCGGTCATCAGCTTGGTGAGCGACGCCGGATACCACGGATCGAAGGCGTCGCTGGCCGCCAGCACGCGGCCGCTGTTGGCCTCGAACACGATGTAGGGCGGCCGCTCCGGCGTTGCCGCGGCCTGCGCCATCGCAGGAACGAGCCCGGCCAGCGCGCAGGCGAGCGCCGCGGCCTTCCGGAATCGTGTCCTCAAACGTGAACGCATGCCATGTCCGCCCGAATTTCTGTCCGAACCCGAATCTGTCCGAAATGGAGAAAGCCCACCGGGTGCACGGCGACCCTGCACCGCACGTCCGGAACGAGGCTTTATCCGACAATGCGCCCGGCCGGACAAGAGGGGCCGTGAATCATCCTGCGTTGCAGCATGATCATCCACGGCCTCTGCGCGCGGGCTTGCCTCGCGTCGCATGCCGCGCGACAACGGCGAAAGAGGGGCAGGGAGCAGTCATGTCGCACGACAGTCCGGATGCCGTCCGCGAGGAGGCCGCAACGGCGGCCGGCGCGCCCGCAGCGACGCCGGTGCTGCAGCGGGCGCGCGGCGTTGCCGAGGTCGCCTTCAAGCTGGTGGACGGGGAGACGCGTCTCGACCGGCTGCTGCAGGACGGCTGCTGCAAGATGCGCTTTCCCAGGGTCTACGACGGGCGTCCGGTGGCGGTGCTGCTCAACACCGCCGGCGGCGTCACCGGCGGCGACGATCTGCGCTACGGCGTGACCTTTGCGCCCGGCACCCGGGCGGTCGCCACCACCCAGGCGGCCGAGCGGATCTACCGGCGCAGCGCCGGGCTCGGGCGGATCGCCACCCGGCTCGTCGTCGGCGACGGGGCCGAGGCCGAATGGCTGCCGCAGGAGACCATCGTCTTCGACCGCGCCGGGCTCGACCGCCATCTCGACATCGACCTTGCCGGCACCGCGCGCCTGACCGCCGTGGAGCAGATCGTGCTGGGGCGCACCGCCATGGGCGAGACGGTGCGCACCGCGAGCGCGATCGACCGCTGGCGCATCCGCCGCGACGGGCGGCTCGTCTATGCCGACACGCTGCGGCTGGAGGGCGACGCCGCGGCGATCCTCGCCGGCCGGGCAACCGGGGCAGGCGCCGCGGCGATGGCGAGCCTCGTCCATGCCGGGCCAGGCGCGGAGGGGCGGCTGGAGGAACTGCGCGCCCTGTTCGACCGCTTCGCGGGAGAGGCCACCGGGGTGGTGGCCGGCGCCAGCGCCGTCGACGGCCTGCTGGTGGCGCGGCTGCTGGCGCCGGGTGGGCGCCCCTTGCGCGACTGCCTCATTTCCGTGCTTGAAAATTTCCGAGGCAGACCGGTGCCAAGGGTCTGGCATTGCTGAGGCGGATCGGATTACCTTCGAGGTCCGACGGCGTCATTCAGGCCGCGTCACCGGATTGCGTTACTCAGGGGCTCGCGAGCGCATGAATCTCACACCGCGCGAAAAGGACAAGCTGCTGATCTCGGTGGCGGCGATGGTCGCCCGCAAGCGGCTGGAACGGGGCGTGAAGCTCAACTATCCCGAATCGATCGCGCTCATCTCCGACTTCGTGATGGAGGGGGCGCGCGACGGGCGCACGGTCGCGACCTGATGGAGGCCGGCGCCCATGTGATCACCCGCGCGCAGGTCATGGACGGCATTGCCGAGATGATCCACGACGTGCAGGTCGAGGCGACCTTTCCCGACGGCACCAAGCTGGTGACGGTGCACGAACCGATCCGCTGAGCGGCAGAAAGGGGGCGGTGCGATGCTGGACCTTCGGCCCAACTGCGAATGCTGCGACCGCGACCTTCCGCCGGCCGCCGTCGCCTTCATCTGCAGCTTCGAATGCACCTATTGCGCGGACTGCGCGCGCGACACGCTGCACGGCGTGTGTCCGAACTGCGGCGGCGAACTGGTGCGCCGGCCCGTGCGGCCCGCCGGCAAGCTCGCCGCCAACCCGCCGTCGACGACCCGCATCCTGAAGGCGGAAGGCTGCCCGCCGGGCGCGCCGACGCCCTCGTCCCACTGAGGAGACGTCATGATCCCCGGAGAAGTCTTCCCCGCCGCGGGCGAGATCGAGCTGAACGCCGGTCTGCCGACGACGACGATCGAGGTGTCCAACACCGGTGACCGGCCGATCCAGGTCGGCAGCCACTATCATTTCGCCGAGACCAATGCCGGGCTTTCCTTCGACCGCGCCGCGGCGCGCGGCCTGCGGCTCGACATTCCCTCCGGCACGGCGGTGCGCTTCGAGCCGGGCCAGAGCCGCTCCGTCACGCTGGTGCCCTTCCAGGGCAAGCGCGAAATCTACGGCTTCCGGCAGGCGGTGATGGGCGGGCTGTGAGGTTGCTGGAGTGGCTGTCGGAAAGGTGAGAGAGTTTCCGCCGGTTTCCAATAGTGTCGGAAATGCCCATGAGCTCCAGCGTCGCAAGGGTTTCTCCGAAAGGCCAGATCACCATTCCGCGGCATCTTCGGGAGGCGCTCGGGATTTCGGCGGGGGACCGGGTGGAGCTGCAGGTGCTGCGCGACGGTACCGTGCTGCTGAGACCGATGACCGTGACGCTGGACGACCTGTTCGGATCGATTGCCTACGACGGGCCGCCGCGCAGCATTGACGAAATCAATGCCGGTATTGCGGAGCTGCCGCCGAATCCGGGTTGGCCGGTCAGATATCTGATCGCGCAGGCTGGGCGTGATTGCAGTCGAAACCACACGGTGTTGGGTATCGCGGTCGTCGGTGCGCGGAGCTCGTCCGAGCGAGCTTGCCGCCGGTCTCGAACTGTTCGGACCAAGGT
>NZ_MCRJ01000154.1 GCF_001720135.1 Methylobrevis pamukkalensis
CGCTTCGGCCCCCCACGCCCCGCCGCACGCTGCCGAGCGTGTCGCGCGCCGTCGCCAAGGCCGGCCCGTCCGCCCCCGCCCTCGCCGAACAGGTGGCCCGCCTCACCGACGAGGCCGCCCGGCTCCTTGACTGATCCCAGAAACACAGGCTGCACCGCTTCATGGCTTCTCCCCCCCTGCTCTTCCTGCGCGACGTGCGCCTGACCTTCGGGGCGACGCCGCTGCTGACGGCGGCGTCGATGTCGGTGTCGTCCGGCGACCGCATCACCCTCGTCGGCCGCAACGGCTCGGGCAAGTCGACCTTTCTCAAGATCGCGGCCGGCCTGATCGAGGCCGATGGCGGCGAGATCTTCCGCCAGCCGGGCGTGACCGTGCGCTACCTGCCGCAGGAGCCGGACCTGACCGGCTTTGCCTCGACGCTCGCCTATGTGGAGGCCGGGCTCGGACCGGGCGAGACGCCTACCGCGCGCCCTACCTGCTGGAATGCCTCGGCCTCACCGGCGAGGAGACGCCGGGCAGCCTGTCCGGCGGCGAGGCGCGCCGCGCGGCGCTGGCCCGGGTCCTGGCGCCCGAGCCGGACATCCTGATCCTCGACGAGCCGACCAACCATCTCGACCTGCCCGCGATCGAATGGCTGGAAGCGGAACTGAAGTCGCTGCGCTCGGCGCTGGTGCTGATCTCGCATGACCGGCGCTTCCTGCAGAATCTCTCGCGCACCACGGTCTGGCTCGACCGCGGCGTGACGCGCACGCTGGAGCGCGGCTTCTCGCATTTCGAGACCTGGCGGGACGAGATCTTCGCCGAGGAAGAGCGCGACCAGCAGAAGCTCGACAAGAAGATCCAGCAGGAAGAACACTGGATGCGCTACGGCGTGACGGCGCGGCGCAAGCGCAATGTCCGCCGCGTCGACCTGCTCGCCGACCTGCGCAAGCAGAAGCGCGAGCATCGCGGTCCGGCCGGCAGCGTGCGGCTGGCCGCCAGCGAAGCGGACGCCTCGTCCAAGCTCGTGATCGAGGCCAAGGGCATCTCCAAGAGCTATGGCGACCGGCCGATCGTCGCGGACTTCTCGATCCGCATCGGCCGCGGCGACCGCATCGGCATCGTCGGCGCCAACGGCGCCGGCAAGACCACGCTGCTGCGGCTGCTGACCGGCGAGACGGAGCCCGATTCCGGCCGCGTGCGGCTCGGCACGACCCTCGACATGCAGGTACTCGACCAGCGGCGCGCCAGCCTCGATCCGACCTGGACCCTGGCCGAGGCGCTGACCGACGGCAAGGGCGACACCGTCACGATCAACGGCATGAACAAGCACGTGATCGGTTACATGAAGGACTTCCTGTTCGCCCCCGAACAGCAGCGCACGCCGATCGGCGCCCTGTCCGGCGGCGAGCGCGGGCGGGTGATGCTCGCCCGGGCGCTGGCCAAGCCCTCCAACCTGCTCGTGCTCGACGAACCGACCAACGACCTCGACCTCGAGACGCTGGATCTCCTGGAGGAACTGCTCGCCGACTACGCCGGCACGGTGATCCTCGTCAGCCACGACCGCGACTTCCTCGACCGGGTCGTCACCTCCGTCGTCATGTCCGAGGGCGACGGCGTCTGGGCCGAATATGCCGGCGGCTACACCGACATGCTGGCCCAGCGCGGCGCCGGCGTGGAAGCGCGCCGCACCGCCGAGGGCAAGCCGCCGAAGGTCATGGCGCCCATCACCCCGTCCACGCCGGCGGCCGCACGCACCAAGCTGTCCTTCAAGGACAAGCACGCGCTGGAAACGCTGCCGAAGACGATCGCCGCCATCGACGCGACCATCGCCGGGCTGAAGGCGAAGATGGCCGATACGGCCCTCTATACCCGCGATCCCGCCGGCTTCCAGGCGCTTGCCGATGCGCTGGCCGCGGCCGAGGCGAAGCTCGCCGCAGCCGAGGAAGAGTGGCTGCGGCTGGAGATGATGCGCGAGGAACTGGAAGGCTGAGCGGATTCAGAAAATCTGATTGTTGAGCCCACGGAGACAATGCGCAATTTCAACCGTTTGAAATGACCCGCATTTTCTCCGTTCCTCGCGTGTGATGACGGTTGCATGCATGCGGCGCGACATCTGTGCCTTGTTCTTGAGCAATTGAAAATTAACCGGAATTGCGCACGGTGAGACATCCAGGGCCGCAAATCCGGACACAATCATGCTGTCACGTCTCAAGAAAAGCGCAGAAGTCACTCACACCTCGAACGGACGCGCCGATCTCGACGCGGCTCTCGCCGCGGCCACCGCCAGTCGGGCCAGCGCGGCGGCGATGGAGGCCGAAATCACCCGCCTGATCGCCCATTCGGCGACCAGCTTCGGCCACGCGGTCGACACGTCGGTGGGTCTCAGCGAACTGATCTGCCTGATGGCGTGGTCCAACGGCAACGTCAAGACGCTGAGCAGCGAGACCACCTCCGTCTCCGCCGGCATCGAGGAAGTCGCCCGGTCGATCGAGAACATTGCGGAACTCGCCGGCGCGCCCAGGGCCGCACGGCCGAGGCGCATTCGATCGTCCAGTCCGGCGCCAGCCGCGCCCGGTCCGCCGGCCGGGCGATGCAGGACATCACCGACGCCTTCGCCGGCCTCGACACCCAGATGCATGAACTGGGCGGCGCGATCGAGAACATCGGCGGCTTTGCCAAGCAGATCGAAAGCATCTCCAGCCAGACCAAGCTGCTCGCCCTCAACGCCACCATCGAGGCGGCGCGGGCCGGCGAGGCCGGGCGCGGCTTCGCCGTCGTCGCCGCCGAGGTCAAGGCGCTGTCGGAAGAGACCTCGCGCACCACCGACCTGATCCGCGACCAGCTCACGGCGCTGGCCGACGTCATGCAGGGCATGCTCAAGGCGATGGCCGTCGGCGGCGCCAAGGTCCGCGACGGCCGCGATTCCTTCGACGCGGTCGCCAGCGACATGGCGCAGATCGAGCAGAATGTCGGCATCGTCAACGACAGCGTCGGCGCGATCGCCGGCATGCTGACGGACCAGCAGTCGGCAACCGAATCCATGGCCAAGAGCCTGTCGGAAATCGCCCGTCTCGCCGGCCAGAACGAGAAGGACACCAAGTCGGCCGCCGAGGTGATCAACCGCTCCGAACACATGGTCAGCGGCATCATCGACACCTCGGCCGAACTCGGCGTCCCGTCCTACGCGGCGCGCCGCCTGAGAGCCGACCACATGGCCTGGAAGCGCCGCCTCGCCGAATGCCTCGTCGGCATCCAGGCGATCGAGCCCCGGGCCTACACGGCGAAGATCGAGCCGCTCGGCGCCCATTTCGCGCGCCTGACCGAGGAGGACCGCCAGAAGCATCCGGTGCTGCGTGGGCTCCCCCCGCGCGTCGAGGTGCTGGTGCGCGAATCCCGCAAGCTGGTCGAGGAGATGGCCCGCGGCCACATGCAGCCGGCAATCGAGGCCTATCTCGCCATGGACAAGTGCTCCACGGAGATGATGACCGACCTCGCCCGCATCGGCTGAGAGCATCGGCCGAGACCGGCCGAGACCGGCAGGGATCGGATGGCGTGCCGGGCGGGCGCTCAGCTCTCGTCCGGTCCGGCCGCGGCCCGCGCCCGGCGGAAGCGCCATTCCATCACGCCGAACAGGCCGATCGAAACCGCGAGCGGCAGCAGGAAGTAGATGATCCGGAACAGGATCAGCGACGCGGCCACGTCCGGCCGGTCGCCGAGCTCCAGCCCCGTGACCATCGCCGCCTCGAACACGCCGAGCCCGCCCGGCGTGTTGGCCGCATTGCCGGCAAGGATCGCCACCACATAGGTGATCATGTAGATCGCCATGCTCGGCACCACGTCGGGCGGCAGCAGCACGTAGAGCGTGGCAGCCGAGGCGAACAGGTCGACACCGCCGGCGGCGATCATCGCGATCAGCACCGGCGTCGTCGGCAGACGCACGGCCCAGCCGCCCAGACGCACCGCCCGGCGGCGACGCCCCGTCCACAGCACCGCGATGGTCAGGACCAGCAGCAGGACGGCGCCGATCGTGCGGTCGGCGGTATGGTTGAGGAACACGGCTTCCTCGCCGGTGTCGCCGAGCAGCAGCGTCAGCCCGAGCACGAAGACGAGGCCGGACCACATCGTCACCCAGGTGAGCGCCATGATCCGTCCCACGGCGGCAAGATCGAGGCCGATCATCGAATAGAGCCGGTAGCGCGCCATTCCTCCCGTCAGGATCGGAAAGCCGAGCCCGTTGGCAAAGATGTTGGCGATGCCGCCGCAGAGCGCGGCATAGGCGGTGCCGACCGGCTTGCGGGTGCGCACGACCTTGATGGCACAGACGTCGTAGGCGGCGAGCGAGACGACGCTGATCACCGTCAGCGCCACCGCGACCAGGATCCGCCAGGCCGGGATGTTCTCCAGCGCGATGCCGATCTCGCGCGGGTCGATCCGCGTGGCCATGCCGTAAAGCACGATGCCGGCATAGACGATCAGGCCGATCGCCAGCACCGGGCCAAGATAGCCCGCCCAGTTGCGTCGGCGACGCGGCGGCCGCACCGTGCCCTGCTGCCCCCCGGTCTTGTCGTCAAATGGCTGCAGCAAGCATCGGCCTCTTCGTTGGGTCGGCGTCCGTCGCGGCTTGCTGCCACGGCACGTCACCGCCTGCGCGGGACGTTCGGTCCGCCACCGCCATGTCGGGTCATTTCCCCGGCGATCAAGGCCTTGCATGAACATCGCCCCGCCCGGGTCGTCAAGGGCGGAGCATTGCGCAGGAGACCTGCCGAACGGACATGCACCTTTGCTCACGCGCATCACAGGCTGACGTCAGCGCGTCACATTGCCGTCGTCATCCGGGCTGTCCGGCACATCCAGCGTCTCCGCGGGCGCCCGGTCGGCCGCCGCCGCGCCGCGTTTGGACGGAGGTTCGGAGCCCTGCGGCTTTCCGCCTCGTCCCGCCGACTTGCCGTCGAGCGGCAACCGCGGCTCCTCGTTGTCCTTGGCGTCGCCGATCCAGATCGTCCGCTGCGGGAACGGGATCTCGATGCCATGCTCGTCGAACAGCAGCTTGACGATCTCGGTATAGGCGCGCCCCGCCGCCCACTGCTTGCCGGGTGCGGTCTTGATGCGCGCGCGCACCGTCACCGCGTTTTCCGCCAGCATCAGCACGCCCTGCATGTCCAGCGGCTCGAGGATGTACGGCCCGTGTTCCGTCTCCATCAGCCGGTCGAAGGCAAGGAGCATCAGCCGCTTCACCTCGTCGAGGTTGGCCCGGTAGGCCACCTGGATGTCGGCGACATGGAAGGCAAACCCGCGCATCGCGTTGGACACCGCGTCCACGGACGAGAAGGGAATGACGTGGAACACGCCGGACACGTCGCGGAGGCCGACCGAGCGGATCGTCAGATGCTCGACCACGCCGGAAATGCCGGCCACGGTCACCACGTCGCCCTCGTTCAGCGCATTCTCGAACTGCAGGAAGGCGCCGGTGATGATGTCCTGAACCAGTTTTTGGGCGCCGAAGCTGATGGCAAGGCCGACGACACCGGCACCGGCGATCAGCGGCGCGATGTCGATGCCGAGTTCCGACAGCACCAGCATCGAGCCGATGGTCACGAACAGCACGGTAAGCGCATTGCGCAGCAGCGCGAACAGCGTGCGCATCCGCGCCGACGCCGCGCGCCGGGAATTCGGGTTGAGCTGGTATTCGATCCACGACGTCGCCGCCAGCCAGGCGACGATCAGCACCACGACCATGATGAAGGCGGTGATGAAGCGCCGGAACAGCGGCGCGCCGTCGCCGGTGGCCAGCCAGTCCGTGACGTCGATCAGCGACCAGGCGTGCAGCACCGCGAGCAGGACCGCCACGGCGATGAACACGCGCAGCACGGTCAGAAGCGCCGGCACGAACAGGTTGACCCTCTGCTCCAGCATCGGCATCGCCGCGCGGGCTCGTTGCGGAACCTTGAGACCGTTCTGCGACACCCCGTTGAGGACGCGCATCACGAGGGCGCCGACGACGATCGCTGCAAGGCTCCAGAGCGTCGCGACCAGCATGAAGGCAAGCGCATCGGCCGGCCGGGTGGACCAGACGATGAAACCCGTCAGGAGATAGGCGATCACCAGCAGATGCCACACCGCCGACAGCCGCACGAGGATCAGCGCGATCGTGCGGCTGCGCACCCGGTTCGAGGCATCGACCAGTTCGCGCCGCACCTCCGTGCGGTTGGCCACCACCATCACGATCGCCGCGAGCGTGGCGATGAGGACGATCGCCATCCGCACGCCGATGCCGACGCGGAAGGAGATCGCGTAGGTCACCATCGGCACGAAGAACAGCATGCTGTAGCCGACGAAGGTGGCCAGCCCGCCGATGCGACGGGTCCAGTGTCGCGCGATGTCGTCCCGGCAGGGCAGCAGCCGCAGGTGGGGATGAAGCGGCCGGAACACGGCGCGCACCGTGAGGCGCGCAAGCTGGGTGGCGAGGAAGGCCGACAGGAACAGGGTCTCGGCCGTGTCGAGCCGCTCGCTGGTCGACATCCGGAGCGCGATCGCCACCAGGACGAACAGGGCGATGACGAGCATCAGCACGTCGAGCAGCACTGCGCCCGTCGCCGGCAGAAGGCGGCGCAGCAACGGCTGCCCGTCGGCACGGCGGTCCAGCCAGCCGAAGGCCGGACGCAGCAGGAAGCGCATGACCGGGATGAGCGGCAGCGCGACCGCGATCAGCAGTGCCGTCGTCTCGTAGCGCGACCAGAGCCCGGCCCAGTCGATCGTCAGGCTGCCATCGACAAGGGTCTGCAGATTGAGCAGCGACGTCCAGGTGCGCCCGAAGATCCGGCGGAGATCCTCACCGACCTCACGGGTGTATTCGCCGAACTGCTGCGGCAGCGGCAAGGCCGCCTCGTCCGTGGTCGCCGGCGGACTGGTGGCACCGGCGGCTGCAGATCCCCCGGCAGCAGCCCCCGCAGCCGGGGCCCCAGCCGCCGCAGCCCCCTCCCCCGCATCCAGACCCTCGAGCTCCTTCAGGAACTGCGCCCGCTTGCGCTCGTCGGACAGGACGCGGATCAGCGCATCTCGCGCGGCCTTCACGTCGGCCTCGATCTCCGCAGCCGAGGCTCCGCCGCGGGCGTTTCGGCCGGCGTGGCCGTCCCCTGTCCGGGCAGCAGCGGCATCTGGGCAAAGGCGCCCGCCGAGCCGCCGAGAATCGCCGCCAGCAGGCACAGGGCCGTCACCAGATGCCGCCAGGAGACAGAGATCGATTCGCTTGTCATGCCGCTTCCGTTACCTCGTCACCGATACGAGACCATGTCGGCCTTGGTCCGGGCAAGGCTGGGCAATTCTATGGCGGGAGCGAGGGCGGGACCAGAAATGACTGCTCGTGGAGAGTTTTGTCGCCAACGATCTTGCCTGCGCGGGGCATAGTGTCGTGCTGGCGCGGATGACGGCGTGACCGGGCCCGGCTGCCGCGACCAGCCCTTGCGGCTCCCTGGAGGTGGC
>NZ_MCRJ01000155.1 GCF_001720135.1 Methylobrevis pamukkalensis
CACTCACGGCAAGAGGATCGAGGACGCCCGTCTTTCGGCATCCGCAGCCTTCCTTGCCAAGGAAGGGGCTGGTATCGACGACCTACAGGCCGGTTCGTACCATGCAGATCGAGGAGCCGTGCGAGCCGGTTGCCGCCGGTGCAGTCGTTGGCATCTACTGGTTTTCGCCTTCCCCTGACGAGTGAGGCCGGACCTTAGTCTCGGGTCGCCAGGTCGATTTCGCGGGGGACCGCGCGGGCCTGATTGCGCCACAGGCGGCTCAGGTCGAGTTTCTCACACACTTCATCAACCATGCGGGCAAGCGCCGGGCAGGCTCGCCTCTCGCTTACTCCCCTTTGAGGTTTTTACGTCAAGGATGACGGCGAGATTCCCGTGGAGCTCTCAGACCATGTCGTTTCGCGTCCTGTCCGGCCTGCTGCTCGCTGCCATCCTTCTCGGCGTTCCGGCGCTCGCCTCGGCCGGCGAGACCCTGCGCGTCGCGACCGAGGGTGCCTACCCGCCGTTCAACCATGTCGACGGCGAGGGCCGCCTGACCGGCTTCGACGTCGACATCGCCCGGGCAATATGCGCGGACATGAAGGTGGATTGCAGCTTTGTCGCCGTGCCCTGGGACGCGCTGATCGACGGCCTCGTCGCCGGCGACTACGACCTGATCGCCGCCAGCATGGCCTACACGCCGGAACGGGCCGAACGCATCGCCTTCTCGGACTTCTACTACCGCTCGCATTCGGTGTTCATCGGCGACGCCTCGAAGATCCGCGACACCAGTCCCGCGGGGCTGGCCGGCCGGCGGATCGCCGTGGCCGGGGCTTCGATCCAGTCCGAGTATCTGGCCCGGTTCTATGCAGGCAGCGAGATCCGCGAGACCTCCGATTCGATGATCGCGCTCGAAGCGCTCATGGCCGACGAGGTGGATGTGGTGCTGGGCGACGCGGTGCAGATCCTCAGCTGGATGGAGGAGCCGGCCCACGCGCGCTTCGAATACATCGGCGACCCCGTGACCGGCGACTATCTCCAGAGCTCGGCGCACATCGCCGCCCGCAAGGACAGCGGCGACCTTCTGGACCGTGTGAACGCGGCGATCCGGCATATCCGCCTCGACGGCACCTACGAGCGGATCAACAACACCTACTTCCCCTTCAGCATCTATTGACCGGCCAGGACGCATGACGCGAACACGCAATTGGCGAAACACCCTGTCGCTGGTCTCGGCCGGCCGGGTCTTCGTCGCCGTGACCATGGTCTACGCCGTCGTCGCCGCGGCCCTGTCCATGACCTTTCTGGACCGGATCGAGACGGATGCGCGCGTCATGCAGGAGCAGAGGCTTCCGGCAATCCTCGACCAGAACCGCAACGCGGTGAAGGTCGAGAAGCTCGCCTCGATGGTGCGCTCGGCCTACCTTGCGCGCGACCCGCAACTGGAGCGCCAGATCCACCTGCAGACACGGGCGCTGGCCCAGAGCTTCTCCTTCGACGGCGACCAGATCCTCGTCAAGGGCGGACGCGAGATCGCCGAGGGCGTCCGCCGCATCGTCGACATCCGCAACAGCGGGCGCATGCGCCCCGGCGACGTGCCGCGCGAGGAAGCCATGGCCCGGGCCACCTATGACGAGGTGATCCGCATCGCCACCGGGCTCGGGGAATATCTGATCAGCGACGCCGCACTGATCGCCGACAACATGTCGGCCGATATCCGCATGGCGGCGACCCGCATCCGCGACGTCTGGATCCTGATCCTCGCGCGCCGGTGTCCGGCGCCCTCGTGCTGTTCTGGCTGTTCCAGAACCATGTGGTCCGGCCGATCAACGCCACCATCGACCGCCTGGCCGCGATCGGCACCGAGCGCGCCGGCAGCGCGCCGCCGCCACAGCCGCTTCTCGGCGAGTTGCGGATGATCACCGACGCCGTCGAGGCCTATGGCCAGGTGTCCGAGGAACTCCGCGAGACCAACGCCGCCCTGCAGGTCCTGTCCGATCAGGACGCCCTCACCCGCATCGGCAATCGCCGCCTGTTCGACGCGGCGCTCAATGCCGCCTTCGAACGGGCCCGGCGCGATGGCGGGCAGCTTGCGCTGATGCTGCTCGATCTCGACCATTTCAAGCGGATCAACGACCGCCACGGCCACCAGACCGGCGACGTCTGCCTGCGCGCGGTCGCCGGCGCGCTCGAGGATCAGTGCCGCAGCACCGGCTATCAGGTGGCCCGCTACGGCGGCGAGGAATTCGCCGTGATCCTTCCCGAAACCGACCTCGCCGCGGCCGTGCTGTTCGCGGAGCGCCTGCGGCTGGCCATCGCCGCCCTGGCCATGGCGGATCTCACGGGCCGCGACGGCCTCGTCGTCACCGCCAGCATCGGCGTTGCCGCCAGCGAAGGCCGCGCCCCGTCGCCGGCCGCCCTGGTCGCGCCGCCGACGCCGCCCTCTACGAGGCCAAGAACGCCGGCCGCAACATCGTGCGCTGTCGCCGGACCGAGGAGAGCAAGGGGCTGGCCCGTTCCGGCCTGCGCGGCGGGGCGATTTGAACCGCCTCACAGCCAGCGAGCGCATGTCGGCGATCCGTTGACGACGCGGACGACGGCCGCCCTACCCTGCCCCGGCGATCAGACGCTCGGCGGCGGCGCGGGCTTCGTCGGTGATCACCGAGCCCGCCAGCATGCGGGCGATTTCCTCGCGCCGGTGCGCCTCGTCGATCGGGGTGACGCGGGTGGCGACCCGGGTGCCGCCGTCCACGGCATCCTTGGCGATCAGCAGATGGCGGCCGGCGCGGGCGGCGACCTGCGGCGCATGGGTCACCGACAATACCTGCACCGTCGCGCCGAGCCGGGCGAGCCGGGCGCCGATCGCCTCGGCCACCGCGCCGCCGACGCCGGTGTCGATCTCGTCGAACACCAGCGTCGCGCCGAGCCCTTGTCGGCGAGCGAGACCTTGAGCGCGAGCAGGAAGCGCGAGAGTTCGCCCCCCGACGCGACCTTCATCATCGGCCCCGGCCGGGTGCCGGGATTGGTGCGCACCCAGAATTCGATCAGGTCGATGCCCTCGGCGGCGCGTGACGCCGGATCCGCCGTCTGGGTGACGATGAACTGGGCGCGTTCCAATTTCAGCGCCGGCAGTTCCGCGGCCACCGCCGTCTCCAGATGCCGCGCCGTCTCGCCGCGCCGCTCCGACAGTTCGGCGGCCAGCGCGTCGTAGCGGGCCTTGGCGGCGTCCGCCGTGCGGGCAAGCTCGGACAGGCGCTCCTCGCCGGCATCGATCTCCGACAGGTCGTCGGCCATCTTCACGGCGAGCACGGAGAGATCGTCCGAGGCGACGTCATACTTCCGCGATGCGGCGCGGATCTTGAACAGCCGCTCCTCGGTCGCCTCCAGCACCGCCGGGTCGAACTCGCTCTCGCGCAGCGCCCGCTCGAAGCCGGCGCGCGCCTCCTCCAGCTGGTCGAGGGCGGCCGACAGGCAGGCGAGCGGCTCTTCAAGGAGCGCCCCGACCTCGGCGCCCTTGCGCTCCAGCCGCCGCATCAGCGAGGACAGCGAGGGGATCGGCGAACCGGTGCCGGCCAGATGCTCGGCCGCCTCGGCAAGCTCGCTGGCGATCTTCTCGCCGCGCATCATCACGGCGCGCTTTTCGGACAGCTCCGTCTCCTCGCCTGGCATCGGTGCCAGCGCGTGCAGTTCCTCGACCGAGGCGCGCAGATAGTCCGCCTCGCGCCGCGCCGCCTCGATGCGGCCTTCGAGCTCGGCCAGCGCCCGCTCGGCGCCGCGCCAGTCGCGGAAGGCACCGCTGACGGCGGTGGCCAGATGCTCCAGCCCGCCGAAGGCGTCGAGCAGCGCGCGGTGCTGGGCAGGGTCGACGAGGGCGCGGTCGTCGTGCTGGCCGTGGATCTCGACGAGGCCGGCACCGATCCGGCGCAGGAGCGTGGCGGAGACGGTCTGGTCGTTGACGAAGGCGCGGGTCCGGCCGTCGGCGGTCTGGACGCGGCGGAGGATGAGGTCGCCGTCGTCGGGCACGTCGTTGTCGGCAAGGAGGGTGCGGACGGGATGGTCGGCGGACAGCTCGAACACGGCCGTCACCTGCCCCTGCGCCGCGCCATGGCGCACGAGGCCGGCGTCGCCCCGCCCGCCGAGGGCAAGGCTGAGCGCGTCGAGAAGGATCGACTTGCCCGCACCGGTCTCGCCGGTCAGCACCGTCAGGCCGCCGGAAAAGGCGATGTCGAGCCGTTCGATCAGGACGATATCGCGGATGGCCAGCGACAGCAGCATGACGTCGTGCCCTGCTTATCCCCGCAAACGGACCGGCTGCGCGGAAGACGGTCTTGGAAGGTGGTGCGCCGCCGGCCTCAGCCGATGACGCCCCGGAAGGCGCGGGAGATCCACGACGACGAGTCCTCGCGCGGCTCCAGACCCTTCGTCTGCAGCAGGTTGTAAGCGTCCCGGTACCAGCGGCTTTCCGGATAGTTGTGGCCGAGCACCGCGGCGGCGGTCTGCGCCTCGGAGACGACGCCCATCGCGAAATAGGCCTCGGTCAGGCGCTCGAGTGCCTCCTCGGTATGCCGGGTGGTCTGGTAGTCGGTCACGACCGTCTTGAAGCGGTTGATCGCCGCGACGAAATTGAGCTGGCCGAGATAGTAGCGGCCGATCTCCATTTCCTTGCCGGCGAGCTGGTCGCGGGTGATGTCCACCTTGCGCTGCGCCTCGGCCGCATAGGCCGACTCGGGATAGCGCTGCGTCACCTCGGTCATCGCCTGCATCGCCTTGCGGGTCATCTCCTGGTCGCGGTAGATGTCCGGCATCTGGTGGAAATAGGACTGGCCAATCAGGAACTGGGCGTAGGCCGCGTCTTCGGAGCCCGGATAGAGCGTCGTGTAGCGCTGGGCCGAGCTGACGCATTCGTCGAAGTTGCCGCGGGTGTAGTTGGTATAGGCGGTCATGATCAGCGACTTGCGCGCCCACTCCGAATAGGGGTGCTGCTGATCGACCTCCTCGAATTTCGCGGTCGCCTCGCGGTAGTTGCCGGCCTTCAGGTAGGCAAGACCTTCGTTGTAGGACTTTTCCGCCGGAATTTCCTTGAACGCCAGGTCGTCGACCGGCTCGGAGGAACAGGCGGCGAGAAGAAGGGCGGACGCCAGAAGCGCGCCGCCGGCCCGCAGGCGCCCGTAATTCACCGGCCGCCTTGCCGCCACCGACCGTACCGCGAACATAGAAAGCATGCTGACCCCGGGTTCGAATACCGCGTCGTCACCCGTTCGGGCACGGCGCGCGGACTGCGCTTCATTCGGGAGGCGGCGAGATGACCCCGCCGCACCGCCGCCCGTCATGACCGTCCGGCTTTTACCGCAATAACGCGGCTCGCGCCACGCCGATTGCGCCGCACGGAAGACCAGACGGGATGTTCGGCACGAAAGATCCGGGGAAATTGCGGCGCCGGCATGGCCGAGGCAAGGCCCCCCCGGCTCAGATGTCCGGCGCGGCCACGGCACGGGCACCCGCGGCCAGCGCGGCGCTGCCCGCCTCGCGGCGGATTGCCGGACGCTGGGTCAGTTCGAAGGCGGAGGCGTCGGCGAACAGCGCCTTCAGCACGGCGACATTCATGCGGTGGCCACCCTTGTAGGAGCGGTAGTGACCGATGAAGGGCATGCCGGCGAGCGCGAGATCGCCCACCGCGTCGAGCGTCTTGTGACGGGCGAATTCGTCGGCCCAGCGCAGGCCTTCCGGATTGAGCACCCGGCCCTCGCCGATCGCGACCGAATTCTCCAGCGACGAGCCGAGCGCGTAGCCGACCTTCCAGAGCTTCTCCACGTCACTCATGAAGCCGAAAGTGCGGGCGCGGGCGATGTCGCCGCGGAAGGCCGCGGGGGTGAGATCGAGCAGGCAGGACTGGCGGCCGATCACCGGATCGGTGAAATCGATGGTGACGTCGTAGCGGCAGCCTTCGAAGGGCACCAGTTCGGCGAAGGCGTCGCCCTGCTCCACCCGCACAGGCTTCAGCACGCGCAGCGCGCGGCGCGGCGCCGGCAGCAGCGACAGGCCGGTCTCGGTCAGCGCGGCGACGAAACTGTCGGAACAGCCATCGAGGATCGGCACTTCCGGCCCGTCGACCTCGACCTCCACGTTGTCGACCTCCATGGCGCGCAGCGCGGCCATCAGGTGCTCGACGGTGGCGATCGTCAGGCCGTCGCGGCCGATGACGGTGCAGAGTTCGGTGGCGACCACCATGTCGTAGCGCGCGGGAATCTCGACGTCGCGGCCCCCGTCGGTGCGACGGAACACGATGCCGCGGTCAGCTTCGGCCGGACGAAGGACGAGGCGCGCCGGCTTGCCGGCATGAACGCCGACGCCGTCGAAACGGATCTCGCGGGCGATCGTCGTCTGGAGTCCGGCGAACTTCTTGAACAGCATCGATACCTCTTCGATCCTTGGCGCCCGTGCCCCCCGATCGGGACGCCGGCGGGATCCGGCTTCGAACCATGACCACCCCGCCGCCCCGCTGGCCCCGGCAGACCGGAGCATGAGGCCGCGCGGCATCGGCGGTCTTCGAGTGCTCACACTCTACAGGGCCGGCTGTCTCGCCAAAAATCACTCTTCTTTACGGTTTGTTACCGCCCTCGTCGCGGCGACCGACCCCGGGTCGGTGGCTGCTTTTCCGCCGAACGCGGCAGGCTTGCACCGGTGCCGCCGGTCCGAAGCCGGCGCATGAAAAAGCCCCGCCGGAGCGACCGGCGGGGCTGGGTATGGTCAGCGATTCGCGCTGCCGCGGATCAGCTGTTCTGGCGGCGCAGGAAGGCCGGGATCTCGAGCTGGTCGTCATCCGACAGGCGCGCCATCGGCGCGGCCGGGCGACCCTGGGCGTCGAGTTGGCCCGAGGCCATGCGCGGCTGGCCTTCCGGCGTCATCCGCGGCTGGGCCGGGCGCGGAGCCTGACGGGCATAGTCGCTCGTCGGGGCGGCGGCGCGCGGCGCGGGCTGCGGCGCGGCTGGGCCGGGCGGGTGCGGGCTACGGTTTCTTCCGCGTGATCGCCGTCCTGATGCCTGCCAAGACCTACTGCAAGTCGCCGCAGGAGGCCCATCGGCCGGCGCTCCTCCGCGTCATCGTCGGCGTCGGCACGCACTTCCCGCTGAACGATCGGCGGGAAGTCCTGGATGTCGGGCATGCGCGGCATGCTGCGGGCGCCGGACGTTCGGCCGCCGGCGGGATGTAGGGCTGCGGCGCCGGCTCGGCGTGGACCGCCTGGGCGGGCGCCTCGTAGACCGGCGCGGGCTCGGGGGCTTCCATCATCACCGGCGCGGGATGATAGGGCTCGATCGTGACGCGGGCGTCCTGCGCGCTGGGCATCGGACGCGGCGCGACCGGGGCCTCCG
>NZ_MCRJ01000156.1 GCF_001720135.1 Methylobrevis pamukkalensis
GCAAGGCCACGGGCCGGCGGGGCGGCGGAGACCGAGCAGTCACATCCGCGCCTTTCGGCGCCCCATCCCCCTCGGCCTTCCCCCGGCGAACGCAGGTTTGCCGGGGTGGGGGTGTTTGGTTCGGATGGGTTTGTGGCTGTGGCTTCCCCCTCTCCCTGTCCCTCCCCCTCCAGGGGGGAGGGGACGATGAAGGAGAGGGCGGTCTTGCTCAGCAGGGTTTCGCCGAAACGGACGGCTGTATCGCGGGCGTCTCGCCGAAACGGGAGGTCGTTTTGCGAACGCCGTTTCAATCCGGCGTCCCCTCCCCCCTGGAGGGGGAGGGACAGGGAGAGGGGGAGCGGCACGGTACAACCTCGCCATTCCCGCCACCACACACAAAAAAAGAGAGCAGCCAAAGCCACTCTCTCTGCACCTTCAAAAACCGTCGCGGGCCGCGGCGAGGGGGAGCGGGGGGTGCCGCGGCCCGCGTCCGCCTCATTTCCCCGCGGCGAGGAAGTCGATGATCGACTTCCGGGTGGCCGCGTCGGAAATGCCGGCGAAGGGCTTCATGTTGTTGCCGGGCACCACGCGTCCGGGTTTTCGAGGAAGCGGTCGAGGGTGGCCTCGTCCCAGGTGACGTCGGCCTGCGCCAGCGCCGACGAGTAGGAATAGCCCTCGGCGCTGCCGGCCTTGCGGCCGATGATGCCGGCGAGATTCGGGCCGAGGCGGTTGTCGCCCTCGGAGGTGGTGTGGCAGGTGCGGCAGGAGTTGTTGAAGTTGACTTGGCCGTCGCCGCCCGCTTCGCCACCTCCGTCAGCCTGCGCGCGGGCCGGCTGCGGGGCCATGGCGAGCAGGGCGGCGAGCGCCAGCGGGGCAAGCGCGAAGGGGGCGAGACGGCCTTTGCTGGCCATGGGGCGGGCCGTGGGTCGGGCGACGGCGGCGTGCGCGGTGCGGGTCATGGCGGTTCCTTCCCGAGGGGGCCGTCTCTGCAGGCGGCGGCCGGATCGTCCGGCGCCGCCGGTCGCGGCCCTGGTGTGGGGATAGAATGATCCGGGCGGGCAGAAGTTCCCGGCCATCGGCGGGCCGCTCGGTAACGAAGTCTTCACCCTGTCTGGCGAGGCTGGGGGATGACCCAGATCACCCACCGGGCGCCGGCCGCCACGCTGCTTCTCCTCGCCCTCGGGCTTGCCGCCTGCGGCTCCGGTCCGCGCCAGTGCGGCAAGGCCTCGTGGTACGAACTGACCTCGCGCACGGCGAGCGGGGAATATGCCAATCCGGAGGCGATGACCGCCGCCCACCGCAGCCTGCCGTTCGGCACGAAGGTGGAGGTGCAGAATCTGCGCAACGGCCGCACCGCCGTGGTGCGGATCAACGACCGGGGGCCCTATGGCGGGGGGCGGGTGATCGACGTCACCCGCGCCGCCGCCGACCGCCTCGGCTTCCGCCGCGACGGCATCGCGCCGGTGCGGATCCGCGCGCTGTCGGGCGGCGAGTTGCGCGGCGGCAGCTGCTGAGGGGGGGCGCGAAAAGGGTAAACGAAGTGTTGCCGCGCAGCGGCAAAAATGCATGCCTCACATGTGCTTGGCGGAATTGCCGGCCGTGCGGGGACCGGATATCGTCACCGTGCCATTCTCCCGCCCCGGGTCATCCGCCATGGAAGCTTCCGCCTTCGCCGAACTGATCGGCGCGTCCGCCGCCGTCGTCACCACGCTCTGCTGGCTGCCCCAGGCCTACAAGATCATCCGCGACCGCGACGCCTCGTCGATCTCCTATTCGGCCTATGGCGCGCTGGCGGTGGGCGTGGCGATGTGGCTGGTCTACGGGCTGATGATCGGCTCAATGCCGGTGATCGGCGCCAATGCGGTGACGCTGCTGCTGGTGCTGTGCATCCTCGGCCTCAAGGCGCGATTTTCGAAAGCGCTGACTCCAGCCGCCGTGTGATTTCCTCGGCGCGTGCCCGGTTGACCCCGAAGTCGTTGCGCCCGATCCGGCTCGCCGAATACATCCACACCAGCGACCGGCCGTCGTCGCCGGTGGTCACCTTCAGCGTCACATCGTCGGGAAAGCGCATCAGCCGGCTGCGGACGATCGCCTGCAGTGTTCTCGCTGTCCGATCCTCGGCGATGATCTCCGCGCCCATCTCGTCCGCAAGCACGCGGCGGGCGGCCTCGAACACCGCGTCCGCGCCCGCCGCGAAGCGCGGCGAGGCCAGCTCCGGCGCGCCGGACGCGCAGGCGCCGTCCGGGCAGGCCAGCACGTCGTTCGGCGAGCCCGTCCTCACCGGTGCGTCGAAGTCGTAGGCCACCAGAGGCGCCGGTCCGCCGATCCGGTCCCACGCAGCCTCGCGGCCATAGGCGACCAGGGCGGCAAAACCCGCCCCGGCCAGCAGCACCAGGCCGATCACCACGGCCGCGACCACCTTCAGGATCGTCACGCTCTGCTCCCTGTTGGATCCCGCCGTCAGTCGGACGGCACGAGCCGGATCAGCTGGCCGTTGCTGGCGTCGGTGAGAATGTAGACGGCGCCGTCCGGTCCGGTACGGACATCGCGGATCCGGCCGAACTTGCCGGCGAACAGCCGGTCCTCGCCGACCACCGCGCCATCCTCCACGTCGAGACGGACGAGAAGCTGCGCCTTCAGCGCGCCGACCAGAATGTCGCCCTTCCATTCGGGGAAGAGGTCGCCGTCATAGAAGGTCATGCCGGAGGGGGCAATCGATGGGTCCCAGTAGTGGATCGGCTGGGCCATGCCCGGCGCCGAGGTGCCGACGCCGATCTTCCCGCCCGAATAGTGCTTGCCGTAGCTGATCTCGGGCCAGCCGTAGTTGGTGCCGGCTTCGGGCTTGTTGATCTCGTCGCCGCCGCGGGCGCCATGCTCCACCAGCCAGAGCTCGCCGGTTTGCGGATGCAGCGCCGCGCCCTGCGGGTTGCGGTGGCCGTAGGACCAGATCTCGGGCCGGGCGCCGCTTTCGGCATTGGCAAAGGGATTGTCCGCCGGCAGCGCGCCGTCGTCGCCGATGCGGACGACCTTGCCGAGATGCGAGCCGAGATCCTGCGCCGGCGCGCCCTGGCCGCGCTCGCCGAGGGTGACGTAGAGCGTGCCGTCGGGGGCGAAGACGAGGCGCGAGCCGTAATGCTGCCCGGCATTCACCTTCGGCAACTGCTGGAAGATGACCTTGAAGTCGTCGAGGCGCGCGGTCGCGCCGTCGCGCTCCAGGATGCCATAGCCGACGGCCGTGCCGGCACCGCCGTCACCGGCTTGCGAAAAGCTCAGATAGACGCGGCTGTTGCTGGCGAACCCGGGGTGAAGCGCCACGTCGAGCAATCCGCCCTGGCCGCGCGCGACCACATCCGGCACGCCGGCGATCGGGTCCGACATCCGGCCACCGGCAATGAGGCGCAATGCGCCGGAGCGTTCGGTGACGAGCACCTCGCCGTCGCCGAGGAAGGCGACGGCCCACGGATGATCGAGCCCGGAGGCGATCACTTCGGAGGCGATATCGGATTCGGAAAGGGTGGCGGCGTGGGCGCCGGGGGCGAGCAGCAGGGCCGCGGCCAGTGTGCCTGCCGTCATGGCGGCTTTCAGGCGCGGGGTCTGCCGCAGGGGAGGGTTTTCCGCCGTCGCAGTCGCATCGGAAAACCGGCTGGAGGTGAATACGGACGTCATCGCCACTCCTGTTGCTTTCGACCCCCGTCCCACCGCGAGATAGGGCGCGCCGGGGCGCAGGGCAAGCGTCGGGGAGGCCCGATCGAAGGCGAGGGCCGTCAGGCGGCGATGGAGCGCGTGGCGTGGACGAGGCGAGGCGTTTAAGCCGAAGGCGGAGGTCGGGGCATGATGCCCCGCCGCGGTCAGCCGCGAAGGCTGCGGGAGGCGGTCAGCCCGAGGCGCGATCCGAACTCGTGCCAGAGCACGGCGGTGAGGCCCAGCATGCCGGCGAGAAGAACGCCGATGATGCCGGCGACCATGCCGCGCCCGCCTGTCTCCTGCGCGAAGAGCGCATCGAACAGCGGCTCGCGAGTTGTTCTGGCAGGCGAGGCCGGAGACACCTGCGCACCCGGAGCGGCGACATCGGCGATCTGGAAGCGCAGCGGTTCGGCGGCCTCGCGGGAGAACTTCCAGAGCGTGTTCTCGTTCGGACCGTAGACGTCCGGCGCATTCGGGGCGGCAGAGGCCATGCCGGCGAATGTTGCGGCAATGATGAACACGAGCAGGGCGACGAGACGCATCAGACGATAGGATTCGACGACGGTGCGCCGGGTGCCGGCCCGCTGCGGCAGGGCGCCGTCAACGGTGAAAAGCGGGGTGTCCTGTGACAGCAGATGCTCGGTGCTCATCGACATATCCGCGTTGTGACCGCCTTCTGGAGGCGCGGGAAGAAGAGGCCGGGCAACACCGGCATCTTGTCATGACAACAGGCGAATACGTCGGGATCAGGCCTCGATTGAGCGCGATCCCGGGATTTTTCATGGCAATTTTGCGGAGAAAACGGCAGGAGCCGGCAAAGTCGGCGTCTGGCGCCAGGCATGCGCGGGCGCCGTCAGGACGCGAACTTCCGGGCGGCGGAAGAACCGCCGCCCGGGAGCTGCAATTCAGCGCAGCGAGGCGCAGAAACGCTGGATGCGGGAACAGGCCTCTTCCAGATCGCGGTTCGACGTCGCGTAGGAGATGCGAAAGGCCGGGCCGAGGCCGAAGGCCGAGCCCTGGACCACGGCGACACCCTCGGCCTCGAGCAGTTCGCTGGTGAAGATCTCGTCGTCGGCGATCAACACGCCACGCTCGCTGGTCTTGCCGATCACGCCCGCGCAGGAGGGATAGACGTAGAAGGCGCCTTCCGGAGTCGGGCACTTGATGCCCTTGGCCTGGTTCAGCATCGACACGACGAGATCGCGGCGGCCCTTGAAGATCTCGTTGTTGGCGGCGATGAAGTCCTGCGGACCGTTGAGGGCCTCGACGGCGGCCCACTGGGCGATCGAGCAGGGGTTCGAGGTCGACTGCGACTGGATCGACCCCATCGCCTTGATCAGCTCGACGGGACCGGCGGCATAGCCGATGCGCCAGCCGGTCATCGCGTAGGCCTTGGAGACGCCGTTGACGGTCAGCGTGCGGTCGTAGAGGCCGGGCTCGACTTCGGCCAGCGTCGCGAACTTGAAGTCGTCGTAGACGAGATGCTCGTACATGTCGTCGGTCATGACCCAGACATGCGGATGGCGCAGCAGCACGTCGGCGATGCCGCGCAGTTCGGCGGCGGTGTAGGCCGCGCCGGTCGGGTTGGAGGGCGAGTTGAAGATCACCCACTTGGTCTTCGGGGTGATCGCCGCCTCAAGCGCCTCGGGCTGCAGCTTGAAGCCGCTTTCGGCGCCGGCCGCGACAAACACCGGCTCGCCGCCGCCGAGCAGCACCATGTCCGGGTAGCTGACCCAGTAGGGCGCGGGGATGATCACCTCGTCGCCGGCGTTCAGGGTCGCCACGAGGGCGTTGTAGAGCACCTGCTTGCCGCCGGTGCCGACGGTGACCTGGGCGGGCTTGTAGGCGATGTTGTTCTCGCGGGCGAACTTGGCGCAGATCGCCTCCTTCAGCTCCGGGATGCCGTCGACGGCCGTGTACTTGGTCTTGCCCTCGCGGATGGCGCGGATCGCCGCCTCCTTGATGTTGTCCGGCGTGTCGAAATCGGGCTCTCCGGCGCCGAGGCCGATCACGTCACGGCCGGCCGCCTTCAGCTCGCGGGCTTTCGACGTCACCGCGATGGTGGGCGAAGGCTTCACACGGGCGAGGGCGTTGGAAAGGAAACTCATCGGGCCACTCCGTAGGGCAGGGGACGCGAGCGCAACCGCCGGCCGCGCGCGGGCCGCACGTTAGGCGCGGCGACACGGTGACGCAAGGCCGATCTGCCACCTTTGCGGCGCCGATTTTCGCGCCTGCGGCAAGGCATTTGGGCGCTGCGGCACACGGTGGGTGGACGGCCGGTTGACGGGCCCGTTGACGGGATCGTGTGTTGAAGTGGCGGGCGCATCGCGGGCTTACTTGGGGCAGGATGCTGCTGACGGGCGGATCCGACCGACCTGCAACGGAGAAGACCCATGACCTTCCGCCGCCGCGCCTGGGACATCGCCGAACGTGACGCCACCCCGGAGCACATGTTCCTGAGCCGGCGGGATCTGTTGGCCACCGCGGGCCTCGGCGCGGGTCTCGTGCTCTCGCCGGCCGGGCTCGGCTCCGCCCTTGCCGCCGGCGGCACTCCGGCGCCGCGCAACGACCGCTACACGCTCGACCGGCCGATCACGCCCGAAGAGGTGAGCGGCAGCTACAACAATTTCTACGAATTCGGCAGCCAGAAAACCATCTTCGATGCCGCGCAGGCCCTGAAGACCGAGCCCTGGACCGTGACCTTCGACGGCATGGTCGAGACCGAGCGCAAGGTCGATGCCGCCGACCTGATCAA
Organism: Methylobrevis pamukkalensis; assembly: GCF_001720135.1. Taxonomy (GTDB): domain Bacteria; phylum Pseudomonadota; class Alphaproteobacteria; order Rhizobiales; family Pleomorphomonadaceae; genus Methylobrevis; species Methylobrevis pamukkalensis. The sequence goes on from NZ_MCRJ01000156.1 coordinate 6,419, forward strand.
GGCGATGGCGATCGAGGAGCGGCTCTACCGCCACCGCTGCGTCGAGGCGTGGTCGATGGCGGTGCCGTGGACCGGCTTCGCGATGGCCGATCTCGTTGCCTATGCGAAACCGCTGGCGGGCGCCAAATACGTGCGGATGGAAACCTTCCTCGATCCGGACACGGCGCCGGGGCAGAGGCAGGTCTGGTATCCGTGGCCCTATGTGGAGGGGCTGACCATGGCCGAGGCCACCAACGAGCTGGCCTTCATCGTCACGGGCGCCTACGGCAAGCCGCTGCCCAACCAGTTCGGCGCGCCGATCCGGCTGGCGGTGCCGTGGAAATACGGCTTCAAGTCGATCAAGTCGATCGTGCGCTTCACCTTCACCGACGAGCGACCGAAGACCTTCTGGGAGGGGATCCAGGCCTCCGAATACGGCTTCTGGGCGAATGTGAACCCCGAGGTGCCCCACCCCCGCTGGAGCCAGGCCAGCGAGCGGGTGCTGCACACCGGCGAGCAGGTGCCGACGCTTCTTTACAACGGCTACGCCGAGCAGGTGGCCGGGCTCTACACCGGTCTCGAAGGCGAGAGGCTGTTCATGTGAGCGGTCGGTGCGAGTGCCCGGATGATCGCTGCGTCAGACCTCGGGCAAAAAAAAGCCGGGCGCGAAGCCCGGCTGATCAAGTTTAGGAAACGTCACCGCGGGGGCGCGGTACGCATCCAGAGGGGAACAGCTGAAAAACTCGTCCCGGCCGGGAGGACTGGCAGGGAGAAGAAATCCATCAGCTGAGTGAGTAAATGCCGGGCAGGGTGCCTCAATACAAGGCGGCGCTTTGCATGACTGGTATGCAAGGCGGAGGGGCTGGAGTGTGCCGCTCTTATCGTCGTCGAAAAGCCGGC
>NZ_MCRJ01000157.1 GCF_001720135.1 Methylobrevis pamukkalensis
CAACGAGATATCGGGAGGAGAGCGCCGGTGGCGCGCACAACGAAAGCAAATATCCGAACCGCTTGGTTCGCCGGCGCCGAACGCGTAGAGGTGAATGCAGAACAGGCTGTTCCCGCACCCAAGACCATGGCGGGAGCGCTAAGGCCAAAAAATCGGCCGTATCAATATTTTGAAGAAGATTTGGTACTCCCAAGGGGAATCGAACCCCTGTTTTCGCCGTGAGAGGGCGACGTCCTGGACCGCTAGACGATGGGAGCACGGGGCGGTGAAACCGCCGGGACGGGGCGGGATATAGCTGCCTGCGGAGGGATGCGCAAGAGCCTTTTGCCGGCGGCGGCGGAATTCGCCCGCCGCCCGCCGGATCGGCCGGCGGATCAGCGCGCCAGCAGCCGGATCGTGCCGAGCGGGCGGCCGGTGGCAAGGTCGAACAGGTGGACGATGCGGCCGTCGGTGCCTTCGGTGGTGACGACCAGACGGCCGCCGTCGATGTCCTGCGACAGGATCGCGGCATCGGCCGGAAGCTCGGCGATCGCCGAAAATGCCGGTCCGCCGGCCGCCGGCGCATCGCCGGAGTTGACGGCACGCCAGGCGATGGCGAATAAGACGGCGAGAAGCCCGACGCCGAGCGTTCCCATCGACACGATGACGAACCGGCGAAGTTTTGCCTGCATGGCTGCGAGCTGCGGGTCGAACGGGAGTTCCCGCGGCGCCTCCGCCTGCGTTCCGCCCTCGTTGCTCTCGTCGAAAGTGCTGTTCATGTCGTCCCGCCGCAAAGGTTCCGCCAAGTCCGCCGAGGCCTCGCCGTCGGCGACGCAGGACGGGGCGACGATCCCGGCCGTCCTGTCCGCCACTGTCCTGTCCCCGGGGGCCGCCGCCAACGCGCCCCTCCTAGCCGATCCCGACGATGAAGTCGACGCGGAGGCGGAGGGCGCGCGGCTGGTGGTCGAGATTCCCGGGACCAACACGAATGACCGGCTCGACGCCGTTCTCGCCTCCCTCGTGCCCGACCTGTCGCGCAGCCGGCTCAAGGCGCTGGTGAAGGACGGGCAGGTGCGGCTGGCCGGTCGGCCGGTCACCGATCCGTCGCGCCACGTGGTCGCGGGCGACGTCTACACGATCGACCTGCCCGAGCCGGAGCCGGCCGACCCGCAGCCCGAGGACATTCCCCTCGACGTGCTCTACGAGGACGACCAGCTGATCGTGATCGACAAGCCGGCCGGGCTCGTCGTCCATCCGGGGGCCGGCAACTGGACCGGCACTCTGGTCAACGCGCTGCTGCATCACTGCGGCGACAGCCTGTCGGGCATCGGCGGCGTGCGCCGGCCGGGCATCGTCCACCGCCTCGACAAGGACACCTCTGGCGTGATGGTGGTCGCCAAGACCGACACCGCCCACAAGGGCCTTGCCGCCCAGTTCGCAGACCACGGCCGCACCGGCGATCTGGAGCGGGCCTACATGGCCCTCGTCTGGGGCTCGCCGGAGCCGTTCCGCGGCCAGATCGACGCGCCGATCGGCCGCTCGGCGACCGACCGCACCAGGATGTCGGTGCGGCGCGACGGCAAGGAGGCGATCACCCACTACGAGGTGGTGGAGCGCTACCCGGAAGGCAGCGGCCGCGATGCGCTGGCCAGCCTCGTCGAATGCCGGCTGGAGACCGGGCGCACCCACCAGATCCGGGTGCACATGGCCGAGATCGGCCATCCACTGCTGGGCGATCCGGTCTATGGCCGCGGCTTCCTGACCAAGGCCAACCTGCTGCCCGAGGAGGCCGGCGCGCAGGTGCGGGCCTTTCCGCGCCAGGCGCTACACGCTTTCTTGATTGCTTTCGCCCATCCCGTGACCGGGGATATCTTGCGTTTCGAGAGCCCGATCCCGCAAGATATGCGGGAACTGATCGGCGGCCTTGACGGTTGCTGAGGCAGGGGAACGACGGGCGCCCCGCGCGCCAGGGCCGCGAAATCCGCGCCCGACCCGATGACATTCACCGGCATCGTTCCCACATACGGGAGTTGGCACGCGCCTCGAACGAGGGCGGCCACGGCTGGCCTGGGAAACAGGGGGCCGTTCCAGACGAAAGGGAACACGATCATGGCAAGAGCATCACTTCCCGCGATTGCGGCCGGCGAGGGCGGACTGTCCCGCTATCTCGACGAGATCCGTCGCTTTCCGATGCTCGAACCGCAGGAAGAGTACATGCTGGCCAAGCGCTTTCGCGAACATGAGGATCGCGATGCGGCGCACAAGCTGGTGACCTCCCACCTGCGCCTCGTCGCGAAGATCGCGATGGGTTACCGCGGCTACGGCCTGCCGATCGGCGAAGTCATTTCCGAGGGCAACGTCGGTCTGATGCAGGCGGTCAAGCGCTTCGAGCCCGAGAAGGGCTTCCGGCTCGCCACCTATGCGATGTGGTGGATCAAGGCCTCGATCCAGGAATACATCCTGCGCTCGTGGTCGCTGGTGAAGATGGGCACGACGGCCAACCAGAAGCGGCTGTTCTTCAACCTGCGCAAGGTGAAGGGCCAGATCCAGGCGCTCGACGAGGGTGATCTGAAGGCGCATCAGGTTACGGCGATCGCCACCAAGCTCGGCGTGTCGGAAGAGGAGGTGATCTCGATGAATCGCCGCCTGTCCGGCGACACCTCGCTCAACGCGCCGATCCGGCAGGAGGCCGACGGCGGCGAATGGCAGGACTGGCTGGTGGACGACTCCGACAGCCAGGAAACCGTGCTCGCCGAACAGGAAGAGATGGACCTGCGCCGCAAGATGCTCAAGGACGCCATGGGCGTTCTCAACGAGCGCGAGCGCCGCATCTTCGAGGCCCGCCGCCTCGCCGAGGACCCGATGACGCTGGAGGATCTCTCCACCGAATTCGGCGTCAGCCGCGAGCGGGTGCGCCAGATCGAGGTGCGCGCCTTCGAGAAGGTGCAGGAGACCATGCAGCAGGCGGCCCGCGACCAGGTCGCCCGCCAGAGCAGCCGCAGCCTCGAGGCTGCCGGCGCCTGATCCTGACGCTGCGCTTCAAGGACAGTTCCGACCCCGCCGGCCACCGGCGGGGTCTTTTTCTTGCGCATTTCCATCTGGCGGGGCGCGGCGTTGGCTCGTGCCGTGGCGGATGAGGAGCCTCGGTTGAGGGGCGGCGGGCGAGGAGCCGGTTTTCGATGCCGGTCTTTCCCTCGTCTATGCCGGGCTTGACCCGGCGAGGACGGTGGAAGGGTGGGCGTATGGCGCGATCCGCCCGCCGTTGCCGCCCCTGACAGCCATGCGCATCCGCAACCCGGATGAACGCGAACGGCGGTCACAAAGATCTGTCCGGCAACTTGGATCCAACAGCGAAGTCTTTACCCGATCGCAGGATCTTCACGGTATTAACAACGAAGCTCAGCGAAACGTGAAGGGCTCGGCTCTTTCATCGGACATGCCCTGCGCCCATTTCATGGGAGCGGCCGAAGCGACGGGAACAAGTTCCCGGATTGCCCGGCGGTATCGGGCGGGACGTCCGCCCGGTTCGGGTCGCGCAGACTTGAACGGAGTATCCACTAGGCGGCAAAATCGTTCCGGCGTATCGTTGATTTCATGATCGGCGACGTTAGGGCGTGATAGCCGGACGATGCGGCGGGCCCGAAACAGCCCTCTGCCAGGTGAGCGTGATGAGCACGATCAGGATGACGACGACAGGGACGACGCCGATCGGGGCGACACCGATCGGGGCGACACGGGGAGCCCAGGGACATGCGGTGGTGACGGACCAGATCCGCCCTTCTGTTTCCTCGGCGCCGGATGCCGCGACGGGACGTCCCTTGCCGGGCCAGCCGGTGCCGCCGCTTCAGGTGAGCATGGTCGGTGGCCCCTGCTGGCGCCTGTGCGACCAGAAGCCCAAGCATTTCACGCTCGTCGTGGCCTATCGTGGCGCCGCCTGCGGCCATTGCCGCGACTTCCTCAAGGCGATCAACGACCGGCTCGAGGCCTTCCAGCGCCGCGGCGTGGCCGTGGTGGCAGTCTCGGCCGACAGCCGCGCCGAGGCCGAGAGTTTTGCGGAAGCCGCCGGTCTCGACCGGCTGGCGATCGGCTGGGGCCTGAAGCCCGAGCGGGCGCAGGACTGGGGCATCTACATGTCGGCCGAGACGGGCCGGCCCGCCGCCGCCGGCTTCATCTGCGAATTCGCCATGTTCCTGGTGCGGCGTGACGGCACACTGCAGCTGAGCCACGTCCAGTCCGGCCCGTTCCTGTGGCCAAGCGTGGACGAGGTGCTCGAGGCAATCGACGGCATGATCGCCCGCGGGCCTGAACTCACCGGCGATCTCACGCCCGAGACGGCCGGCGCTGCCGCCAGCCGTCCCGGTCCCCGTTCGATCCCGGGCTGCTGACGGCGCCCGGCACGTCGCGGCTGTCAGCGGATGACGGCGGTGTAGTCCGCCGTCTCGGGCACCGTCTCGATCAGCCCCTGCTCCTTCATGAAGGCGGCAAAGCGGGCGTAGCGGCCGGCGTCGAGCGCGGCCGGGCGCTTGGCAAAGCGCGGCAGCGTGTCGCTCCACGCGGTGCGGTTGAGCTCGTCGTCGAGATCCGGATAGCCCTTCAGGAACAGCTTCCACGCCGCGTCCGGATGGTTGGTGAGAAACAGCGTCGCCTCTTCCACCGCTTCCACGAAACGCGGCAGACGCGGATCGACCGCCCCTTCGGCGACGAGATCCTTGTGCGTGATCATGATCAGCTCGTCATAGGCCGGCAGGCCGTTCTCCTCGGGGAAGAAGGCGAGGCCCTCGTGGCCCTCGATCCGCATCTGCGTCAGCTCGAAATTGCGGTAGCCGCCGACCACCGCATCGACCTGGCCGGCGATCAGCGAGGCCGACAGGGCGAAGTTGACGTTGACGAGTTCCACGTCGGCGGTGGTGAGCCCGCCGGACTTCAGCAGCGCGCCGAGCATCGCATCCTCGAAGCCCGACACCGAGAAGCCGATCCGCTTGCCCTTCAGGTCGGCAAGCTGCTTGATCGGCCCGTCCTTCAGCACGATCAGCGTGTTGAGCGGTGTCTCCACCAGCGTGCCGAACCGCACCAGCGGCAGGCGCCGGCCACATCGAGGATCAGGCTCGGCTGGTAGGAGATCGCCACATCGCCCTGGCCGGCCGCGACCAGCCGCGGCGGCGCGCTCGGATCGGCCGGCGGCAGCAATTCCACATCGAGGCCGTGGCGCGCGAAATAGCCGCCCTCCCTGGCCACCACCAGCGGCGCGTGGTCCGGATTGACGAACCAGTCGAGCAGCACGGTGAGCTTGTCGGCGGCCTGGGCGGCCGGCGCGGCCAGCAGGCTCCCCGCCAGCATCGCGGCGGCGGCAAGGCGTTTCATCGTCCTCATGGTCACTCCTTCTTGGTGTTTGTCGGCATCTGGCTTTGACGGCGGCCGGGCGGATGGCGCGTGGCTCACGTGGCGTCCTCGACCCAGAACACGAGCCGGCGGGTCAGGCTGTCGACGACGATCTTGAGCGTCAGCGTCACCGCCGCCAGCATCACCAGCGCGGCGAACAGCACGTCGGTCTGCATCCGAGCGTTCGACTGCAGCATGACGAAGCCGAGCCCCTGCGAGCGCCGACCCATTCGCCGACCACCGCGCCGATCGGCGCGAACACGGCGGCGACGCGGATGCCCGACACCAGCCCCGGCAGCGCCGCCGGCATGCGGATCAGCATCAGCGTCTGCCAGCGCCCGGCCCGCCACAGCCGGGCAAGATCAAGGAGGCCCGGATCGGTGCGTCTGAGGCCGTCGGCAAAGGCGGACGTGATCGGGAAATAGATGATGATCGTCGCCATCACGACCTTGGACGCGAGCCCGAAGCCGAACCACAGCACCAGCAGCGGCGCGATGGCGAACACCGGCAGGGTCTGGCTGACGACGAGGATCGGTGTCACCACCCGCGACAGGCGCGGCGAGCCGCCGACCAGCAGCCCCGACAGCGTGCCGAGCACGACGCCGCAGGCAAGCCCCAGGATGATTTCGGTGAAGGTGACGAGCGCCTGCCCGCCGAGAAAGCCGAAGCGGGTGACAAGCGTGGTGGCGACGGCGCGCGGCGCGGGCAGCATGAACGGCGGCGGGGCGAACACGATCACCACCGCCTGCCACAGCGCGACCACGATGGCGCCGGCGATCAGGATCTCGCCGCCAAGGCGCAGGGCGCGGACGACGCCGCGCCGGCCGCCGGCCTGCTCTCCCCTGCCCTGATCCTCGCGTCGTTCGGACACCGTCGTTTCCCATCGCACCCGGTCTTGCGATCCGGACGCGACGCGGCGACGGGGAGATGGGGAATGACAGGGCCGATCGATGCCACGGCCGTCGTCTTGCGTCCCGTCCCTTCGCCGGCATGACCCGGATCAGGTTCGAAGGGTCCGGGCCTGAGGCGCTTTCGCGCCAGACGCCATCTCAGTTCTTTTCAAGAACACCCCTCGGACGGGCGCAACTATGCCGCCCGCGTGGCGCGCGCGCAAGCGTGGATCGGGCAAAGCACCATGATCGGCGACACGGGAAATGCCGGACGGAAATGGAAGACGGGAAGCGGAGACGGGAGGCAGACGGCTCAGGGGGTCCAGGCAGCAAAGGCCTGCTCGAACACGCGGTTGCCCGGGCCGCCCTTCTCGAAGGTGAGGATCGCGCGGCGGCGGTTGCCGTAGCGGATCGGCACGTCGATCCAGTCGCGCTCGCGCAAGAGCGAGACGTTGCGCGTGACGTCACGCTCCACCGACGACAGCGCCAGCCAGAAATGATTGTCCGCCACCGGCGCGACCGCGCCCACCAGCGGATCGCCGCGGGCATCCTCGGTCGGCTTGAGGATCAGGCCGGGGGTGGTGGAAATGCCGTTGCCGGTGAACTGGGTGCCGAGCGTGAACTGCAGGTCGACCAGATGGCTCGCCGGCAGCGAGGCGTCCTGGTTGCGGCGGATGACCATGACCAGCGACACCCCGTGGTCGGGGATCGCGATCTCGGCGCGGATCGCACCCCGGTCGTCCGGTCCGGAGGCGGGGACGAAGGTCCACAGCGCCTGACCCTCGGCCCGCGTGCCCTCGCCGCCCGGCAGCGGCTCCTCGTAGAGCAGCGCGCGCTGGGCCACGATCACACCCGCCTCGCCGCCCGGGGCGGGCGCCTCGGCGGCCGGCGGCGTCGCTTCGGCCACCGTCTCGCCGGTGGCGCC
>NZ_MCRJ01000158.1 GCF_001720135.1 Methylobrevis pamukkalensis
GGCGTCGCGGCGCCGGTGTCTCCGCCGGGCGGGGGAGTGGCAGGATCGGGCGTTGTGCCGGGCGTGGGACCCGGTGTCACGTCGCGCACGGCCGGCACGTCGCTGGTGCCGTTGCCGGGGGTGGGCTCCTCGGCCGGCGGGGCGCCGTCCTCGGTCGGCGGCGTCACGCGCAGGGTCTGCACCGGCTTGGCGTCCGGCGCCACGGGCGCCTCGACGCCCTCCTGCGGCAGGCGGTCGCCGATCTTCGGCTCCAGCGCGTTGCCGGTGCCTTCCGGGGCCGTGCCCTGGGTCGGCGCCGGGCTGGTGTCGCTGCCGGCGAGGAAACTCTCGATCTGGTCGCGCTGCGACCAGCCGAGCGCGGCGAGGCCGGCAAGCACGACGAGCACCAGCGAGGCGACGACAAGGCCGGACCGGCTGCGCGTCGTGCCAGCCTGCGCCAGCGCCAGGTCGATCTCGGCAGAGGTTCGGCCATCCGCCACGGGACCACCTGCCGCCGCCGGCACGACCGGCACATCGTCGGTCGACCCCGCAGGCGCGCGCGGGCTGCCGCCCAGGGTCGGTTCGAGGCGGTCCTGCGACGGCGATCGGCCACCGGACTTCGTCTCGTCGCGGGATTTCTTCGGTTCGCCGGATTTCGAGGCCCCGAATCGCGGCTCGGCCGGCGTCAGATCACCGGACGCCCGATCGGACGGCGTCCGGTCGGGGGATGGCGGCATCCCGTCGCGGGCCGGCTTGCCGGATGCGTCCCCGGACGACCGGTGGTCGTCACGCGCGCGGACGAAGACATCGGCGCCCGACGCGGCGGCCGTGTCACCCGGCGTTTGGCCCTTCGGCTTCGGCGTGACCACGACCTCGGGTGCCGGTGCGGGTACAGGTGTCGGCGGCTTCGGGTCCGGCTTCGGCGCCGGGCGGGGCTCGGGCTGCGGCTCGCTTGGCACCGCAGGCTTCGGCTCGGCGGGCTTGGGCTCTGCCGGCTTCGGCTCGGCCTGCCTCGCTCAGACGCCGGCGGAGGGGCGGGTTGGGGCTTCGGCTCGGGTCTGGGTTCTGGCCGCGGTTCCGGCGGCGGCGGCGGCGTCAGGCCGAATTCGGCGCCCGCGATCTCGGCCTCGACCTTGCGAATCGATTCCTCGAGCGCGAGGCGCTGGTCGGTGATCTCGCCGGACGACAGCGGCGGGTCGTAGGCCTGCAACTGGCGAACCAGCGCGGCACGGGCCTTCTCGTAGACGGCGCGTCGCGCCTCGCCCGTGTTGGACGGCAACCCGCCGATCGCCCGTTTCAGAACCGGATAGAAATCCGCCATACAGCCGGCCTCTGTGTTCTTCTTTGCCGTTACGCATCGGACTGCCGTGAGGCAATCGGCCGGAAATGCGCGACGCATCCGGCGCCGGGGCAGGCGCACGGGTGCCGTGCACGTCCCGACCGATGCCATCCTAGAGCATCGCAGGGCGTGGCGGGAGCCGATTTCGCGAAATTATCGAAGTTTTAACAGAATGATAGGCTGGCACTTCGCCCGTGCCAGCCGTTCTGTGCACCCTCAATCCTGGAAGGGGTCCTGCACGAGGATGGTGTCGAGCCGGTCCGGGCTGGTGGAGAGCATCGCCACCGGCGCGCCGATCAGTTCCTCCACATAGCGCACATACTTGATCGCCTGCGCCGGCAGATCGGCCCACGAGCGGGCGCCCTGGGTCGATTCCTTCCAGCCGGGAATGGTCTGGTAGACCGGCTCGACGGTCGCCTGGGCTTCCTGCGAGGCCGGCAGATAGTCGAGGATCTCGCCGTTGAGGCGGTAGCCGGTGCAGATCCTGATCTCGTCGAGGCCGTCGAGCACGTCGAGCTTGGTCAGCGCGATGCCGTTGATGCCCGAGGTGCGCACCGTCTGGCGCACCAGCACCGCGTCGAACCAGCCGCAGCGGCGCTTGCGCCCGGTGACCGTGCCGAACTCATGGCCGCGGGTGCCGAGGAACTCGCCGATCTCGCCGGTGTCCTCGGTCGGGAACGGGCCCTCGCCGACGCGGGTGGTGTAGGCCTTGGTGATGCCGAGCACATAGTCGAGCGCGCCGGGGCCGACGCCGGAGCCGGTCGCCGCCTGCCCCGCCGTGGTGTTCGACGAGGTGACGAAGGGATAGGTGCCGTGGTCGTTGTCGAGCAGCGCGCCCTGCGCGCCCTCGAACAGGATGCGCGCGCCGGCGCGGCGCTTCTCGTCGAGCAGACGCCAGACGCTGTCCACATAGGGCAGCACCTTGTCGGCGACGGCCATCAGCTCGTCGTGGATCGTCTGCGGGTCGATCTCGGCGACGCCGAGGCCGCGGCGCAGCGGGTTGTGGTGGGCGAGCAGCCGCTCGATCCGGTCCATCAGCACCTTGCCGTCGGCCAGATCCATGACGCGGATCGCGCGCCGGCCGACCTTGTCCTCGTAGGCCGGGCCGATGCCGCGCTTGGTGGTGCCGATCCGGGTGCCGGTGTTGGAATTCTCGCGCAGTTCGTCGAGTTCCTGGTGCAGCGACAGGATCAGGCTGGCATTCTCGGCGATGCGCAGGTTCTCCGGGCTGACCTCGACGCCCTGCGCCTCGATGCGGGCGATCTCGGTGACCAGCGCGCGCGGATCGACCACCACGCCGTTGCCGATCACCGACAGCTTGCCCGGCCGCGCGACGCCCGACGGCAGCAGCGACAGCTTGTAGGTGATCCCGTCGATCACGAGAGTGTGGCCCGCGTTGTGGCCGCCCTGGAAGCGCACCACCACATCGGCGCGCTCCGACAGCCAGTCGACGATCTTGCCCTTGCCCTCGTCGCCCCACTGGGAGCCGACCACCACCACATTCGCCATCTTGTCCGTTCCTGCCCTTAAGTCGTCGTGACCGCCCGCGCGCCGGAGCCGGGGCGGCAATGCCGCGCCGCGCCGGGGGGGCCGGGGCAGCGGGCGGCGGGACTATAGCGGCATCGTCCGCGCGCGGCGAGCCTAGAAACGCCCTGCCTGGCCGCAGGCTCGCCCCAACCGCGAAAGGCTGTCATGCACACGCGGGGCTGGCCAAGCTGCGCGCGCGCCGGCTATAGGACGAGACCGGCCAATGATAAGCCAGAAGAACAATCAACATGACGGCACGTCCGGCGACCCTTCTCAGCAAGCTCTATGACAGCCCCTACGTGATGCTGACGCTTGCGCCGCTGTTCTGGGCGGGCAACGTGATCACCGGGCGGCTCGCCGTCGGCGAGGTCTCGCCCATGGCGCTCACCACCCTGCGCTGGGCGGTGGTCGGCGTGATCATCGTCGCCCTCGGCCGCGGCCCGATCCGCCAGGACTGGCACGCCCTGAAGCCGCGGCTCGGCTATCTCGCCGTGATGGGAACGCTCGGCTTCACCGCCTTCAACGCGCTCTACTACATCGCCGCCCATTTCACGACCGCCGTCAACATCGGCATCCTGCAGGGTGCGATCCCGATTCTCGTGTTCGGCCTCGCCTTCTTCCTGCGCGGCACGCCGGTCGGCCTGTTCCAGATCGCCGGCATGACCATCGGCCTCGTCGGCGTGGTGGTGGTTGCCACCCGAGGCGACCTCGGGGCGCTGGCCGCCCTCGCCTTCAACTTCGGCGACGTGCTGATGATGGGCGCCTGCGTGGTCTACGCGATCTTCACCGCGCTGCTGCCGAACCGGCCGGCCACCTCCGGCTTCTCCTTCTTCGCCATGCTGGCGCTGTTCGCGCTGCTGACGTCCTTTCCCCCGCTCGTCGCCGAGATCGCCATGGGCCAGTTCGTCTGGCCGAGTTTCAACGGCTGGCTGGCGGTGATCTACACCGCGATCTTCCCCTCGGTCGCCTCGCAGGTGTTCTTCATCCGCGGCGTCGAGCTGATCGGCCCCGGCCGGGCCGGCATCTTCGTCAACCTGATCCCGGTGTTCGCCGCCGGCCTTGCGGTGGCGATCCTGCGCGAGCCGTTCCACGTCTATCACGCGGCCGCCCTCGCCCTCGTGCTCGGCGGTATCTTCCTTGCCGAGCGCGGCCGCCGGCCGCCGCTTCCGGGTGGCGCGGCCGAATAGAAGCCGCTATGCCGGCCGCACGCCCCTACTGGCCGGCCCCCTGGCCGGCCCGACCCGAGGAACCGTGATGCCGCCGGTCGCCTGGATCCTGCTTCTCCTGCTGTCGCTGCTCTGGGGCGGGTCCTACCTCTCCGCCCGGGTCGCCGCGCCCGAGATCGCGCCCTTCACGCTGGTGTTCCTGCGGGTAGTGATCGCCGCGGCCCTGCTCGGCCTCGTGCTGCGCCTGTCGGGAAGCCGCCTCGGCCTCACCCGGCGCAGCGCCGCCGATTTCGCGGTGATGGGCCTCCTCAACAACGTCATCCCCTTCGCGCTGATCTTCTACGGCACCAGCCAGATCGAGGCCGGCCTTGCCTCGATCCTCAATGCGGCGACACCGATGATGACGGTGCTGGTGTTCCACGTCTTCACCGAGGAAAAGCTGAAACCCCTCAAGGTCGCCGGCGTGATCATCGGCTTTGCCGGCGTCGCGGTGATGATGGGCGGCTCGGCGCTGGGCGACCTCGGCGGCGACTTCCTCGCCGAACTTGCCTGCATCGGCGCGACGATCTCCTACGCCTTCTCCAGCCTGTGGGCCCGCCGCTTCAAGGGCCAGCCGCCGCTGCGCACCGCCACAGGCCAGCTGACCGCCTCCAGCCTGCTGGTGCTGCCGCTGATGCTGATCTTCGAGGCGCCGTGGGCGGCGCCTGCGCCCTCCGGCCCGGCCTGGGCGGCCGTGATCTTCCTCGCCCTCGCCGCCACCGCGCTCGCCTATGTCGTGTTCTTCCGCATCATCACCCTCGCCGGCGCCTCCAGCGTCATGCTCGTCACCTTCCTCGTGCCGGTCAGCGCCGTGCTGCTCGGCTGGCTGGTGCTCGGCGAGGTGCTGGAGCCGCGCCACTGGGTGGGCATGGCGCTGATCATGGCCGGGCTGGCGGCGATCGACGGGCGAGTGGCGCGAATGTGGATGCGGTGAGGTTTTCCCCAAGTGCGGGGAAAACCTCGGCGAAGGGGCGGGCCTGCCCCATCTCCTGCTCGCTCGTGTCTGGAGTGTCGGAAACCTCATCCCAGTCGTCGCGGGTATAGCCGCGTCCGGCTTCGAAATCCGTCTTCCGGGGGGTGTTCACAGGAACCTCCGTTCGGTTGCCGACGCCGGCCGCATGCTGATGATAGATTGCGCCGTCCCTGTAAATGAAAGCAAGTGTCCCGCCAAACCCTTCAGAAAAACGAAAACGCCGGCCCCTCACGAGGCCGGCGTCCCGAAGTCTTGCCAGATGCCCTCAGGCGCTGCTCAGAACGCCAGCGCCTTCGCCTGGCGCACCATCGGCAGGGCCTTGACCGCCTCCAGCGCCGCGTCCGGCACCGCGCCGTCGACGGCGACGAGGCAGATGGCGTCGGCGCCGGCGGCGAGGCGGCCGAGGTTGAAGGTGGCGATGTTGATGCCGGCGTCGCCGATGATGCCGGCGAAGCGGCCGATGAAGCCCGGCTTGTCCTCGTTGGTGACGTAGATCATCGACGGGGCGAACTCGGCCTCAAGGCCGATGCCCTTGATCTCGACGATGCGCGGCTTGCCGTCGGCGAACACCGTACCGGCGACGCCGCGCTCCTGCCGCTCGGTGATCACGGTCAGGCGGATCAGCGCCTCGTGGTTGCCGACCGCCTCGCGGCGGACCTCCTCCACCGCGATGCCGCGCTCCTTCGCCATCGCCGGCGCCGAGACCATGTTGACGGTCTGGAGCAGCGGCCGCAGCAGGCCGGTGAGCGCCGCGGAGGTCAGCGCGCGGGTGTTCATCTCCGCGACGTCACCCTCGTATTCGATGCGCAGGCCCTTGATCGCCGTCTCGGTGAGCTGGCCGGCGAACGAGCCGAGCTGCTCGGCGAGCTTGACGAAGGGCGTCAGCCGCGGCGCTTCCTCGGCCGAGATCGACGGCATGTTCAGCGCATTCTGCACCGCGCCCTTCATCAGATAGTCCGACATCTGCTCGGCCACCTGCAGCGCCACATTCTCCTGCGCTTCCGTGGTCGAGGCGCCGAGATGGGGGGTCGCCACCACATTCGGATGGCCGAACAGCGGATGCGCGGTGGCCGGCTCGATCTCGAACACGTCCAGCGCCGCGCCTGCGACATGGCCGCTGTCGAGGGCGGCCTTGAGGTCGGCCTCGACGATCAGGCCGCCACGGGCACAGTTGATGATGCGCACGCCCTTCTTCATCTTCAGGAGCGCCGAGATGTCGATGATGTTGCGGGTCTTGTCGGTCAGCGGCGTGTGCAGGGTGATGAAGTCGGCGCGGCGGAACAGCTCGTCGAGCTCCACCTTCTCGACGCCGAGGTCGATCGCCCGCTCCGGCGACAGGAACGGATCGAAGGCGATCACGTGCATGCGCAGGCCGACGCCGCGCTCGGCGACGATCGAGCCGATGTTGCCGCAGCCGATGATGCCGAGCGTCTTCGACGTCAGCTCCACGCCCATGAAGCGGTTCTTCTCCCACTTGCCCTCGTGGGTAGAGGCATTGGCCTCCGGGATCTGGCGGGCGAGCGCGAACATCATCGCGACCGCATGCTCGGCGGTGGTGATCGAGTTGCCGAAGGGCGTGTTCATCACGATCACGCCGCGCGCCGTGGCGGCCGGCACGTCGACATTGTCGACGCCGATGCCGGCGCGGCCGATCACCCGCAGCCTGGTGGCGGCGGCGAGGATCTTCTCGGTGACCTTGGTCGCCGAGCGGATCGCGAGGCCATCATAGTTGCCGATGATCTCGAGCAGCTTGTCCTTGTCCTTGCCGAGATCGGGCAGGTAGTCGACCTCCACGCCGCGGTCCTTGAAGATCTGCACGGCGGTGGGGGAAAGCTTGTCGGAAATGAGAACGCGGGGCATGGAAGCCTCCTGAAGAATGGGGGATGCGCGCAGCCGGTTCCGGCGCGCGTCGCAGGTTCGGTTCTGGCTGTGACCGAAAACCCTCTCCCCTTGCGGGAGAGGGTGCCCGAAGGGCGGGTGAGGGGTCGCGGCGCTGCGTCAAATGCAGGCGGTCACGGGGTTCCGTGGCGCCGCCCCCCTCATCCGGCCGCTGCGCGGCCACCTTC
>NZ_MCRJ01000159.1 GCF_001720135.1 Methylobrevis pamukkalensis
CGCAGCTGCCCGAGGCGGCGCGGCGCGGCGCCACGGTTGCCGGCGAGCGCCACGCCGGCGCCGGCATCGGCTTGACCCGGCCGCCGGCCAACTTGACGGGCCGGCCTTCGGCTGGTGCGAGGACGGTCTTGCCTGGAGGATCGCCGTCTATCCGCGAACGATGGCGGCGATCACGGCGGCCGTGCGCCACCTGTTCCCGCCCGGTCCGGTGATCGTCGCCGACAATTACGTCCACGCGCCGGTGCTGGGTGTGCTCGCACCGGAGGCGGCAGCATGAGCCGGCCCTCGGTCGTCTTCCACGTCGATCTGGTGCAGGACGTCGCCGTGCTGCGCCCGCTGATGCGGCTCGCGCGCCAGGAGGGCGATCTCGATCTGGCGCTGCTGGTGACGAAGCGCTTTGCCGGGCTCGACGCGACCGGTCTCTGGGCCGGCGAGCTCGACCGCCTCTGCGCCGAACTCGGCGTCGTGCGCGAAACCTACGGCTCCGAGGTCGAGGCGCTGGCGCGGCTTGCCGATCGCCGTGGCCTTGTCATCGCCGGCAGCGAATCCTCGGTCTCCAATCACGTCCTGACCCACCGGCTGATGCGCGTACTCCCGCCGTGCCTCCTCGGCGTCACCCTGCAGCACGGCCTCGAATGCGTCGGCTTCCTCCACAACGAACGCCACGACGCAACCGCCGGGCTCGACGTGCGCTTCGGCGCCGATGTCGTGGTCGGCTGGTTTGCGCCCGAACGTCTGGCCGCGCTTCCCGCCTGCGAGCGCAGCAAGCTGTTCGTCGCCGGGCCGACCGCGCTGATCGACGGACGGCCATCGCCGCGCCCGGACGTCATCCCGCCGCGGCGCGGCATCGTCTGCGAGAACCTGCATTCCGTGCGCTTTGCCACTGACGGGCTGAAGCGGCGCTTCATCGACGTGTTCCGCGGCTTTGCCGGCGCCATGGCAGCCATCGGCACGCAGACCGTGCTGCGGCCGCACCCGGCTGGCCGCTTCACCGAACGCAACGCGGTCGATCTGCCGGGCAACGTCGCCCGCAGCACCGGGCCGCTCTACGACGAGGATCTGACCGCCTACGGCTTTGCTATCTCGGCGCCGTCCTCGGTGCTGCTCGACTTCGTTCTCGCGCGGGTGCCGGTCGCGGTCTGGATCGAGGGCGGCGAGGTCGACGCCAGCAATTTCGCCGGCCTGCCCACGGTCTCGTCGCTGGACGACTGGACCGCCTTCGCGCAGGCGGCGCTGGCCCGTCCCGCCGAGTTGCTGGCCGGTCAGGAAGCCTGGCTGTCGGGCCTCGCCATGCCGGCGGACGTCAGGACCCGCTACGTTGAGCTTCTGGCGCTGTCGCGGAGCGTCTGACGAAGTTCTCGCCGAGGCCTGCAAGGCGCGGATCGACACCGGCCAGCAGGGCCAGCACTTGCGCGCGCAGATGCCCGGGCGAATAGGCGTCGATCAGCCGGCGCTGGGCGCGCAGGGCCATGCGGTAGCGCGCGTCCGGATCGGCAACCAGCCCGTCGAGCCCGTCGAACCACTCGGCTTCCGTGCGCGCCAGCAGGCCGCAGCCATCCGCGCAGACCGTGTCGTAGACCGTGTCGGCGCTCGCGACCGTCGCCATGCCGCAGGCGGTGTATTCGAGCCACTTGATGTCGGACTTCACCAGATTGAAGTCATCCCGCACCAGCGGACAGATGCCGACATCCCATTCGAGGCTGGCAAGGCGGCGGACGAAGGCGTCATAGCCCCCGACCGGTCCGAACACCCGGATCCGGTCGGCAAAGCGGGCGAGCGACGGCGGGATCGGGATCGGGCCGAACACGTCGAAGCCGACCTCGGGCCGCCGGTCCAGCAGCCGCGCCAGGGCCCCGGCGACGAGGGCGAAGTCGGCCGCGTGGTCGAAACCCATGTAGCCGATGCGGCGGGTCGGTCCGCGGGCGGGCAGCCGCAGGCAGGGGAGGGCGTTGATGATGCCGGACACCACGGCGCGGCGCACCGGTTGCTTCGCCGTCATCCGCGCCGCAAGAACGGCATTCGAAAAGTAGACCGCGTCGCTGTCCGCCATCAGCCGGCGCACGGTGGCAAGGCGGGCGGGGTCGTTGTGGAAGGCATGCTTGACCGCGCCGATCGATTTCGGCACGTCGAGCAGGTCGTCGTCGAGATGGGTGATGACCTTGCCCCCGCGCTTTCGAACGGCCGCCATGATCTCCTCGGTGCCCGCCCCGCTGTAGCGGCAGAAGACCACGAGGTCCGGCGCGATCTCGCCCATAAGCGGGCCGAGCGACCCCTCGGCGATCCGCTCGTCGATCGTCGGCTCGAACAGGAAGCGCAGGTCGACCAGCCCGGCCTGCTCCAGCGGCGCCAGCGGATGGACGAAGCTGAACTGCAGCGTCGGCACCATGCCGTTGGCGACGAACAGGAGCCGTGGCGGTCCCGGACGGCGGAAGACCGCGCTGAGAAGTCGAGAACCGGGCAGGGAGCGGGACATCGGCGGTCGGGTGCTTTCTGCGTTGAGGCAGGCGCCTGCGCGTCAGGCCGTTGTTCGCATGCTACAAACGTCGAAGCCTCGCGTGAAGGATGTTGACGCCGCTTTTCGGACATGGTCGGTCAAGTGAATACAGTCTGCGGCACCGGTGAGCCGGGTCGCGGGCGACGGTCGGACGGCAATGGAGCGGCGGAGAGCATGGGACCGAAGGTCGACGGGGTGGCGGGCGACGAGACGCTGCCGGCGCGCAGCGACGTGGTGATCGTCGGCGGCGGTATCATCGGCGTCTGCACGGCGCTGGAACTGGCCGAGGCCGCGTCTCGGTGACGCTGTGCGAGAAGGGCCACGTCGGCGGCGAGCAGTCGAGCCGGAACTGGGGCTGGTGCCGCAAGATGGGCCGCGATCCGCGCGAGATCCCGCTGTCGATCGAGGCGCTGCGGCTCTGGTCCGGCATGAATGCGCGGATCGGCCTGGAGACCGGCTTCCGCACCACCGGCATCCTCTATCTCGCCGAAAGCGAGGCGCAGATGGCCGATCGCGCCGCCTGGCTCGACTACGCCCGCCCCTACCAGCTCGACAGCCGGGCGATCGGCCCGGCCGAGGTCGACGCGCTCCTGCCGGGCAACACCCGCCCCTATGTCGGCGCGGTCTACACCGCGAGCGACGGCCGGGCCGAGCCGCAGAAGGCGGCCCCGGCGATTGCCGCTGCCGCACGCGCCAAGGGTGCGATCGTGCTCCAGAACTGCGCCGTGCGCGGCGTCGAGACCGCCGGCGGCCGGGTCAGCGCCGTCGTGACCGAGCGCGGGCGGATCGTCACCAGCCAGGTGGTGGTGGCGGGCGGGGCCTGGTCGCGGCTGTTCACCCTGCCGCTCGGCCTGCGCCTGCCGCAGCTGAAGGTGCGCTCGACCGTGCTGCGCACCGCACCGGTGGAGGGCGGCCCGACCACGGCGGGCTGGACCAACGCGGTCGCCTGGCGCAAGCGGCTCGACGGCGGCTATTCGCTCGCCAACGGCCACGGCGGCATCGCCGACATCGTGCCGGACAGCTTCCGCTTCTTTCTCGACTTCCTCCCCGCGCTGCGCGCCGAGTGGAATTCGCTGCACCTGCGGCTCGGTGCCCGCTTCGTCGAGGAGTTCCTGAACTGGCGGCCGGCGGCGCTCGACGAGGTCTCGCCCTATGAGCGCGTGCGCGTGCTCGATCCGGAGCCGGACATGAAGGGAAGTCTGGCCGCCAAGAAGGCCTTCGACGCCAACTTCCCGCAGCTTGCCGGCGCGCGGGTCGAGCAGCACTGGGCTGGCATGATCGACGCGACCCCGGACGCGGTGCCGGTGATCTCGTCGATCGACACGATGCCGGGCCTGTTCGTCGCCACCGGCTTTTCCGGCCACGGCTTCGGCATCGGCCCGGGCGCGGGCCGGCTGATGGCCGAACTGGTGCGCGGCGTGACCCCGGTGGTCGACCCGACGCCCTTCCGCTTCTCCCGCTTCACCGACGGCTCGAAGCCGCGGCCGATCGCCGGGCTGTGAGCCCGGCCTTCACCCTTCGATAGCGGCCGCGGGACCCGTCGCCGGCAGCCGCGCGCGGATCTCGTCCGCAAGCCGCGCGAGCGGGATCCGCCAGTCGCCGGGCTCGACCTGCCGCAGGTAGCTGACGCTCGAAAAACTGTCCGAGCGCGTGTAGCCGCCCGTCCAGCCGTAGGGCGAGGCGAGCGGCTGGAGGAGCAGGGTCGGCACGCCGCAGGCCCCGGCGAAGAAGGGGATGCTGCTGTCGATCGAGACCACCATCGTGCAGGAGCGGATCAGGTCGACGTAGCCGAGATAGTCGCTGAGACCGTCGGTGTCGGGTACGGCGATCCGGTCGCGAAGACCGGCGGCCTCGATCTGGGCGATGGCCTCGTCGCGCTGCGGTTGCAGGCTGACGAAGGTGATCTCCTCGGCGACCGGCTCGAGCGCCCGCCAGACCTCGTCCAGCCCGATGTTCCGCTTCTGGCTGGAGCGGGGATTGGGCGTCCACCAGCCGAGGCCGATCCGCGGCCGCGGCTCGCGGCGTCGGGAGACGCCGTAGGTGACGAACAGCGGCGCCATCGTCGGGGCAAAGCCGTAGCGTCCCGCCAGGATCGGCAGATCGGGCGCCGCCAGCTTCAGCCCCTCGAAATCCTGGACGATCGCGAGCAGGCCGTCCGGGTCTTCGTAGGGAACGAAGCGCGCCGCGCTGGCAAAGGCACTGTCGAACAGCTTCCGCAACCGCACCGGCAGCGCGATGGTGATCTTCTCGTGGAAGCGACGCAGGCCGGCCAGCCAGCGGCTGAAGAAGATCATGTTGCCGACGCCGTAATTCTCCTCGAAGGCGATCAGCAGCGGCGCCCCGGGCAGGACCGCGTCAGGCGCCGACAGGAGGACGCCGAGCCGCGGATCGGCCCAGTCGGCGGCAAAGCGGCGCCGGTAGGCATGCCAGGACACGACGTCGCGCGGGTCGGCGGCCAGCCGGCAGGTCCAGGCGGTCGGGTCGAGATCGGCATAGGCGGCAAAGCCGCCGTCGGCGGCGAGGATGCGGTCCGACACCTCCAGCAGGCAGTCGAGCTGCGCCGAGGTCTGCAGGTTGACCAGACGCTGCTGGCGCACCTGTCCGCGCCGCTTCCACGGCACGTCGGCCTTGCGGAAGAAGGCCTCCGCCAACGGCGCCTGTCCGAGCCGGGCAAGGCACATGCCGGTGCGATAGTTCGGATTGGGATCCGGCGTCAGGTTCCGGGACAGCAGCACGGCCGGGCGCAGACTGTCGCCGGCCTTCAGCATCGCCTGCGCGCGCTGGTTCAAGGCAGGCGCGGCCTCGGTAGCCGCCGCCGGCCCGGCGCCGGCTTCGGTGCCTGTGTCAGTGCCTGTGGGAAGGTGGGCTTCGGAGCCCTGTTCGCGCCCGCTTCAGGCGGGGACACGGCTGCAGCGGTCGCGGTGGCCGGGTAGGTCTCGAGGCCATGATCGGCCTGGATCTGGGCGAGGACCGCGACGGCGTCACCGTCGCCCGCATCTGCCGCCACGCCGATGGCCTCGATGAGCCCGCCCGTCAGCAGTTTGGCTTTCGCCGCGGCCTTCAGCACGGCCGCGCGATCGTCCTTCGACAGTCGGCCATGGAGCAGGGCGTCCTCGACCACGCGCGCCGGTGCCGCTTCGGGGCCGCGCTTCAGCGTGTCCTGCAGCCGCCGCAGGACCAGCCCGGCGTCGGCGGAGGCGGGCCTGGAAGGGCGCGCCAGCAGCCCGGCCAGCGGATGCTGGTCGAGACGGGTGGCGAGGCGCCGCAGCTTGCGTCCCGCCGCGGCAAAGTCGGCTTCCCGCTCGGCCATGCGGGCGAGCGCCCGCTCGGGGCGTTCATCGGCACCGACCAGCGCGTCGAGACCGACGTGTTCCTCGGCGAAGGCCGCCATCTTGTGCGAGTTCGACGGCAGGAGCGCCACCGGCCGGCCGGCCATCACCGCCGCGACCGCACCGTGATAGCGGGCCGTGAGAAGCTGCCCGCCGGTGCGCATCATCGCAAGGAGGAAGGGATAGGCCGCGCCGTTGCGCGCGCTGTCGAAGGCGTGGAACCAGGTGCGGCCCCAGTGGCGCTCGAGGAACCCGTGGATCGCGACGCCCGACACATCGGCGACCTCGCGGTGCCAGTCGGTCACGATCGTCTCGACGAAGGGAACGACCGGCAGGTCGAGCGCCGCGAAGGGGGCCCAGACGAAGGCGTCCGGCCGCAGGACAGCTTCGATGCCGTTGTCGGCCAGATAGGCCGCGGAGGTCCGGTCGCGCACGGAAATGCCGTCGCAGCTGCGCAGCATGTCGA
Source organism: Methylobrevis pamukkalensis (assembly GCF_001720135.1). GTDB lineage: Bacteria > Pseudomonadota > Alphaproteobacteria > Rhizobiales > Pleomorphomonadaceae > Methylobrevis > Methylobrevis pamukkalensis. Next base: position 6,290 of record NZ_MCRJ01000159.1, read on the forward strand.
GCGCGGCGGGATAGTCCTCCACCAGGGCATTGACGAAATAGACCGCCTTGCCGGCGGCCTTGGCGAAGGCGACGAGGGCGAGATATTCGTCGCAGCGGCCGTGGTGGAAGGTGCCCTCGCCGTTGATGACGATGGCATCCGAGGCGCGGATCATCTCGCCCTGGATGGATTTTCCGAGAAACTCGATCGCGGCTTCGCGCGGGCGCCGGCGGATCTTCTTCAGTTCGTTGGTATAGAGCGACCCGGTCAGGGCGATCCCGCGGGCTTTCAGGAATCGCCGCAAGCCGGCCTGGACGGCCTGGCAGCCGGGATGGGGCTGCAGGCCGGTGTCGTTGATCAGGAGGACGCGCATGGCAACTCCGGCGCGTGGAGACGTCCACGGAAGGATGGCAATCGGGGCGGACGATGTCACGCGGGACGGGGCGAGCGCAACCTCCCGGCGATGGCACGTCCCGCCTGTCTCGGGCGGTCCTTTCGCACTCAGCCCCGCGCGGCCGCTGTCACATACGACCGCCAGCCGCCGAAGGCGGTGATGTCCTGCGCATCGGCGATGGCCGCGCCTTCGCAGAGGAAGCCCTTGACGGTGCGGCCGTCCGCAAGGCGCAGGGTGCCGATGCCGAGCGGCGAGGGGATGGCAGCGACGAGGCGGCCGAAGCCGGCCGGCGTCAGCGACCAGATTTCCACCTCGATGGCAGCGCCGGCGCCGTCGG
>NZ_MCRJ01000160.1 GCF_001720135.1 Methylobrevis pamukkalensis
GGAATCCGCGACGCCACGCCCGCACCGCTTTCCACGACAACCTCGAACCCAAGCCCGAGATACCGCTTCACAACATCAGGCGTCGCTCCCACGCGACCCTCGCCATCCATGATTTCCCTGGGAACCGCGATCCGCATGATCACTCCTCAAACGGTAGATACCGGAGCCACGCCGGGACGGCGGGCTGGTTTCAGGCGGAGATCGAAGATCCGCCGGTCCGTCGGGGTGGCGCGGTCGCGCCGCCGATGCGCGCATCGGCGGGCAGGACGCCGGCCCCGATCTGTCGTCAGACGAGGAAGATCGCCATCAGGATGAGAATCGCGATCACGTGGATCGAGCCCCACTTCACCAGGCCGATGAAGAGGTTGTAGGTCTTCTCGTGCTCGGCGTAGTCCATCGCGCTGCCATGTTCGGCCATGTCGTTCCTCCACGTGTCCGTTCGGCGGAAGCCGCTTTATGGCAAAATCATGCGGCGCCCGCAATGGCATGCCACTGCGACGTTCGGCCGGTCAGCCTGAGGGCGACAGCCCGGCGGCCGTGAGCGCCGCCCCCTGCCGGGCGGTGAGGGCATCGAGATCGAAGCCGGCGATCTCGTCGTTGAACAGGCGGAAGAAATTGAGTTCGGCGGCAAGATGCAGGAACACGCCGCCAAGGCCGATCGCCGCCCGGTCCATGAACACGAATTCGCGCGGCACCACCACCGGCCCGTGGGCCTTCAGCGCCTGGTGAACGCGGAAGGCCTCCTTGCGCCCGTAGGCGCCGGGACTGACGCCGTCGGCGATGGTCCGCACCCGGTCGTCGAGCAGCGGTCCGTAGATGAAGCGCGCCCAGATGTTGAGGATCTCGACGAGGTCCTTCGTCAGCCCCTTGAAGCCCCAGGTCTCGTAGGCGGAGACGATCCGGGCCTCGTCGCCCTCCTGCAGGCCACGGTAGAGATCCACCACGCCGGCAACGAAGCGCGGCGGGAAGATGCGGATGCAGCCGTAGTCGAGCAGGTTGATGCCCGCCGGCTCGCCGTCCTCGGAGAAGACCGTGTAGTTGCGAGATGCGGATCGCCGTGGATCACGCCGAAGCGGGCGAAGGGATGCCACCAGGCGGCAAACATCGCCCGGGCGATCCGGTTGCGGGTCTCCTGCGGCGCGGTCTTGAAGTCGAGCAGGCGCTGCCCGTCGAGCCAGCTCATGGTGAGCAGGCGCCGGGTCGAGAGGTCCGCAATCACCTCGGGCACCCGCACCACCGGCTCGCCGGCGAAGATCGCGCCGTAGAGCGCGGCATGGCGCGCCTCGCGCGCGTAGTCGAGCTCCTCGCGGATCCGCTCGGAAATCTCGTGGCGGATCTCGGACGTGTCGATCACCGCCCCCATCCGCCGGTGCAGCGAGAAGGCCAGGTCGAGCTGCGACAGGTCCGCCTCCACGGCGGACGCCATCTCCGGATACTGCAGCTTCACCGCCAGCGCCCGGCCGTCCTTGCCGACCGCCCGGTGAACCTGGCCGAGGGAGGCGGCGTGGGCCGGCTGGCGGTCGAAGCTGCCGAAACGCCGCTCCCAGTCCAGCCCCAGCTCCGCGATCATCCGCCGCTTGACGAAGGCCGGGCCCATCGGCGGCGCATTCGACTGCAGCTGCGACAGTTCCTCGGCGTATTCCGGCGGCAGCACGTCGGGGATGGTCGCCAGCAATTGCGCCACCTTCATCAGCGGTCCCTTGAGCCCGCCGAGCGCGGCGGCAAGGGCGGCGGCCCCGCTGGCATCGTCGCGGCCGAACAGGCGCTGGCCGGCAAGCCGGGCGGCAACGCCGCCGAGATTGGCGCCGACCCGGGCATAGCGCGTGGCGCGGGCGGACAGGCGGTTTCGTTCCTCGTCGCGGGAGGCCTCGTCACGGGAGGACGTCATGGGCAGCTGGGCTCCGTCGGATGGTCGCGGCTCGTGGACCGGTGAGGGAGATATAGGCCGCGCCGGACAATGTTCCATGCAGGGGCCGAGCTTTGCCGGGGCCTCTCGGACGCCGGAATGTCATCCGCCTGTGATCTTGCCGCTCCAGAAACTGGAACCATTCCACGTCGGGCCCGGCCCGGCAGATCGAGGAGACCATCGATGGACGGCAACACCCCCGCAAACGGCTTCCGGACCTCCATGCTCGAGGACGCGCTCGGCGACGGCACCAACGAGAGCGCCAACCCGACCATGGGCGAGATCATCACCGCCCGCTTTTCCCGCCGCGGCTTCCTCAAGGGCTCGCTCGCCGTCTCGGCCATCGCCGCCACCGTCAGCCCGCTGGCGCTGATGTCGGCCGACAAGGCCCGCGCCGCCACCGGTTCGGCCTTCTCCTTCAAGGAGGTCGAGGCCGGCATCGACGCCACCCACCATGTGGCCGAAGGCTATGACGCGACGTGCTGCTGCGCTGGGGCGACGCCCTGTTCCCCGACAGCCCCGCCTTCGACCCGGCCAACCAGACCCCCGAGGCCCAGGCCCGGCAGTTCGGCTACAACAACGACTACGTGGGCTACATCCCGCTGGACGGCTCGGCCAAGCACGGCCTGCTGGTGGTCAACCACGAGTATACCAACGAGCACCTGATGTTCCCGGGCATCGTCAAGATCGTCGACGGCAAGGTCGAGGTCGCCCCGGCCGACAAGACCCGTGTCGACATCGAGATGGCCGCCCACGGCGGCACGATCGTCGAGATCGTCAACGAGGGCGGCAAGTGGCGCCCGGTGGTCGAGGGCAAGCTCAACCGCCGCATCACCGCCGACACCGAAATGCTGATCACCGGCCCGGCCGCCGGCCATGACCGCCTCAAGACCAGCGCCGACCCGTCGGGCACCAAGGTGCTCGGCACCATCAACAACTGCGCCGGCGGCGTCACCCCCTGGGGCACCTACGTGATGGCCGAGGAGAACTTCCACGGCTACTTCATCGGCGAGCTGCCCGAGGGCCACGCCGAGGCCGCCAACTACAAGCGCGTCGGCGTGCCGGAAGGCTCCTACCAGTGGGGCAACTTCCACGACCGCTTCGACGTCTCCAAGGAGCCGAACGAGCCGAACCGCTTCGGCTGGATGGTCGAGGTCGACGTGATGGACCCGAACTCGGTGCCCAAGAAGCGCACCGCGCTCGGCCGCTTCAAGCATGAAGGCGCCGAATCGATCGTCGCCAAGGACGGCCGCGTGGTGTTCTACCTCGGCGACGACGAGCGCTTCGACTACGTCTACAAGTTCGTCACGGCCGGCACCTACAACGCCGACGACCGCGCGGCCAACATGGACCTGCTCGACGAGGGCACGCTCTACGTCGCCAAGTTCGACGAGGGCGGCAAGGTCACCTGGATGCCGCTCGTCCACGGCGAGGGCCCGCTGACGGCCGAGAACGGCTTTGCCAGCCAGGCCGACGTGGTGATCGAGGCCCGCCGCGCCGGCGACGTGCTCGGCGCCACCAAGATGGACCGTCCCGAGGACATCCAGCCGAACGGCGTCAACGGCAAGGTCTACGTTATGCTGACCAACAACACCAAGCGCACCGACGAGCAGGTCGATGCCGCCAACCCGCGCGCCAAGAACGCCTTCGGCCACATCATCGAGATCACCGAAGCGGAAGGTGACTTTGCCGCCACCGCCGGCACCTGGGAAGTCCTGCTGAAGTGCGGCGACCCCGAGGTCGCCGAGGTCGGTGCGACCTTCTCGACGGAGACGACGAAGAACGGCTGGTTCGGCATGCCCGACAACTGCGCCGTCGACGCCGCCGGCCGGCTGTGGGTCTCCACCGACGGCAACTCGCCGAAGGCCACCGGCCGCACCGACGGCCTGTGGGCGGTCGACACCGAGGGCGATGCCCGCGCCACCTCCAAGCTGTTCTTCCGCGTGCCGATCGGCGCCGAGATGTGCGGCCCGCTGTTCACCCCGGACGACGAGACCGCCTTCGTCGCGGTCCAGCACCCGGCCGACGGCGGCGAGGACTGGGAAGGCTTCGGCCGCCCGTCCTACTACGAGGACCTCTCGACCCGCTGGCCGGACTTCAAGGACGACATGCCGGTGCGCCCGGCCGTCGTCGCGATCACCAAGCAGGGCGGCGGCAAGATCGGCGTCTGACGAGGGCCGGTCGGCGGCCGTGGGCCCTGCGGCTCGCGGCCCTGCAGGATGACGACTACGAGGCCCGCCGCACCCGTGCGGCGGGCCTTTTCGTGCCGCACGAACATCGACGAGACATCTCGCCGGACTGCGGGAACAGGAGCGCCGGGAACGCACCCGGATCCTTGGGTTGTGCTGTGCTGCCGCGACCACCTCGCCACACTGCAATGCACATAATATCGCCTCAAACCGGCATTCTTCGCTTGAAAGCATCCCTGGAGTTGTAGCACACTCGTCTGGCAGAATACCGCGCCTTCGGTCTGCCGCCCTGTGGTTGCGGGCCGGTTCGCGGGCGTGCAGTTCATTCACGGGAATGACCCCCGCGTCGTTCACTCTTGGCGAAGGAAGACACCTGACCGTCGACCATGTCTGATGACTGACCCTCTGGAGGCAGGCGGCGCGCAGGTGCGCCGCGAGGCGTCAGACAGAGATGCACGACCCGTGCGGTCGGGGCGGCCATCCGCTTCCCCTCCGAACGCCTGATCAGGGCTTCGCAAAAAACAGGAACGGCATGCAGACGGATGACATACTGAGGCAGGTCGTCGATCTGGTGTCCGGCTTGATGCCGCAGATCGAGGCCCGCCGCTATGACGTGGCGTGGAAGCCGGACGGCAGCCCGGTCACCCAGGCGGATGTCCTCGTCGAGACCAGCGTCGGCGCGCTGCTGCGGTCCGCGCTTCCCGGCGTCCACGTGATCGGCGAGGAGGGATACCGCGACCGGGACGCCGCGATCGACGGCGACGGCTGGGTCGCCGTGCTCGACCCCATCGACGGCACCGAGAACTTCTGCTCCGGCCTCAAGGAATGGGGCCTTGCGCTGAGCCTGTGGCAGGACCGCGCCCATGCCGGAAGCCTTCTCTACCTTCCCGAACTCGGCGAGCAGCTGATGACCGGCGACACGCTTCCCAAGAGGCAGTCCCGCATTGTCGGCCTGTCCTCGTCACTCGGACCGGAGATCATCGGCACGCTGGGCGAACTCCAGGAAGCCCGCATCGTCGGATGCGCCGTCTACAACCTACTCAATGTCGCGCGTGGCAGTTTTGCCCGCTTCATCAACCCCAAGGGTGCGTATTCGTGGGACCTCCAGGCCGGGCTGATGCTCGCCGCGGAGCACGGCTGCGACATCCTCGTCGATGGCAGGCCCTACGATGGAACACTTCTCCAGGCGGGTCGGCGATATCGCGTCGACATACGGCACCGACACGATCTTCATCCTGGGCAAGGGGCCCTCGGTTGACGAGATCGACCCGCGGGTCTTTCCGGGCTCGCTGGTGATCGCGATCAACGACGCCGAGCGCATCGCGCCGGCCGACATCACCCTGTTTCATGCCGACTGGGTCGGAACCTCGCTCAAGGCGACAGGCGAGCGCTCGCGCCTCTACGTCACCTCGACCGACTTCCACCCGGTGCGCGGCGAGGTGCAGCATGCCCGCTACATCCCGCTCACGCAGGACAGTTCCGACCTGATGATGCAGCGCTTCCTGTCGCCGGACTTCGCGCTGGAAGAGGTGCTGTTCCTCTCGGCGCTGAAGATCGCGCGCTATGTCGCCGAGCATCGCGGACGGCCGCAGACGGTCTACATGGCCGGCTTCGACTTCACCGCTGGCCTCGGCTATTCGCACGCGATCACGGCCGACTACGCCCCCGAGTCGGAGCGGGCGACCAAGATCGACGTCCAGGAGTTCTTCTTCCTCAACACGCTCTACGTCCTGCGCGACTCGCCGCTCGACGTGCAGCATGTCGGCACCCGGGCCTTCTCGCGGCTGACACCGGCCGAGCTCAACGAGCGCCTGCTGCCGCAGCCGGCCCACCCGGTGCCGGAAGGTCCCGACGTCACGCCCGTGGAGATCGTGGCGGAACTCACCACCAACCATTTCGGTGACCGCCACCGTCTGGAGCGGATGATCCGGGCCGCCGCCGCGGCGGGCGCCGACTTCGTCAAGCTGCAGAAGCGCGACGTCGAGACCTTCTACACGGCGGAGCAGCTGGCCGCGCCCTATGTCTCGCCCTTCGGCAAGACGTTTGCCGACTACCGCCACCAGCTCGAACTCGACGCCGACGACTTCGGCTTCGTCGACGATCTCTGCAGGCAGCTCGGCATCGGCTGGTTCGCCTCGGTGCTCGATCAGCCGTCCTTCACCTGGATGCGCCAGTTCGACCCGGCGATCATCAAGCTGCCGAGCACCATCTCCGAACACACCGGCTATCTCGCCCAGGTGGCAAAGTCCTGGCGCGGGTCGATCGTGCTGTCGACCGGCATGACCGACAAGGCCTACGAGGCCTGGGTGCTGCAGACCTTCGCCGCCTGCGACCGGCTGTATCTGATGCAGTGCAACTCGGCCTATCCGACCCCGCTGCACGACTGCCATGTCGGCGTGGTCCGGCATTATCACGAGCTCTCGCTCCACCATCGCCACATCGTGCCGGCCTTTTCCAGCCACGACTTCGGCTGGCTCGCCTCGGCGCTGGCGGTGGCGGCGGGCGCGCGCATGGTCGAGAAGCACACCAAGCTCGGCAACACCGACTGGGCGCATTTCGACGCCGTCGCGGTCGACCTGACCACCTCCGCCTTCAAGGACTATGTCGACGGCGTTCGCCAGGCACAGATGATCGTCGGCTCGTCGGAAAAGAAGGTCAATGCCAGCGAGCATCACAAGTATTTTCGGCAGATCGGCTGATATTCCTGACAGGAAGGCTTTCAGTAATGTTCTTGATTGGTATTCAGAGATCAGAAATTTTCATTGTCCGTCTGTGCATAGAGCCCAAAGAGGCGGTTCCCGAGAAGTTTGCTGCTGTGCTGAGAATGGCTGATGGCAGCGAGGAGGTTTTCGAGATCAAACCGGCAACGCTGCTCTTCGACGGCCGCGAG
>NZ_MCRJ01000161.1 GCF_001720135.1 Methylobrevis pamukkalensis
GCCCATCGCCTGCCGGGCGCCGAGGCCGGCCAGAAGCGCAAGGGTCGTTATCGCGGCGAGCCGAACCAGACGACGGCCACGCGCGGCGCCCGCCGGCGCGCTACCGGCTGCGGCCGGCTCCGGGAGCGGCCGATCGTCCTTGCGGCAATGAGAAGTCATCACGGGAGAAACCATCGGGTATGGAAGGCCGGGAGAGCGCCGGCTCATGTCCGGCGCGGGATCAGGCCGGGCCAGAGGACATCCCCGGATTCGATCCGGATCCGGCCCCGTTTCAGTGGGAAGCGGGTGCCCCGCCGGCGTTGAGGGGGCGCACTTCCGAAGCCATCAGGCCCTTGGGGCCGTCGCCAAAGCGGATCAGCACTTCCTGGCCGGGGCGCAGTTCCGCCATGCCATAGCGCCGCAGGGTTTCCATGTGGATGAAGATGTCCGGATGGCCCTCGCCCTTGCTGACGAAGCCGAAGCCGCGCACCCGGTTGAACCACTTCACGGCCACCCGCTCCAGCCCGCTGGTCGGCGTTACCTGTACGTGGGTGCGCGAAGGCGCCATCTGCGAGGGGTGGACCGCGGTCGATTCGTCCATCGACAGGATGCGCAGCGCCTGCAAGCCCTTGGGCCGGTCGAGCACCTCGCACACGACCCTTGCGCCCTCGTAGGCGGTCTGGAAACCGTCGCGGCGCAGGCAGGTGACATGCAGGAGGATGTCGGGCAGCTCGTCGTCCGGAACGATGAAGCCGAAGCCCTTCGCAACGTCGAACCACTTGATCGTACCGGCAACCTCGATGACGTCGGCCCCGACGTCGTCACCGAGTTCCGAACTGGAACTGAGGTCCGAATGAACCTTAGCCATGACGACGGCCCCTCCGGTTACGAAAAACAACTTCTGTCGAGCCCCGCGCGGCATCGACACGACCTTCTTGATTCTCAGTCCGGAATCTTAGCATCGAATGCCCGTGGTCCCGCAAGGGCGGAGCCCGTGATTCCCCGGAAAACTGCGCTTCGCTACGGCCAGCTTGCTGTTGCCCATATGGTGCACCGCCCGCTCGGGTCGAGACCTTTCTTGTCATTGCCAGCGATCGGACTATGTCTCCCGCGACACCGCGCACACGCGCGGCGGGGCGAAACCGAAGGTGAGGACGACACATGCGCTACCTGCACACCATGGTCCGGGTGACCGACGTCGAGGCGTCGCTCGACTTCTTCTGCAACAAGCTCGGCATGGTCGAGGTCCGGCGCAGCGACAATCCGGGCGGGCGCTACACGCTGATCTTCCTTGCCGCCGCCGGCGACCGGGAAGCGGCGCTGAAGAGCGCGGCCCCGACCATCGAACTCACCCACAACTGGGATCCGGAAGACTATGGCGAAGGCCGGAATTTCGGCCATCTCGCCTACGAGGTCGACGACATCTACGCGACCTGCGCCCGCCTGATGGACAGCGGGGTGACGATCAACCGGCCGCCGCGCGACGGCCGGATGGCCTTCGTCCGTTCGCCCGACAACATCTCGATCGAGCTGCTGCAGAAGGGCGCCGCCCTGGCCCCGGCCGAGCCGTGGACGAGCATGCAGAACACCGGCCGCTGGTAAGCCGCCTTCCGCGCGGCGGGCCGGTCCAGCCGGCCGGTCCGGACAGACGGTCCGCCGCGCGCTCTTGGCCAGTCGAACGGCTGGCAATACGAATTTTCACAGTGTAGGCGCTGCGCCTGACGGTTGCCGCAATGGCGTTACAGGAGATGGGTCGGGATTTTCCCGCTTGCCATCGCGCCGCTGCCGTGTTGTTTCTCCGAACATCGGACTTTGACGTGAGGCGGGACCGAGGTTAACCCTCGAAGACAACCCTCCGCCTTCGCATTGCCTGCGCACCGCCCGCGAGCGCTGACACGGCGGCCGGTTGCCAGTTCGCGACATGGCTGCGGACTCCACCCTCCCGCCACGGCGGGACGGCAGAAGAGAAGCAGGGCTGCGGGTTTCCCGATCGGAAACACCGTCGGCCGAGGAAACCGCCTGGAGCCCAGACGCGCGCATGTCTTCCCGCACTGTCCTCGTTCTTGGATTGATGATGGCGCTCGGCGCCTGCTCGAGCTTCTACGATTCCAGTGACTTCGTGACCGCGACGACGGCGCCGGCATCGGGCGCGGCCGGTGAGACAGCTGCGGCGGACGGCGAGACCGCTCAGGCGACCGACAAGACGGCGCCCGAGGGCACGGCGGAGGCGACGACCGAGGCAAAGCCCGGCGAGACAACGACGACCGTCGCGGACGCCTCGAAGGGTGATGCCGCCCCGACCGAGGGGACGGCAGCGGCACCCGCGAACGGCGATGCGGCGGCAGCGCCCTCCCAGCCCGGGGCGCCGGGTGCCGCGCCCGCGGCTCAGGCCGCGGCGCCGGCGTCTGCGGATCAGCCCCCGGCCGAACCGGCCCCGACGGATCCGGCCGCAACACCGGTGCTGGCCATCGCCCCCGAGGTGGCCGCCAAGGGCGTCACGGAAACCGCCAAGGTGGTTGCTGCAAAGGAAGACCAGCCGATCACCGACGATGCGGTCGCCGCCCCGCCCGAGGAGGACGAGCCGGAGGCCATGGCCTTCCAGAAGCCGCACCGGGTGGAGAAGATGGACAGCCTGCCCGGCGTCACCTGGCCGGAGGGCATCATCCTCGTCTCGCGCACGCCGGGCGACGACGACCCGGGCAGCTTCTTCAGGAACGGGCCGACGCATCCCTTCGCCGGACGCGTGCCCGGCATCCCGCGCAGCGCGGTGATTGCCGCCAACGGCCTGCTGCTGGCCAACAGCTCCATCCAGGTCGGCTGTCTCAAGCCCGGGCTGGTGTCGATGATCCGCCGCGCCGAGCGCCAGTTCGGCAAGCGCGCCGTGATCACGTCCGGCTATCGCTCGCCGCCGCACAACCGCCGTGTCCGCGGCGCGCGCAACTCGCAGCACATGTATTGCAGCGCGGTCGATCTCTACATGCCCGGCGTGACGCGCGACACCCTCGCCCGCTTCCTGTTCGCCATGCCGGATCGCGGCGGCATCGGCCTCTACTGCCACACCCAGGCGATCCATATCGATGTCGGCAAGCGGCGCGCCTGGCGCTGGCCCTGCTACAAGCGGCGGAGCTGACCTGCTCCGCCCGCCCCGGTCGTCATGCAACGGTCAGACGCTGGCCTGATCGGGGCGCGTGGTGCAGTCCGAAACGGAGGTGACGAGCCGCCCGAATTCGGTCGCGCGCGGATTGCTGCGCCGCCAGGCGATTCCCACCTGCCGGCTGGGCTCGGGCGCCGAGAACCGGGTGACGCGGATCCGGGTCTCGTCGATCGGAAACGTTTCCAGAAAGATCTCCGGCAGCAGGGTGATGCCCTGCCCGGCCGCCACCAGCTGAAGGATGGTCGTGAGGCTGGTGACGCCGCTCGAGCGCAGCCGGCGGGGCTCGATGCCGCCGCAGACGGTGAGCGTCTGGTCGCGCAGGCAGTGCCCGTCCTCCAGCAGCAGCAGCGCTTCGGGCAGGATGTCGGCCGCCGAGGACACCGCCAGATCGGCGTAGGGCCCCTGGCGCGGCACCGCCAGGAGGAAGGCATCCTCGAACACCGCCACCTCCTGGAAGGCGGCATGTCCGAGCGGCAGGCTGGCCACGACGATGTCGAGGTCGCCGGCGGCGAGTTCGTCGACGAGCGTGGCCGTGACCGTCTCCCGGACGGCAAGCTGCACGCGCGGGAAGGCGGCGGTCAGGCGGGGCAGCAGCTTGGCAGGAGATAGGGCGCGATCGACGGGATGACGCCGATTCGCAACGGCCCGGCCAGTTCGCCGATCTCGCGGCTCGCATAGGATTCCAGATCGCCGATCTCGGCGAGAATCCGCCGCGCCCGTGCGACAACCCCCTCGCCCATGGCCGTCAGCCGGGCGCCGTTCGACGTCCGCTCGACAAGCGCGACGCCGAGCGCGGCCTCCAGATCTCGGATCTGCACGGACAATGCCGGCTGGCTCACGGACGCCCGTTCGGCGGCGCGGCCGAAATGCCCTTCCAGTGCAAGCGCATCGAGATAGCGAAGCTGGCGGAGGGTGATCTTCATAACCTTTTCCTATCACATGCCGCAGAACTTACAATTGGATCTTATGTGGAAGCCCGTTCAGAATGCTTCCAGGGTTGAGCGAGGGAGTGTCTGTCCGACGGGCGACGCGGACCTCCCGAAGCCGGGCGGTCCGGGCAGTTGTGCCCGATGCCGCGCCGGCGAACGCCAACCGGCACGACACACGCCGCAGGGATAGATCTCCATGACCGACAAACCGACGATGACGACGACGGCGGGGGCGCCGATCGCCGACAACCAGAATTCGCTGAGCGCCGGCGAGCGGGGTCCGCTGCTGATGCAGGACTACCAGCTGCTGGAAAAGCTGGCGCACCAGAACCGCGAGCGCATTCCCGAGCGCACCGTTCACGCCAAGGGCTGGGGCGCGTATGGCACCCTGACCATCACCGGCGACATCTCGCAGTATACCAAGGCCAAGTGCCTGCAGCCGGGCGCCCAGACGCCGATGCTGGCGCGCTTCTCCACCGTGGCCGGTGAGCTCGGCGCGGCCGACGCCGAGCGCGACGTGCGCGGCTTCGCGCTGAAGTTCTACACCGAGGAAGGCAACTGGGATCTCGTCGGCAACAACACCCCGGTGTTCTTCATCCGCGATCCCTACAAGTTCCCGGACTTCATCCACACCCAGAAGCGCCATCCGCGCACCAACATGCGCTCCCCGACCGCCATGTGGGATTTCTGGTCCCTGTCGCCCGAGAGCCTGCATCAGGTGACGATCCTGATGTCGGACCGCGGCCTGCCGGTGGGCGTGCGCAACGTCAACGGCTACGGCTCGCACACCTTCTCGTTCATCAACGCCGCCGGCGAGCGCTTCTGGGTGAAGTTCCACTTCAAGACCCTGCAGGGCCACAAGCACTGGACCAACGCCGAGGGTGAGCAGGTCGTCGGCAAGAACCGCGAGACGACCCAGGAAGACCTCTACAACGCCATCGAGGGCGGCGACTTCCCGAAGTGGAAGATGCAGGTCCAGGTGATGCCCGAGGAGGACGCCGGCAAGCACTGGTACAACCCCTTCGACCTGACGAAGGTGTGGCCGCATGCCGACTATCCGCCGATCGACATCGGCGTGTTCGAGCTGAACCGCAACCCGGACAACTATTTCGCCGAGATCGAGCAGGCCGCCTTCTCGCCGTCGAACATCATCCCGGGCATCGGCTTCTCGCCGGACAAGATGCTGCAGGCGCGCATCTTCTCCTACGCCGACGCCCATCGCTACCGGCTCGGCACCCACTACGAGCACCTGCCGGTGAACGCGGCCAAGTGCCCGGTCCATCACTATCACAAGGATGGTCCGATGCGCTTCTTCCCGCAGATGACGGGGAACGTGAACGCCTATTACGAGCCCAACTCGTTCGGCGGCGCCACCCAGGACCCGAGCTTCGCGGAGCCCCCGCTGAAGATCTCCGGCGATGCCGACCGCTACAACCACCGCGACGGCAATGACGACTACCGTCAGCCGGGCGACCTGTTCCGCCTGTTCGACGTCGGCCAGCGCGCGCGTCTGTGCTCCAACATCGCCGCCGCCATGGCCGGCGTGCCGAGCGAGATCATCGAGCGCCAGCTGGTGCATTTCGACCGGGCCGATCCGGCCTACGGTGCCGGCGTGCGCCTGGCGCTTGCCGAAGCGCACGGCTACGAGCCGAACGCCATTCCGGTGGACGCCGCGACGCCGCAGGAAGCGGCCGAGTGATCAATCCAGGTCATCAGGCCAGTTCCTGAACGAAAACTGCCGCCGGCAAGACCGGCGGCAGTCCGGAACGTCACGGTGCATGCCGTGCGCTGGTCCGACGAAGCTCTCCCTGACCGGCATCTCGGAGCGTTTCGCCAGGCGGAGGCCGTCGTCGACCCAAACCGGCGACGGCCTTTGTATTATCGCCGTCCCGCGCTGCGGCGCAATGACGCGGCAGGCACCGGGCACCCTCGTCGGCGTTGAAGATCTTCCGCAATTTCCCCGGATTCCGGCTCAGGCCGCCCGCACCCGTGCCAGCCACGCCGTCACCTCCGCCTCCCCGTCCAGAATCGGAAACGCGGTCACGGTCGTTGCCCAGATCAGATGGCCGGCGACAATGTAATCGACGTAGAGCGGCGACGCGCCGCCGATGAAGGGCGCGCTGCGCAGCATGTGGCGCATCGGCGCCAGCGCCTTGCGAATCTCGTCCGTCCGGTTCTCGCGCCCCGCCTGCACCTCCTCCAGCGTTCGCCCGAGCCGCTTCTCGCGGGTCGTGCGGAAATAGGTCTGGTCGGCCGGCGCCAGCAGGTCGTGGATGTCCTTGACGATGAAGGGCATCAGGGCCGCTCCCACCGTCAGGTTCGCATAGCCCTCGACGAGGCGCGCCACCGCGCGACCACTCTCCCCCGGCGCAAACAGCGCGGGCCGATCCGGCCAGGTCGCCTCCAGATGCTCGGCAATGGCGAAGCTGTCGCCGATCTTCGTTTCCCCGTCTTCCAGCACCGGAACGGTCGCAAACCCGCCGCCGGCGCCGCCGGCACCGCCGTGAACGGCGTCGGAACGGATTCATAGTCGAGATCCTTGTGGCGCAGGGCGAGTTTCACCCGCCAGCAATAGGGACTGAAGCGAATCTCCGGATCGGTGCCGCAGAGGTCGTGAAGACGGAGGGTCACAGGCTTCTCCTTCAGCTGTCCGGCCGCTGCGGCCAAAACGCGGCGCATGCTGAAGCAGCCGCGCCGCACACTCAAGCCGCCGCGCAGGAAAAGAGGCTGATGACCGTGCCCCGAGCGTGCAGACACGGCATTTCCGGTGGCACGACTGCCTGCCTGCAGATGCAGGACGCGCCGGCTACACCCCCACAAGCCGCATGACAGAAAA
>NZ_MCRJ01000162.1 GCF_001720135.1 Methylobrevis pamukkalensis
CCGCCCGCTCGTAGACGATCACCCGCCAGTGGCCGCTCGCGTCGGAGCGCAGCAGCGCCGCGTCGCCGGCCGCCGTCGTCACGTCGCCGCCGCCCGGCAGCACCAGGCTGGTGGCGTTGTGGGTCAAGGTCAGCGCGGCGGCAAAGCGCACCCATTTTTCCTGATGCACGGCCGTGCCGAAGGATGTGATCGTGGTCGTGCCGGTGATCAGGATCCACCGGGCCGTCGAGGCGCCGAGATCGACGGTCGCGGCCGAGGCGATCGACGCCTCGGCAAAGCCGCCCTGCCCGAATTTGCGGATCGGTGTCGTCATGCCGGCTCCAGGAAGTAATCCTCGTCATCGACGAGGAGGTTGCCGAAATCGTCGGCGATCGTCGGCGCCGTTGCCGTCGCGAAGACTTTCCAGTCAGTCCAGGGCGACGGCTCGTCGTCGTCGGGAATCCGGCGCAACCGCGCGCGATAGCCGACGTAGGCCGTCAGGAAGCCGGTGCGCGCCTCGGTGTCGCCGGCGTCGGCCACCAGACGCGAGGTTGCACCCGCCGTCGTGCCGTCCCACGTCTGCCACTGCACCTCGTGGGTGTCGTCGTCCGCCCCCGGCGACCAGCTGAACACCGCCAGCACGCCGGTCGTCGTCTCCGAAATCGACGCCGTGGTGGTCTCCACCTCGAAGCCCTCCGGCGCCTGCGCGAACTCCGCGCCGACCGTGTAGGCCACCTCCGTGCCCCACGCGCCGGGCGTGCCGTCGGCAGCCAGCCCGCGGGCCTGCAGGTCGATGACGTCGCCGACGTCGTAGCCGGTGATCCGCACCGTCGAGGCCACAGGCGAGGTCAGCGTCGTCCAGCCCGGCGCGCCGTCGGCCCGGTGCCGGGCTTCCCAGCGCACCACCGGCGCGCTCGCCGCCGCCGCCCGCAGCGACAGCAGCACGTTGCCGGCCGATCCGGTGCGCAGCGAGGCAATCACCGGCGCCAGCGGCGCGATCACCTCCGGCACGATGATCTCGCCGACATTGCCGTCCCAAGCCGGCGGCTCTTCCGCGTCGGTCAGCTCGTCGATGATCGGCGAGGCCTCGACGAAGGTGAGCCGCTGGGTGAACCCCTCGCCGCTCTCCACCGATTTGAGGATCAGATCGAAGGTGACGTTTCCGGCGACGCCGAAATGCACCTCGCCGCCCACCTCCGGCACGTCGTCGGCCCCGCCCGGGTCCACTGGCAGCATCCGCAGCGCCGAATGATCCCCCGGCACCGTCGCCACCAGCCGCACCACCGCGACCCCGACCGGATCATCCGACGTCACCCGGGCGCGGAACTCGATGGCGTAGCTGGTGCCCGCCTCCATCGTCACCGTGTCGTCGATCTCGACGAGGTTGCCGCGCACGCCGCTCACCCGCGCCGACATCTGCCGCCGGTCGATCAGGTCGAGGCTCGCGCCGACGAGGTCGCCCCGCGTCGAGGTCCGCACGCCCACGTCCTGCATCGCCGAGAACAGGTCGGGCCGGTATTTCGCGACGTACATCATCCGCCGCGCCTCGATCCAGATCCGGTCGGCATCGGTGATCCACGGGAACTCGATCGCCTCGAGGATCGTCGGCGTGCCGGTGAACCCCGGCCAGGGCACGATCCGCTCGGCCCATTCGTAGTCGTTGGCCGCGTCGCGGAACTTCACCCGGAAGGCGTGCGGCGGGTCGGTGTAGGTCCGCGAGAAGGCGATCGAGCGCGCGTTGCGCGGCGAGATGTGGTCGACCTTGACGCTCTGCGGCCGGTCGATCACCACCCCCCAGCGGCGGCCGTCGTGCTGCGGGCTCGCGCGGCCGGCCGCGGCGATGTCGCGCAGCCGCTCCTCGAGGCTCTCGTCGAAATCGTGGACACGGTCGTAGGTCAGCCCCTTGAGCACGCACCACTCGTGCCACTCGGCCAGCTGGTCGAGGTCGATCCCGCTGTCGGCCACCGGCTTGGCAAGGCCGGGCGATTGCAGCGCGTAGCGGTAGAGGCTCGCCGGATTGCGCGTTGCCCGCCGCACCCAGGTCTCGGTTTCCGCGTCCCAGTCGAGGCAGACCCGCCGCGCGATCATGTTGAGGCTATCGACCTGCCCGTTGATCTGGTAGGTCGACAGCATCCGGAACGACAGCACCGACACCGGCAGCGCGGTGTTCAGCGGATACTCCGGCCGGAAGGTCTGGATGTGCTGCCAGTGCACCTGATCGGAGACGTTGTTGTCTTCCGATTCGTCGGTCAGCCGGGTCAGCCGCACCGCGTAGGCGCCGCGCACCCCGAAACCCCACTCGTGTTCCAGCCAGAAGGGCTCGCGCTTCATCTCGTCGATGTCGAGGATGTCGACCTCTTCCCACGTCCCCGTCGGCAACAGCTTCTGTTCGATCCGGATCTGCACCCGCCAGGCGATGTGCCGCCCGCGCGAGACCGAGTAGAGCGACAGCCCGCCCGGAAAGAACAGGATGATCTTGCACTTGGTGGCGCGGCTGCGCGCGTAGCGGATCAGCGGCTGGTCTTCGGCCGGCTCGCCGGTCACCTCGCCGTCGTCGTCGCGCGGCAGTTCGCGGCGCAGCTGCGAACCCACCTCCTCCTGGATCACCTGTTCCGGGGTCAGCGTCACCGGCGCGTCGCCGGCCGCCCCGGTGCGGATCTCCATCTGCACCTCGTCGAACTCGCCGATCGGCGTCTCGCCGAGGCGGATGTCGTCGATCTCGATCTCGTCGAGCGAGCATCCGAGCATGCCCCGGTTGTACTGCTTGCCGCCGACGATTTCCCAATAGGGCGGCACGATGAACGGCGGCGCGATCCGCATCGTGCCCATCACCTGCGGCAGCACGCCATCGGGGTTCACCGGGTTGCGCCAGCCGGACACGCCGTAGCTCGGGCTGGCCTTGCGGTTGTCCGGCGTCTGCGGCGGCACCAGCGCGTTGATCAGGAGGTTGCCGACCACCGTCGCCCCCAGCGTGATCAGCGAGCCGGCCGCCGCCTCCGAAAGCCCGAGCGCCGTGCCGAAGGCCGACCCCGCCAGCCCGACCGCGTAGAACTGGCCGAGCGCCACCGCCGCGATCACCACGAGGATCTGAAGCACGTTGCGGAAGAAGTTGCCCTCCGCCACCGGCCGGATGACCACCTGCACCCCCGGGCGCGGACGCACCCGGTGCCAGATCTCCGGCGTCACCGCCCAGGTGCCGCGCTCCGTCACCAGCAGCACCCGCATCCGCCGCCGCGCCGCCTCCGGCAGGTCCGGCGTGGCGACGGCCACGATCTCCGCCACCGTCAGCCCGGCCGGCAGCGTCAGCGCCGTGCGGTTCCGCCCGGCGTCGAGCACCGGCATCGCCAGCACGTCGAGGCCCCCGCCGGGACGGATGATCTCCCCGTCGAGGGGCAGGCGCACCGGACGGCTCACGCGACCACCCGGTCCGCAAGCCCCGCATGCCGGAACGTGCCCACATGCACCGACACCAGATGCGCCGCCGACAGCCGCTCGATCGCCGCTGCCCGGCCGCGCGCCACATGCAGCACCCGGCCGCGCTCGACGATCACGCCCACGTGCCCCTCCAGCCGGCCGCGCCGGAACAGCGCCACGTCGAAGACCCGCTCGGAACCCGGCAGCACCGGCAGCCAGTCCGCCGAGGCCTGCGCCTTGCCCAGCGCCGCGGCGATCTCCCGCACCTCGGCCACGCAGGCGTAATCCGCGTCGTAACCCGGCAACTCGATGCCGCACTGCTCGGCCAGCACGAGGCGCACGAGGCCCCAGCAGTCGAGCCCCTCCCGCGTCCTGCCCTTCTCGGCGAAGGGCAGGCCGATGTAGCTTTCCGACCAGTGAGGCATCTTTTTCCCCAACCCTACTGATGCAGACAGGGCGTCACGTCGCGGCTCATCCGCACTGCGGTCGCTGGCTCCGCCGTGATCGGCTCGCGCGACATCGACAGGATCACCTGCCCCGCATCCGGATCGGCCGCGATCAGCTTGAGCCCCAGCCACTCCACCTCGACGAGGTCCGGCGTCGAGGCCAGCACCATCGCCATGTGCACGTCGGCCCTTTCGGTCGTGGCGCGCACCAGCGCGACGATGTCACGGTCGACCAGATCGACGACGATCTGCGCCGCCTGCGGCGTGTCCTCCTGATCGTCCGGGGCGAAGGCGCTCATCAGCACCATCGGGAAGTCGCGGCGAATACCCTCCACGCCGCCGAAGGCCCAGGTCGAGCGCGTGCCGTAGACCAGCGGGTCGGTCGAGAGGGTCACGCCGTTGTCGGTCGAGAGCAGCATCGGTTCGCCGATGTCGGGGTGCTCGATCACGACGAGGAACACCTCGACCTCTTCGGTCGAACCAGCCAGATGCGCCCGCCGCGCGTTGAGGGAGAGCCGCCGCGCCATCTCAGACCGGCATGATCGCGAGCGACAGCTGCACCTGCCAGCGCACCCCGTAGGGCGATTCCACCGGCATCTCGGTCATCGTGCACAGCTGCGTCGCCGCCAGCAGGAGCGGCACGCCGCCGGTGGTCAGCAGCGGCGCCCCGCCCATCGTCAGCAGCGGCAGGCCATCGCGGGAGGGGTCCGGCATCAGGAACGGCTTGGCGCCGCGCCCGATCTCCTCTTCGAAGAACCGCCGGAACCGCGCGCGTCGGGGGGATAGAGCCGCATCATCATCCGCTGCGGCCGGGCCGGCCGCGAGAATCGCCCGCGAAAGCCGGGCACCGGCGCCTCGCCGCCCTTCGAAAGCCGGCCGTCCTCGTAGCCGAGCGAGAATCCCTCGCGCAGCGGTTTCGGCAACTCGGCGGGCCAGGTGGCAATCGTCATCGCGGGGTCAGCCTCGGTTTGAGCCCGAAGGTCTGGCCGATCGACTTGCGCGACCGGCTGCCGCCCGCGACACGCCGTCGGCCACCATGTCGTCGAGCTGGTGGATGATCCGCCGCCCGCCCTTGCCGTCATCCTCCTCCCGGGTGTCTACGCGGGCGGAGGTGTTGTTGATCACACGGCTTTCGAAGTTGACATTCACCGGGTTCGCCCCGCCGACGCCGTGGGTCAGCCGCGTGCCCGCCGCCGCCACCCGTGCCCGGCCGACGCCGCTGCCGCCCGTCACCGGGCCAAGCCCGCCGCCATCGGCCAGTTGCTGCAACGGCGACGGCGGGATCGACGGCCCGAACATGTCGCCAGCCAGATAGTCGGCCACGTCCTCGCGCGACCAGCCGGCGTTGATCCGCTCCAGCACGTCGCGGTGCGCCGACGTCGCCCGGCCGTTGACCATGAACTCGTCTTTCGAGCCCCGGATCAGCACGTCGTCGGCCCGCGCGTGGGTGCCGACGGCAATCCGCCCGCCCCCTCGCCCGTCGAGCACCCCGTCCAGCCCGCCGCCCTCGGCAAAACCGAACAAACCGGCCACGAAGGTGCCGAGCCCCGACAGGAGATCGCCGAAACCGCCCTCGCCGCCAAGCCCCGTGAGCCCCTTGAGCAGCGTGCCGATCCCGCCGACGAGCCCGCCCGCCATGTCGCCGAGCGAACCCACCAGCCCGCCCAGCGTGTCGCCGAGCGTGCCGGCAAAGCCCTCGCTCGCCCCGGCCGTCTCGGTCGCCGCATCGCCGATCGCGTCGGCACTCGCCTTGGTGGTCGCGCCGATCGAGGCCACCGCCGGCGCCGCCGCCTGGTCGCCGCTCACCGCGGCCTCCGCCAGCCGCGTCAGCCCGTCATTGGCGTCGCCGAGCCCCTGGCCGAAGGTCGCCAGCCCCTCGGCGGTCGTGCCCAGCCGCTCGCCCACAGCGTCGAGATAGCCCTGCGTTTCGGCCGGCAGCTTGGAGAGGTCGCCGCCCCACTTGTCGGCGTTGCCCGGCCCCCAGTTGTAGGCAACCAGCGACTTCTGCAGGTTGCCGTCATAGCGGCCCATCATCTGGTCGAGATAGCGCGTGCCGCCGACGATATTTTGCGCCGGATCGAACACGTTGCCGACGCCGAGATCACTCGCCGTGCCCGGCATCAGCTGCATCAGCCCGCCGGCACCCACCGGCGAGCGCGCATTCGGGTTGCCCCGGCTCTCCTGCGCCATCACCGCCAGTGCCACGTCGGTCGGCACCCGTGTTCCGGCCACCGCCGCCGCCACATCGCCGCGCCAACGCTCCACGCTGTCCGGAAACGGCACCGCCGCCCGCACCGCATCGCCCGCCAGCGGCGCCAGCGCCGCCCGCGCCACCGGAATCACCGGCGCGGCGCCGGGAACGGCTCCCGAGGCAGTCGCAGCGTCGGTTTTCGTCGATTTTCCCGAGAACAGCCCGGCGATACCGGACAGCACCTTCGACCCGCCCTTGCCCTCCGGATCGAACAGCGCCGAAAACACGTCCTCGATTGCCAGATCCAGCAGCCGCGCGGCAAACCGGTCGACCGCGGAGGTCAGCGCGTCCATTCCGGTCGCCCCGGCGCGGATGTCCTGCAGCATCCCGCCGAAGAAGTCCTTGGTCAGGCCCTCGCTTTCGCGCCACGCGTCTTCCACGCGGCGTTTCGTCTCCTCCGAAAGCTCCTCCAGCCGCCGCTGCGTCTCTTCCTCGGCATCCGCCGCCCGCCGCCGCGCCTCTTCCTCCTCGGCGATCGCCGTGACGATCTCCCGGATGCGGTTTTTCTCCGTCACCGTCGCCTCGGCGCCGGCCTTGCGCAGCGCGATGCTGATCCGGCGCTCCAGATCGGTCTGCTTCGTCGCCGCCAGTTCGTCCTCGAGGGCCTGAATCACCTTCTCCGCCGCCGCGATCTCCTGTTCGCGGCCCAGATCCTTCGCCGGCGACTTGGTCGGGACCGGCGGCGTGCCCTGAATGACC
>NZ_MCRJ01000163.1 GCF_001720135.1 Methylobrevis pamukkalensis
GCGCCCGCGCCTGAAGGCGCCGGCAAGGCCAAGCCCGCCGAGTCGTCCGGCAGCATCGATGCGCTCGAGGACGAGATGACCCGGCTGCTCGAGGAACTGACGGGCGGAAAGCCGAAGTCGGCGTCATGACATCGCGATGGTCGATCCGTCCGGCCGCCGCCGTCACGGCGCCGGCCGGACGCCGGGTCGGCCGGGCAGCCGGCCGCAGGCCGGTGGCACGCGGGACGGTTCTTGCCGCCGCCATCACCGCCGCGTCCTGCTCGCCAGCGCCCTGCCCGCGATGGCGCAGGACGTCTCGATCTCGCTCGGCGACGGCACGACGCTCACCGAACGCGCCGTCCAGCTCATTGGCCTGATCACGGTCCTGAGCCTTGCCCCGTCGATCCTGGTGATGGTCACCTCCTTCACCCGGATCGTCGTGGTGCTGTCGCTGCTGCGCACCGCCATCGGCCTCCAGACCGCACCGCCCAACGCGGTGATGGTGTCGCTGGCGCTGTTCCTCACCGCCTTCATCATGCAGCCGACCTTCGAGCGGGCCTATGAGGCCGGCATCAGCCCGGTGATCGAGGGTACCGTGGAACTGGCCGAGGGCTTTGATCTCGCCGCCGCGCCGTTCCGCGAGTTCATGCTGGAGCATGTGCGCGAGACCGACCTGCAGCTGTTCGTCGATCTCTCCGAGACTCCGGCGCCCGCGACGCCCCAGGACGTGAGCCTGCGCATCCTCATTCCGGCCTTCATGATCTCCGAACTGCGCCGCGCCTTCGAGATCGGCTTCCTGATCTACCTGCCCTTCGTGATCATCGACATGGTCGTCGCCTCGATCCTGATGGCCATGGGCATGATGATGCTGCCGCCGGTGGTGATCTCGCTGCCGTTCAAGCTGATCTTCTTCGTGCTGGTCGACGGCTGGCAGCTTCTGGCCGGAAGCCTCGTGCGCAGCTTCGGCTGACGCCGCGCCCGTTCTTGCGCGGGCAATGCCTGTCCGCCCGGTCCCTGTCACCGTCACTGTCACATGAGCGTCATCCATCAGGCGCTACCAAACCCCGTACCGCATTCATCCGTACGGGGGCTTCCGACCATGACGAAACCTGCCATCACCGTCTCTCTGGCGACGGTCCTTCTCGCCGCGACCACGCTGGCCGGCCATGCCGAGCCGGTGTTCAACCGCGTCGCCACCTTCCCGGTCACCGCCAACCTCGGCGCCGACGACCAGGGCCGCGAGGCGGTCGCCGAGATCATCACCGCCAACGAGGACGGCACCCTCCTCGCCTACACCGACAGCCCGGGCGAAGGCCTTGGCCTGATCGACATCACGGATGCCGCCGCGCCGAAGCCGGCCGGCTACATCGGCCTTGGCGGCGAGCCGACCTCGGTCAAGATCATCGGCGGCAATGCCTTCGTCGGCGTGGTCACCTCGAAGAGCTACACGGAACCGTCGGGCCATCTGGCCACCGTCGATCTCGCCGGCAAGACCGTCACGGCCACCTGCGATCTCGGCGGCCAGCCCGATTCGGTCGCCGCCACCAAGGACGGCGGCTTCATCGCCATCGCGATCGAGAACGAGCGCGACGAGGACATCAACGACGCCGCCCTGCCGCAGCTTCCCGCCGGCTTCCTTGTCGTCGTCCCGGTCAAGGACGGCGCCGCCGACTGCGCCGGCCTGAAGAAGATAGATCTCGCCGGCGTCACCGAAGTCGTTCCGGAGGATCCGGAGCCCGAGTTCGTCTCGATCAACGCCGACGGCAAGATCGCGCTGACGCTGCAGGAGAACAACCACATCGTCGTCGTGGACGCCGCCACCGGCACCGTCGAGGCGAGCTTCTCGGCCGGCACCGTCGATCTCGACGGCATCGACACCAAGAAGGACGGCGTGATCGACCTGACCGGGTCCATGACCGGCGTGGCGCGCGAGCCCGATGGCCTTGCCTGGATCGACACCAATCGCTTCGTCACCGCCAACGAAGGCGACTGGAAGGGTGGCAGCCGCGGCTTCACCATCTGGAACAAGGACGGCACCGTCTCCTACGAGTCGGGCGCCAGCCTCGAGCGCGAGATCGTCTCGCTCGGCCACTATCCGGACAAGCGCAACAAGAAGGGCGTGGAGATCGAGGGCGTCGAGGCCGGCGCCTTCGGCGACGAGACCCTGATCTTCGTCGCTTCCGAGCGGTCGTCGGTCGTCGCCGTCTACAAGGAAACCGGCGCGGCGCCGGAACTCCTGCAGATCCTGCCGTCGGGCATCGGTCCGGAAGGCGTGCTCGCGATCCCCGCGCGCAACCTGCTGGTGACGGCCAACGAAAGCGACCTGATCGAGGACGGCGGCGTGCGCGCCCACGTCATGATCTTCGAGCGCGCCGAGGGCACGCCCGTCTATCCGACCATCCGCTCGCTCAACGACGGCACCAGCGCGCCGATCGCCTGGGGCGCCCTGTCGGGCCTCGCCGCCGATCCGGCCGACGCCGGCAAGCTCTACGCGGTCACCGACAGCTTCTACTCGGCCGCCCCGCGCGTCCTGACGATCGATGCCACCCGGACCCCCGCGATCATCA
This sequence comes from Methylobrevis pamukkalensis, assembly GCF_001720135.1. Lineage (GTDB taxonomy): Bacteria > Pseudomonadota > Alphaproteobacteria > Rhizobiales > Pleomorphomonadaceae > Methylobrevis > Methylobrevis pamukkalensis. The sequence continues at coordinate 2,547 of NZ_MCRJ01000163.1, forward strand.
CCGGCGAGATGACCGTGACCCGCGACGGCAAGACCGCCGAGAAGCTCGACCTCGAAGGCATCGCGCCGGCGGCCGAGGGCGGCTTCTGGCTCGCCTCCGAAGGTGACGCCAAGAAGGAAGTGCCGCATGCGCTGCTGCGCGTCGACGCCTCCGGCGCCATCGTCGAGGAGGTCGCGCTGCCGGCCGAACTCGAGGCCCATCAGGAGCGCTTCGGCTACGAAGGCGTGACCGTCACCGGTTCGGGCGACGACACCACCGTCTGGCTCGCCGTGCAGCGCGAGTGGAAGGACGATCCGAAGGGCATGGTCAAGCTGCTGGCCTACAAGCCGGCGACCAAGACCTGGGGCGCGGTCCACTACCCGCTCGAGAAGGCCGAAGCCGGCTGGGTCGGTCTCTCCGAGATCACCGCCGTCGAAGGCGGCAAGGCGATCATCATCGAGCGCGACAACCAGATCGGCGAGGCCGCGAAGCTGAAGGCGGTCTACAGCGTCGATCTCTCCACGGTGACCCCCGCCCCGCTCGGCGGCGAGCTGCCGGTCGTCGAAAAGACCCTGGTGCGTGACCTGATGCCCGATCTGGCGTCCGGCAACGGCTTCATCGTCGACAAGGTCGAAGGCTTCACCGTCGACAAGGCCGGCGACGCCTACTTCGTCACCGACAACGACGGCGTGGACGACTCCTCGGGCGAGACGATCTTCGTCAAGCTCGGACCGCTCGCCGTCAGCAACTGACGGGTGATCGAGGGCCGCACCCAGGGGGGCGGCCTTCCTTCGCAGGTCGAGACAGGCACAATGACAAAGGCCGCCGGACGATTTCCCGTCCGGCGGCCTTTGCTGATTCTGAGCGAACGGACATCAGGATGCGGACACATCCGCGACTTCCGGTTTAGGTTGACCGTCAGATGGTTTGGTTGGCGCCTGACACTGACGATCAAGTTCTAAGTCAACGGGGGCCGGGCGAAAGTCCCGATCCCACCGGAGTGAAGCTGCATCACCTCCACCGTAGAAGAATGATACCATGACCAGTGAGCAGTTCAAGGCATGGCGCAAGGCGCTTGGATTCACCCAGGCTGCCGCAGCAGAGGCCCTAGGGTTGTCGAAGCCTGCGGTCGAGAACTACGACCGCGGTGTACGGCGCGAGGATGGCCGGGCGGTTGTGATCCCGAAGGTTGTCGCGTTGGCCTGCATGGCGATCCGCATGGGCGTGACCGACTACACCGAATGAGCCCTTGTCCGTGATCAGGCCGCTGCGCGGAGGATGCCGTTGAAGCCGCCGGAGATCGCGGTTGAGGCGGCATCGGCCTCTGCGGTCATGATGATGTCGGTGCTGCCACGGATGATCAGATACGGTGCCCGAAATCACGATCCTGCCCATGCGGCGACGAGGCGGCACGCGCCGACCACCTGTCTGCGTGCGCAGCCATCAAGTCGAGGAATTCGTCCGCAGTTGGGCCGGCTTGACGGGCGCAGCACACTGGTCGTGCTCCTGCTCCCATGCGTCACGACTTTAGCCCTCAGCCCATCCCTCGGTCCAACACCTCAACCCTGCCCCACCGCCTCGCCGGGCGCCGCGGCCTCGGGCGCATCCGACACGTTCGCCGGCGCAGGTGCAGGCGCGGGCTCCGGTGCCGCCGGCATCACCTCCGGCCCGTCAGCGGGACCGCGGTCGACGAACTGGCTGCGATAGTCGGCCAGGAAGGCCCGCATCGTGTCGATGGCCGCGATGTTGGCCGCGATCACCCGGAATTCGTGGCCGCTGACGTCGATCGGACCGGTGACCGCGTCGAAGATCGCCGCCTTGGGCGAGGTGGCCATCTTCGCCGCGAACTTGCCGCGCAGCCGGTCAAGGCCGATCGGATCGGGGGCGAGCGCATAGGAGATCGCGGTCTTGAGCACCTCGACCTGCTCGATGTCGGTCAGCGGCACGGCGTCGCTCCAGCGCGCGGCCAGCAGGCGCTCGAACTGCTCGCCCGCCTTCTGGTAGCGCGCAGCCGACCAGAGCGTGTCGGCGACCAGCCGGTCGGCATCGATACCGGACAGTGATCCGACCATCTCGAGCGCGAGGTCGGTCTTGCCGGTGTCGGCGAGCGCCTTTGCCTCCACCAGCCGCCGCTGCCGCTCGATGCTGGCCGGAAGCTGGGCCTGGCGGGTGCGTCCCAACACCGCGAGCGCCCGATCCGGGCGGCGGTCGAGCAGTTGTACCATGGCAAGATCGGCCGCCACCTGGGCGCGCGCCGCACCCTTCAGGCGGTGATCGACCTGATGCTGCAGGAGCGCGGCGGCCTGGTCCAGCAGATCGACATCGACGAGCCGGTCGGCGAGCTTGCGCACCATCTCGTCGCCGCGGTGGCCGATCGGCGTCAGTTCCTTGAAGTCGTAGTAGAGCGCGAGCGCCTTCAGCGGCTCCATTTCGGCGGCCTTGCCGTCGAGGTAGAGCGCGGCGAAGGCGGCGCTCATCTCGTTGCTGATCAGCCGCGTCGTGTCCGAATCGGCATTGACGAGGTTGGCCGTGCGCATCGCCTCGAAGCCGCGCCGCCAGTCGCCGTTCTCCACCGAGAGCTGGGCCAGCAGCCGCAGCGCTTGCAGCTCGATCTCGTCGCCGCGCCAGGAGGCGGCAAGGCCTTCCAGCCGGTCGATTGCCTGCGGCACCGTCAGGATGCCCTCGCGGTGCTGGATGCGCACCAGCCGCAGCGTCGCCTCGGCGGCTTCCGCGCCATCGCCCTGCAGCACCACGCGGTTGAGAAGGCTCAGGGCATCGACGGCCCGCGCATTGGCGTCGGCCATGCGGGCATTGAGTATGTCCACGGCCAGGGCGTCATTGCGGTCGAGGCCGGCGCGATCGATCTGGCGGATCGCCGAGACCGCGGCGCCGAAATCGTTGACCCCGACGGCCGCCCTTGCCGAGGCAAGCAGGAAGCGGTTCTGCAGGGTTTTCGGGAAGGCGCCGATCACCGTTTCGCCGCGGGGCTGGCTGCGCCGCGCCTCCGCATGATTGCGGTTGTCTTCCGCCGCGATCGTGCGCCACACGGCCGCTTCGGGGCTCGCCTCGAGATCCTCGTCGGCCAGCAGGGACAGGGCCTCGGCAGGCTTGTGCGAAAGCACCTTTGCGCCCGCCATCTGCAGCTTGAAGTCGACGTTCTCCGCCTCTTCCGGGCGCAGGGACCCGAGCACGTCGAGCGCGGCCTCGGCTTCGGGACCGAGGCCCTCGGCCATGTAGAGGGCGATGAGCCGGCGCCAGGCCGCCGCCCGGCCCTCGATATCCTGGGCGGCGGAGATGTCCAGCTGCAGGGCCTTGCGCGTCGGCCAGAACTCGGCGGGGGGAACCGCGGCGGCCGCGAGATCGAACCCGCCGGTCGCAAGCGCCTGCCCGTCGCCACCGGCGTCGAAGCCCGTGTCGCGGGAGGGGAAGGACAGCGAGATGTTCAGGCCGGCGGGTCGCTCGACGGCGACGCCGGACCCTTGACGGACCTGCACCTCCAGATCGTCGACGCGCGGCACGAAGGCCAGACCATAGGCGGAGGAAAGCGCCTCCACATCCGTGAAGGACTGCGGCTTGATCAGGCCGCGCGGATCGCCCTTGCCGGTGACGACGACGATCCGGTCGCCTGCCGCCGGATCCACCACCTCGATCGCCCGGCCCGCGCCGTCGTAGGGAATGTCGAGCGCCGCCCGGCCATCGGGCCGCACCGACCGCATGACCGGCAGCGGACGGGTCGGCCGGGCGACCATGTCGCCGATGGTGACCACCCAGTAGGTGCCGTCCGCATCGAGGCTGGCCAGCAGCGGGTCGGCCATCTCGATCCGCAGCGCCTGCGCGCCGTTGACGCTGATCGGCTCGATCCGGCGGGCGATGCCGGCAAGGCCGGCCTGCAGCGGGCCGAGGTCGATCGGCATCGCATCGTCGAACACCATCCACAGGGCGCCGCCGCGCGAGAACAGCGCGGCATCCACGGGCGTCTTGTAGGTGAAGGTCAGCCGGTTCACCGTGCCGATCCGCTGGATCTCGACCTTGACCGCCTTCTCCTCGAAGGGCGCGGCCGGCTGCTCCACCCCGGCAAAGTCGCTCCCGCCCGCCGCCTGGACGGCAGCTGCCGGGGCGATCGCAGCTGGGGGTGCGGCGGCAGGGTTGGGGGGCGGCAGACGGGGCCCCCGGCG
>NZ_MCRJ01000164.1 GCF_001720135.1 Methylobrevis pamukkalensis
GGGAGGTCGGGGGAACGAGTGGCCAGCAAAGCGGCACTCCGTCATCCGCAAGGATGATGTCGGGCAATGGGCTGCAACTGTTTTGTTTCATACGACCTGCTTTTTTAATTTTTTTTGGTATTATCGATCTGTTGGTTACGGGCCCTCCATCGCCGCAAGCGGTGGGGGGCTTTTTCATGACGGGGCAGGCCGGCTTCTTTCAGCCCGGATCCCGGGTCCCTGCAAAAACCTCAAATCCCAACAAAATCGGTCAGGTCAGTCCGGCATCGGGGCGGAAACCGTCATCAGGCAGATCTGGTCGCGGGGGTCTTGGACCTTGCCATCGTCACGGGCACGTACGCCAGTGGCCGTCCGGCCCAACTGCGAGACGGACATCCGCGCACCCGGCCTCGTCCTTCGAGACAGCCCTGCGGGCTTCCTCAGGATGAGACCTTCGACGATTCGTCTGGCTTGAACAAAGGGTTGCTCTTTGCCCTCATCCTGAGGAAGGCGCGAGGCGACTGTCTCGACGGACGAGGGGAAAGCCACCGAAGGGCCCGCCGGTACCCGAGTGCCCGGCAGCGACGGCTCCTCTCCATCGTTTCATGGGCATGAAGGCCGCCTGCGGAGCAGGCAGCATGGCCCCGCGGACGGCATCACGGCCTCTTCTTGGGCCCTGCCCCCATCAAGCCCATCCTCAGCCCGCCAGACCCAGCCCCGCGCGGATGCGGGCGCGCAGGTCGTCGATCGGGCGCGGCACGCCGTCCTGGTTCGCGTGCCAGAAGGTCCAGCCGTTGCAGGCGTCGAGCCCCTGCACATGGGCGCCGATCTTGTGGATCGAACCGGTGGCGCCGGCCGCTTCCAGCGTGCCGTCCGAGCGCACGCAGGCGCGATGGCGGCGCGGGCGTCGGTGAGCACGTCGCCGGGGCTGAGCAGGCCGGCCTCGAGCACCGCGCCGAACGGAATGCGCGGTTCGGACCGCTTCGGGCGTTGCATCTCGAGGCCTTCGGGCGGAACCGGGGTCACGGCGGCGATCCGCTCGCGCGCGGCCTGCGCATAGGCCGGATCCCGCTCCACGCCGACGAAATGACGGCCGAGCCGCTTTGCGACCGCGGCGGTGGTGCCGGTGCCGCTGAACGGATCGAGCACGACATCGCCCGGGTTGGTCGACGACAGCATCACGCGGTAGAGCAGCGCCTCCGGCTTCTGGGTCGGGTGCAGCTTGTCGCCCTCCCCGTTCTTCAGGCGCTCGCCGCCGGTGCAGATCGGCAGCAGCCAGTCGGACCGCATCTGCGTGTCGTCGTTGAAGACCTTCATCGCCTCGTAATTGAAGGTGTAGCCCTTGGAGGCCTGCGAACGCGTCGCCCAGATCATCGTCTCGTGGGCGTTGGTGAAGCGCTTGCCGCGGAAATTCGGCATCGGGTTGGCCTTGCGCCAGACGATGTCGTTCAGAACCCAGTAGCGAGATCCTGCAGCACGGTGCCGACGCGGAAGATGTTGTGGTAGGAACCGATCACCCAGATCGTGCCGTTCGGCTTCAGCACCCGGCGGCAGGCCAGAAGCCAGGCGCGGGTGAAGGCGTCATAGGCCTCGAAGCTCTCGAACTTGTCCCAGTCGTCGTCGACCGCGTCGACCTTCGACTGGTCGGGACGATGCAGGGCGCCCTCTAGCTGGAGGTTGTAGGGCGGATCGGCGAAGATCACGTCCACGGACGCCGACGGCAGCGCCTCCAGCGCCGCGACGCAATCGCCGACGATGATCTGGTCGAGCCAGGCCGGGCGCCCCGTTCCGGCATTTGCCGGTGCAGCTCCGAAGTCGGACCCGGACGGCAAGGCCGCCCGCTGACGCAAAACACTCATGGTCACGAACCTTACGCAGAAACAGGAACCGCCGGGTCACCCGGCCCGAAGTCATCGTGCGGTCTGCATGGTAAATTGCGGGTTAAGCCCCGAACGGAGATTTCTCCGTGTTGTCAATGGTTTGTTTACCACGTTCTCCATGGCGCCGCCCTCGGAGGCAGGTCCTGCCCGCAGGCGCGAGCCGCGCCCGCTGCGCGGGGGCGGATGCAAATGCGGATTTTCGCGCTATACCGACTCCGTGCCGGGGACGAGGTCCGGCGCCGCAACGAGGGGACGCCAGATGACGACACTGCCGGTCCAGACGCCGTTTCCCTTCGAGGATTTCGACGATGCCCACAAGGCGGTCGCGCGGCTGGAAGCGATCTACGACGCCAACACCCGCCACATCCGCGAGGCCTTCGCGGCGGTCGTGGCCGGCGCGGCCGCGCCCGATCGGATCCGCGCCTGCTATCCGGCGGTGCGGCTGATCACCACGAGCTTCACCCACATCGATTCCCGTCTGTCCTACGGCCATGTGCCGGGCCCGGGCGTCTATGCCACGACCCTGTCGCGGCCCGATCTCTTCCACGACTATCTGGTCGAGCAGATCGGCCTCCTGATGCGCAACCACGACGTCTGCGTGGAGATCGGTGAATCCGACGTGCCGATCCCGCTGCATTTCGCGTTCCCGGAGGGCAGCCATGTGGACGGCGCCGCCGTGGAGGCGATGGCGCGTCCGCTGCGCGACATCTTCGACGTGCCGGACCTGTCGATCACCGACGACGCGATCGTCAACGGCACCGCCGACTACAAGCCCGGCGACGTGCTGCCGCTCGCGCCCTTCTCGGCGCCGCGGGTCGACTATTCGCTGCACCGGCTGCAGCACTACACCGCCACGGCGCCGCGCCATTTCCAGAATTTCGTGATCTTCACCAACTACCAGTTCTACGTCGACGAATTCGCCGTGCGCGCCCGCGAGCTGATGGCCGGCGGGACATCGGACTATGTCGCCTTCGTCGAGCCCGGCAACCTCCTGACCCGCTCCGGCGACCGGGCGCCCGTTTCCGGCGAGGCACCGCCGCGCCTTCCGCAGATGCCGGCCTATCACCTCATCCGCCCGGACAGCTCCGGCATCACCCTCGTCAACATCGGCGTCGGCCCGTCCAACGCCAAGACGATCACCGACCATATCGCCGTGCTGCGGCCCCATGCCTGGCTGATGCTCGGCCACTGCGCCGGCCTGCGCAACAGCCAGAAGCTCGGCGACTACGTGCTCGCTCACGGCTATGTGCGCGAGGACCACGTGCTCGACGCCGACCTGCCGGCCTGGGTGCCGATCCCGCCGCTGGCGGAGGTGCAGGTGGCCCTGGAGGAGGCCGTGGAGGAGGTGACGGGCCTGTCGGGCTGGGAACTGAAGCGGATCATGCGCACCGGCACCGTCGCCACCATCGACAACCGCAACTGGGAACTGCGCGACCACCGCGAGCCGGTGCAGCGCTTCTCGCAGTCGCGCGCGGTCGCCCTCGACATGGAATCGGCGACGATCGCCGCCAACGGCTTCCGCTTCCGCGTGCCCTACGGCACGCTGCTGTGCGTGTCCGACAAGCCGCTGCACGGCGAGTTGAAGCTGCCGGGCATGGCCAGCGCCTTCTACCGCACCCAGGTCAGCCAGCATCTGGAGATCGGCATCCGCGCCATGGAACGCCTGCGCGCGATGCCGCCCGAGCGCCTGCATTCGCGCAAGCTGCGCAGCTTCATGGAGACCGCCTTCCAGTAATGCCGTCCCTCCACCCAGCGCGCGGGCGGCCCCGCGCGGTGCAGGGCCGCCCTGCATGGGACGCAGGCCACGGCCCCGCGCTTCGCGCTAATCAGGGCGCCGGAACAGGATCGACGAAGGACCCCAGATGCTCATCATCTTCGACTGCGACGGCGTGCTCGTCGATTCCGAGATCATCGCCGCGCAGGTGAATGCGGCGATGTTCGCCGAGGCCGGCTACCCGATCACCCCCGAGGAGGTGAACGTGCGCTTTGCCGGCCTGCCCGGCCTCGAGATCCAGAAGATCATCGAGGAGGAACTCGGTTACGGCCTGCCCGACGATTTCAAGACCCGCACCGACGCGAGATCGACCGCCGCATCGCCACCGTCAAGGCGATCGAGGGCGTCCACGAACTGCTCGACCGGCTCGACGATGCGCGCTGCATCTGTTCCAACTCGACCAGCGCGCGGCTGAAGCTCTCGCTGGGCGCCACGGCGCTCTACGACCGCTTCAAGCCCTACATCTTCTCGGCCAAGGAAGTGCGGCAGGGCCGCGGCAAGCCGGCGCCCGACGTGTTCCTGCATGCGGCCGAGGTGTTCGGCGTCGCGCCGCACGAGGCGGTGGTGGTGGAAGACTCGGTCCATGGTGCCCAGGGCGCCGTCGCCGCCGGCATGCGCGTGATCGGCTTCACCGGCGCCAGCCATTCGTGGCCGGGCCATGCCGACGCGCTCACCGAGGCGGGGGTGGAGACCGTCGTGCGCCGTCTTGCCGACGTCGCCCCGGTGATCGAGGCGATGAAGGTCTGGGGCGGCTTCGAGGCCTGAAGGGGACGCCCTGCTCAGCCGGCAAGGCCGAGGAACAGGCCGACGACGCCGCCGGCGAGCACCAGCAGCGCCGGATTGACCCGGCGCAGCGCCAGCACCCCGGCAAAGACCGCCACGGCGATCGCCAGCGTCGCCGGGCCGTCGATGGCGGTGCGCGCGATCGCGAGCACGCCCGAGGCCATCAGCCCCACCACCACCGGCGCAAGGCCCCGCTCGACCGCGTCGCGCCAGGGCGAGCCGGCGAAGCGGTTCCACAGCCGGCCGGCGGCAAAGGCGATGGCCGAGGCCGGCAGGAAGAAGCCGGCGAAGGCGGCAAGCGCCCCCGGCAGGCCGGCCACCTGATGGCCGATCACCATCACCATCAGCATGTTCGGCCCCGGCACCACCTGCCCGAGGCCGTAGGCGTCGCGGAAGGCCTCGGCCGTCATCCAGTGGTGGCGGTCGACCACCAGCGCATGGGTCTCCGGCAGCACCGCCGCGCCGCCGCCCACCGCCATCACCGACAGCAGTGCGAACACCGCGAACACGCTGCCCGCGCCGCCCCCCTCCCCGCTCATGGCCGGTCGTCCCGCGCGGGCCGCGCCGCATCCGCGCCGGACCGCCGCGGCCGATGCAGCATCACCGCCAGCGGACCAAGGGTGAGGAGCACCAGCGGCAACGACAGCTGGAACCCGCCGACCGCAACCACCGTGGCAACGGCGATGGCGCCGTCGGCAAGGCCCCGCACCTGCCGCCGGCCGATCTGGACCACGGTGGCCGCCAGCAGCCCGACCGCCGCCGCGCCGACGCGATCAGCACGGCGTTGACGCGCGGATCGGCGGCGTGGGCGGCGTAGAGGGCGGCAAGCCCGATCACGGCCACCGCCCCGGGCAGCACGATGCCGAGAAGCGCGACCATGGCGCCGCGCGGACCGCGCAGGCGGTCACCGACGATCACCGCGAGGTTGGTGGCGTTGAGCCCCGGCAGCGCCTGTGCCACCTCGAGGGCGGACATGAAGCCATCGTCGCCGATCCAGCCGCGACGCGTCACCAGCGCATGGCGCAGATAGGCGACGACGCCGCCGCCGAACGCGGTGGCGCCGACGCCGAAAAAGGCGAGGAACAGGGCGCCGAAGCCGACGCGGCGGACGGGATCCGATGTCGCGGGGGTGGCGGGATCCGATGTCGCGGGGGTGGCGGGCGCCGCCGGGATTCGGCTCATTCGTGCCCGCCCACCGGCCGACCGGCAAAGCCGTAGACGAGCGCGGTCTTGGTCGTGCCGAGCTGGATCCATTCCTCGGTGCCGCGCTGCACGGCGAGGAAGAAGTCGGCGGCGCGCTTCATCGCCTTGCGGCCGATGTCCTCGAGATGCGCGAACCGGGCCTGGAAGGCGAACTCGCCGACCAGCGTGCGCTCGCTCGCCCGGTCGCGCCAGACCGCCACCGTGGCCTTCGCCGTCATGCCCCGGCCGAAGTCGAGCCGGCCGGGAGTCACTTCCACCTCCTCGACGGCGAGGTTGTTGACGAGCGACACCGGCTTTTCCCCGGCGCACAGCGGCGCCAGCGCCGGGAACACGCCGGCGATCCGGTCGAGCCCCTGGTCGAGCACGAGGCCCGGCGTCATCAGCACGCAGTTGTGGGAATAGAGATGGCGGGCGTCGCCGATGCCGCTCGCGAGCGGCAGGATCTCGCACTTGAACTTGATCTTCGCCTCGCCCGACAGCCGCGGCGTCACGTCCACCTTGGCTGCCTCGTCAAGGTCGGGATGGCGGAACTTGAAGGTCAATTCGTGTTCGGGCGCCGGCCAGCCGTCGTCATAGAAGGTGCGCCGGCGCAGGATGAAGGCGTTGCGGTAGAGATCGAAGTCCGGCGTGTCGTAGAACAGCACCTCGCGCACATGGCGCTTGAAGCCGTTCTCCGCCGTCGTCACGCCGATACCGTGGTCGCCGGCAATCCGCACGATCTTGTGCCAGTAGACCTCGAACTGCGAGGGATGGAAGAAGCGTTCCGGCCGCAGCAGGATCTTGTATTCGAGATAGCGTATGTCGTCCAAGCGAGCCCCTCCGGCTCGGGGCGCCGTCTCCGGCCGCCATGCAGCCGCGGCTCTCCGCCCGTCGCCAGGAGAAGGATACTCCTGATCCGTAAACACTTCGACCAATGCAACGATCCAAAAAGCGTGGGTCAATACCATTTGAGAA
>NZ_MCRJ01000165.1 GCF_001720135.1 Methylobrevis pamukkalensis
CCATTGGAGGACCGTCGCGGCTGCGGTCGACCTCCAGAATCGCGCGCACGCCCAGCTTCACGCCGTAGCCCGGTAGCTGACCGTCTGCCCGAGATGCTTCCGAGCCGAGGCCTGGTCCACTTGGCTCAAGCGCCTTTCAACGCCCGCGCGATCTGCGCCTCGCCGCTCTGGATCGCGGCACCGGAGCCGGGTGGGCGCGGACCCACAACCGCGACTACCGCCTCGGCCGCCCGAGCGGGCATGCGGGTCACGACCAGTGACCCCATACGCCTCTCCGCCGTGAGCAGGAGTTGGTCGCGGCCGGAGTGAAGCAGGAACGAGACCATACCCCGCGTATGCCCCTCGGCGGGGGCGCCGTCAGTCCGGGAACGATCTCGGCTCCGTTAGACCATGTAGGAAGAAGCGGACGGCGAAGCGGACCCAGTCATCGTCGTTGCCGAAGCCGGTCACGTTGGGGTGCTGCGTTTCCGGTCGAAGTGCCTCCATAAGCGTGGCGAACCTTCTTGGCCCTGTGGTCATGTTCAGGAACAGCCGCGCCGCCTGGGGGGCCCGGAGTTCACTTCCGTCCGCCTGGGTCGCCGGATTGATGAGGCCACGAGCCGTGAGGAACGCCGCGATGCGTTCCTCGGCGCCGCCGATCACCTGTCGGTGCAGCGTCTCCGCGAGGTCCGACAGGCGCTCGGCTTCGGCGATCACCACGCGCTGCAGGCGCACCGGGCCGATCCAGGTGGAGAGATCACTGAACCGGCTGGCAAAACGGGTCAGTTCGGCCTCCGGGTCTCCGGCCGGATCGAGCACCGGAAGCTCGGCGAGGAACCACTCGGTCGCCTGGCCGATCGAGGCGCGGAACAGCGTCTCCTTGTTGGTGAAGTGGGCGTAGACCGTCCGTTTGGTCGTGCCGGCGACGTCGGCCACCTCGTCCATGGACGCCTTATCGAACCCGCGCTCACCGAAGGTGATGAAGGCGGCGCGCAGGATGCGGGCGGGGAGAGGGAGGTCCTTCACGGTCTTCATCGATCAAGTCCCTATCACAAGTCCGTATGCGTCGTCGCCAATCGGATTGACACCCCTTCGATGTATACTATACGGTATAGTATATTCTGAATTGCTCACGGAGCAAGCGGTGCTGACGAAAGGACAGGCCCATGGTGGACTTCACGGTCAACGGACGGGTCGTAGCGGTGCCAGAGGACGCGGCTGACAAGCCCCTGCTCTGGGTGCTTCGTGAGGATCTCGGCCTCCTCGGCACCAAATACGGCTGCGGCATTGCCGAATGTGGCGCGTGCACCGTCGCGGTCGACGGCGTCGCGATGCCCTCCTGCCAGGTTCGCGCCGAGGACCTCGGCGGTGCCAGCATCGTCACCGTCGAAGGCCTCGCTGGCGAGGACGGACGGCTCTCGGTGCTCCAGCAAACCTGGCTCGACGCGCAGGTGCCGCAATGCGGCTACTGCCAGCCGGGCTTCCTGGTGGCGATCACCGTGCTCCTCGTCGAGACCCCCTCCCCCACCGACGCCCAGATCGACGCGGCGATCACCAACATCTGCCGCTGCGGCACCTATCCCCGCATCCGCCGGGCGATCCACCGCACGGCGCCGTCCTGTCGGTCGAATAAGGAGCCGCCATGCCCCTCGTCACCCGCCGCGGTCTCCTCCTCACCGGCGCTGCCGTCGCCGGAACCGCCCTCGTCACCGCCGTCGCCGGCGTCGGTTATCTCGCCACCGTCGACGTCGACGGCCTCGCGGGCTCCCTCGACGGCGAGGACGCCCACCTCAACGCCTTCGTCGTCGTCCATCCCGACGGCCGCGTCGTCGTCAACGTGCCCCGGGCCGAGCTTGGCCAGGGTATCCACACCGGCCTCGCCATGCTGGTGGCCGAGGAGATGGACCTTCTCCTCGACGACCGTGTCACGGTGGTCTTCCCCACCGAGGCCCACCCGGCCTATTCCAGCTGGTTCAACATGCTGCAGGTGCGGCCGGAGGAAGCGTCCGGCCCGGTGGTCTGGCTCGGCCGACGGCTCCTCGGCGAACTCGGCTTCATCGCCACCGGCGCGTCGGCGTCGACCATGTCCCTCTGGCACCCGATGCGGGTGGCTGGCGCCGCCGCGCGAGCCATGCTGGCCGAGGCGGCAGCCGTCCGCCTCGGCGTACCACGCGCCGACCTTCGGACAGCCGACGGCCGCGTCCACCACGACGCCAGCGGCGGAGCCTCGCCTATGGCGAACTCGCCCGCGACGCGGCGCTGCTGGCTCCGCCCGAGGCACCGGCGTTGAAGCCGCGGTCCGAGTGGCGGCTGATCGGCCGATCCCAGCCGCGGCTGGATCTCCCAACCAAAATTCGCGGCGCGCCGGTGTTCGGCATCGACGTCGCGCCGCCGAACCTCCTCTACGCCGCCGTCCGCCACGCCCCGGTATTCGGAGCGACCGTCGCCCGTGTCGCCAACGAGGCCGCGGTGCGGGCGCTCCCGGGCGTCATCGACGTCGCGGTGATCGACGGACGCGCCGTCGCGGTGGTGGCAGCGAGCTGGTGGCGGGCCGAACGGGCGGCGGCGGATCTCGAGATCGCATGGTCCCGGACCGATGCCGCGGCCGTGGACAGCGCCGCCCTGAGGGACGATCTTCTGGCTGGTCTGGAGAGCGCGGAGCCTTACGGCCACATCGATGAAGGCAACGTCGACGCCGCCCTCTCCGCGCCGCAGGCGAAGGTGGTCGAAGCCGACTACGACGTCCCCTTCGTCACCCACGCCTGCATGGAGCCGATCAACGCCACGGCCCTCCTCCTCGCCGACGGGACGGCCGAGGTCTGGGCGTCGTCGCAGACGCCGGTTGCGATGCGCGGCGGTGCGACCCAAGGCATGGGCTGGGCGGGGGTGACGCCCACCAGAGTGGTTCCCCACGTCACCATGGCCGGGGGTGCCTTCGGGCGGCGCTCGGACCGGGACGTGATCGCCGAGGCGGCCTTCCTCGCCGCCCGCCACCGCGGCCGGCCGGTCAAGCTGATATGGTCACGGGAGGAGGACATCGGCCGCGGGCTCTACCGCAGCCACGCCGCCGCCCGCCTCGCCGCAGCGCTCGGGCCGGACGGCCTGCCCGTTGCCTACGACGCGCGGGTGGCGGCGCAGGCGGCCTTCCACTCCATCGCCGGACGGAACTTCCCGGTCACCCCGGGTCCCGACGGCGAGTTCCTGACGGTGGAAGGCCTCGACAAGCGGCACTATTCCATCCCGTACCGCCGAATGCGGAGCCAGCAAGTGCCGAGCCACGTCCCGATCCACTTCTGGCGGTCCAACGGCTTCTCCTTCAACACCTTCTTCTCCGAGAGCTTCGTCGACGAATGCGCGCTGGCCGCCGGGACGGATCCGCTCGCCTATCGCCGGAATCTTCTCCGGGACAGCCCGCGTCACCGCGCCGTGCTCGACCGTGCCGCCGAGGTCGCCGACTGGGCACGGCCGCTCCCGCCGGGCCGAGGTCGCGGCATCGCGATCGAGGAGTGCTACCGCAGCGTCGTCGCCCAGGTGGTCGAGGTGACGGCCCTCGGTGAGCGCGGGATCCGTGTCGACCGCGTGGTCTGCGCCCTCGACGCCGGGCTGATCCTGAACCCCGACCAGGTGGTGGCGCAGATCGAAGGTGGCATCCTCTTCGCGCTGACCACGGCACTCCTCAGTCGGATCAGCTTCGAACAGGGCGCGGTAGTGGAGAGCAACTTCACCGACTATCCGATGCTGCGGCTCGCCACCGCGCCGGACATCGAGGTGGCGCTCGTCGACAGCCCGCTGCCGCCGTGCGGCGTCGGCGAGCCCGGCGTGGTGCCGACCGCCGCGGCCCTCGCCAACGCCATCCACGCCGCCACCGGTCGCCGTCTCCGCAGCCTGCCGCTGGACGTCACCGTCGCCGGCCTTGCGAGCGATACGTGATTTGTCGCTAGGCCGTTCTGCCCCTTCTCTCCGAACCTCTTGAGGACGTTTCATGACCGTTAACCGTAGAGCCCGACCTTTCGTGGCCGCAATGGTGCTGTTCGCTGTCGGGATCGGCGCCGCGATGGCCGAAAGCGCCCCGTCCGACGCCATCCTCGGCACCTGGGCCACCTCGGACGGCAACCTGGTGATCCGCGTCTACGATGCCGGCGACACCTATGCGGCGCGCTTCGTGTACGGCGCGCTGGTGGTGGAAGCCGACGGCCGGACGCTGAAGACCGACGAGAAGAACCCCGACCCGTCGTTGCGCTCCCGCTCGCTCGCCGACGTCGACTTCGTCTCGGAGTTGACTTTCGACGCGGGCGACCAGAGTTGGGAAGATGGCGTGCTTTACCAGGCCTCCACGGGCGCCACCGCCTCGGCACGGGTCACCATGGATGGCGAGGCCCTAAACCTCCGCGCCTACCGCGGGACGCCGCTCCTCGGACGGACGATCGTGTTCCAGCGCCAGGCCGACTGACATGATCCGCTGCACCGTCCACCGCCGCCGGGATCCGACGCCAGGAACTGCCGGCGACCACCTCCGCTTCGCGCGGTCGTGGCTCCAAGCCCCCTTGCGCGTCGCCGCCATCGCGCCGTCGGGCCGGAGCCTTGCCCGGCTGATCACGCGGGACATAACTCCCGCCTCCGGACCGATCCTTGAACTCGGCCCGGGGACCGGCGTGTTCACCGCCGCCCTCCTCGATCGCGGGATCGACGAGACCGACCTGACGTTGGTCGAGATGGACGCCGCCTTCGCTAGCCTCCTCCGCGCGCGCTTCCCACGCGCCGGGGTGGTCGAGGCCGACGCTGCTCGTCTCGATCCGTCCGCGCTTTTCCCCGGTACGAAAGCCGGAGCGACGATCAGCGGCCTCGGCCTCCTCTCCATGCGCCCGCGCACGGTGATCGCCATCCTGAAGGGCGCCATCGCCTGCATGCGGCCGGACGGTGCTCTATTCCAGTTCACCTACGGCCCGACCTGCCCGGTGCCGCCGGCTATCCTCGCCCGGCTTGGACTGAAGGCCAATCGAACGGGCGGGACCTGGGCCAACCTCCCGCCCGCCTCCGTCTACCGGATCGAGCGGGACCCGACGATCTCGCGGTCGCCCCTCACCGGACCTGCCACAGGAGCGCCGAAATGAGCAGGTGGACAACACAGGCCATGCCCTCGCTCCCCGGGCGGTGGGCGCTCGTCACCGGTACGGGCGGTCTGGGACTCGAGGCCGCCCTCGCCACCGCCGGAGCGGATGTGATCGTCGCGGGGCGCGATCCGGACAAGGGCGCCGCCGCGATCGCGTCGATCAATCAGAGGGTGCCCGAAGCCCATGTCCGCTTCGGCGGTGTCGATCTCGACGACCTCGCTTCGATCGCCGACTTCACCACGGAACTGGTCCGGACGGAACAGCAGCTCGATATTCTCATCAACAACGCCGGCGTAATGACCCCGCCGGACCGCCGCGTTCCGCGACGCTGCCGGCGCTGACGATGCGCGCCGTCTGCCCCTGCTTCAGGAGCGGTATCAGGCCCGCCGTGAGGGCGAAATGCCCGAGATGGTTGGTGCCGACCTGCAGCTCGAAGCCGTCAACCCGTTCGGCGACAATCCGCAGCAGACCTGCATTGGCGCCCGCCGCGGCGATGATGGCGAGCTTCGCCAGGAAGGGCGGGTTGCCGACGTAGTCCGAGATCCGGACGGACGCGAGCGCAGCTCCCGAGGCCGCCGCGACGGCGAAGCCGGCGAGCGCAATGCGGATCATCGTCGGAAGGGCCGCATCCATCCGGGCGCGAGGAGGCCGAGCAGGCGGAGGTCGACGGCGAGGATCGACCCGACGAGCGTCGCGATGCCGATCAGATGGACCGTCGACGCCGCCGCGTAGAGCATCGGCGCTGCCGCCAACGCCCGGGCCAGGGCCGTCGCTTCGATCCAGGCGACGTCGATCACGGGCAACCGTCCGTCTTCCGGTGCAGGCCGCGGTCGTAGGAGACCACCGTCCCGTCCTCGAGGCGGATCCACGAACTGCGCAGCTCGTGCGGATCCCGGCAGTTGCGGAGCGCGAGGATCGTTACCCGATTGCCGACCTTGATCCGGCTCCACAGCGCATAGAAGGTCTGGACCGGCGACAACTCCACCGTCCGCTCGACACCGACGTCCTCCGGGCGGACGACGGGCGGACCGGTGAACTCGTCAGGCCGGCCCGCCCCGAGATCGGTGGTCGTCGGCCGCTCGACCGCGACGACGACGACGGGATGGGGCGGCGAGAAGGTCGCCCGCGTCACGCGACCCTCCAGAACGATGGGCGTACTGGTGTCGTAGAGCCCCATCACCCCATGATGCGCGCCGGCGATCCCGGAGGCGAGGACGAGGAAGGCAACGAGATAGATGAACTTGCGAATTTCCATTGGATCGTCGACCCTCATGACCTATAAATACGGCTCTGCTCGACACAGATAGCGACGCATGAGAATAGACTTCAATCCGATCACTTTAATTCTATTTGAAGCCTGGGTGTCCGTCGGCTTTAGTGGAATGCGTGGTGA
>NZ_MCRJ01000166.1 GCF_001720135.1 Methylobrevis pamukkalensis
CGCGGCGCTGCGTCAAATGCAGGCGGTCACGGGGTTCCGTGGCGCCGCCCCCCTCATCCGGCCGCTGCGCGCCACCTCTCGCAAGGGGAGAAGGGTTTTCAAGCTATCAGCCGTCCGTCACGCCGCCTTGGCGAGGTCGGCGACGCAGACCGCGAAGGCCCAGTCGAGCCAGGGGGTGAGCGCCGCGACGTCGGCGGTCTCGACCGTGGAGCCGCACCAGATGCGCAGGCCGGGCGGGGCATCGCGATAGGCAGCGGCGTCGAAGGCGACGCCTTCCTTCTCCAGAAGCCCGGTGAAGGCCTTGACGAAGGCCTGCTGGCCGGCCTCGTCGAGCGCGGTCACGCGCGGATCGACGAACTTGAGGCAGACGCCCGTGGTGGAGCGATGCTCCGGCACGGCGCAGAGGAAGTCGATGTAGGGGGTGGTCTCCACCCAGTCGAACAGCACCTTCGCGCTGGCCTCGCTGCGGGCGACCAGACCGTCGAGCCCGCCGACCGACTTGCCCCATTTGAGGGCGTCGAGATAGTCCTCGACGCAGAGCATCGACGGGGTGTTGATCGTCTCGCCCTTGAAGATGCCCTCGATCAGCTTGCCGTTCTTGGTCAGCTGGAAGATCTTCGGCAGCGCACGGTCGGGCGTGAAGCTTTCGAGCCGCTCCACCGCGCGCGGCGACAGGATCAGCATGCCGTGGGCCGCCTCGCCGCCCATCACCTTCTGCCAGGAGAAAGTGACGACGTCGAGCCGGTCGAAGGGCAGGTGCATCGCGAAGGCCGCCGAGGTGGCGTCGCAGATGGTGAGGCCCTTGCGGTCGGCGGGGATGAAGTCGGTGGCCGGCACGCGCACGCCGGCGGCGGTGCCGTTCCAGGTGAACACCACGTCGTGGTCGAAGTTCACCTCGTGGATGGCCGGCAGCACGCCGTAGGGCGCGGTGAAGGTGCGCGCCTCGGGCAGCTTCAGCTGCTTGACGACGTCGGCGACCCAGACGCTGCCGAAGGCTTCCCAGGCGACCACGTCCACCGGACGCGGGCCGAGCATCGACCACATCGCCATCTCGACGGCGCCGGTGTCGGAGGCCGGAACGATGCCGATGCGGTAGTCCGCCGGAACCTTGAGAATTTCGCGGGTAAGCTCGATCGCTTCCTCAAGCTTGGACTTGCCGAGCTTGGCGCGGTGCGAGCGGCCGAGGGCGGCATCCGCCAGCGCCTCGAGCGACCAGCCCGGGCGCTTGGCGCAGGGGCCGGATGAAAAACGGGGATTGGCCGGCTTGCGGGCCGGCTTCGCGGTCGTCGTCATGTCTGTCCATCCTTTCAGATGGGCGCGCCTCGTTGGGGAGGCGTGTCCCGCTGCCGGAAATACGCTCCGGCGGGCAGGGCGTCAAGCGACATCGGCGCCGCCCTCCCCGCGCCCTGCCCGTCCGGACGACGGCGTGGACGCGAAAAGGGCGGCGTCCGCGTGGACGCCGCCCGGTTCATGTCTGCAAGGTCAGGCCGGCCGTGCGGCCGGTCCGGTCTCAGTAGAAGGCGTAGCGCAGACCGACGCGGATCTCGTGCGCCTGGATGTCGTCGGTCGAGGCGTCGGTGGTGCACAGGCACTGGGTGGTGACGGTGCCGAGGCTCGCTTCGCCGAGGTTCAGGTAACGGTAGTTGACGTCGACCGACAGGCGCTCGGTGAAGGCGTAGGACGCGCCGGCCGTCAGGGCCCAGGCGAAGTTCCACTTCGAGTCGCCGCCGCCGGCTTCGCCGAGGTCGGAGGTCACGTTGGCGGTCGAGAGGTAGGCCGCACCGATGCCGGCGCGACGTAGGGCGTCAGGCCGCTGTAGGTGCCAAGGTCGGCGTAGACGTTGACGAGGGTGGTGAACACCTCGAGCTCGGACTTGGCGCCGATGCTGTCGACGGTGCAGCCGCTGACGCAGGTGATCGTGCCGCTCATGTCGGCGCCGAACTCGTAGTCGGCGGTGATGTCGGCGCGCAGGAATTCGTTGAACTTGTAGCCGACGCCGGCGCCCACCATCCAGGTGTCGTCGATCGACGTGCCGCTGACCGTGCCGGCGAAGTCGTCGGCAAAGTCGATGTCCGGATCCTTGTAGATCTTGTAGCCGATGTCGCCCCGAAGATACCAGCCGCCGACGGTCTCGAGCGGGATGACTTCCGGGGTTTCGATGATCGGCTCATAGGGCATGTCGGCGGCAAGAGCCGTCGTCGCGGACAGGGCGACCGCGCCAAACATGACCAGCGAAGCTTTGGCAAGCGTGCGCATGCGAGAGTTCCTTCTCCATCCATCCGCGGCACAGGGGCCGTCGAGCAGCTGTTCTGCTGAAATCAGACTAGGACGGAAGGGTTAAGCAGTGCTTAACCACGTTGGGTAACCTTAATTTTTTACGTTAAGAGAAGGTAAACGTCGAAAATTTACTTTACCGGATATTAACCGTCGGAAGGCGACGGACAGGCCCTGCTGCCCGGTTTGTCCAAAGGCAAGGCCGGCGCACCCGACCTCGTCCTTCGAGACGGCCCTGCGGGCCTGCCCAGGATGAGGCCTCCGGATGGTCCCTGTTTTCGCGGTCGATTGCCCTTTCCCTCACCCTGAGGAAGCCCGCAGGGCCGTCTCGAAGGGCGACGGAAAGCCCGGAGGCCCCGCACGCGGCCCCCGCCCTCAGGCGGCGGCCTTGCCGATGGCCGTGATGATGTCGTCCACCGCCGCGCTGACGAGGCTGGCGTTCTCGCCCTCCCCCATCACCCGGATCAGCGGCTCGGTGCCGGACGGGCGCACGACGATGCGGCCGGTGGCGCCGAGACGGGCCGTGGCCTCGGCGATCGCCGCCGAAACGGCGTCGGTCTCCAGCGGCCGGCCGCCCTTGACGCGGATGTTCTTCAGGATCTGCGGCATCGGCTCGAACTTGTGGCAGACCTCGCTGACCGGGCGGCCATGCTTCTGCACGCAGGCGAGCACCTGCAGCGCCGCGACCAGGCCGTCGCCGGTGGTCGAATAGTCGGACAGCACGATATGGCCGGACTGCTCGCCGCCGACATTGTAGCCTTCGGCGCGCATCGCCTCGACCACATAGCGGTCGCCGACCTTGGTGCGGTGGAGCGACAGGCCCTTGCCGGCAAGAAAGCGTTCGAGGCCGAGGTTCGACATGATGGTGGCGACGATACCCGGCCGCGCCAGCCGGCCGTCCTCGGCAAAGCTTTCCGCGACCACGGCCATCAGCTGGTCGCCGTCGACCACCCGGCCCTTCTCGTCGACGAGGATCACCCGGTCGGCGTCGCCGTCCAGCGCGATGCCGATGTCGGCGCGCACCTCGTGCACCTTGGCGCAGACCGCATCGAGGCTGGTGGAGCCGCATTCGCGGTTGATGTTGAGACCGTCCGGGTTGACGCCGATCGGCACGACTTCGGCGCCGAGTTCCCACAGCACGTCCGGGGCGACCCGGTAGGCGGCGCCGTTGGCGCAGTCGACCACGACCCGCAGGCCCTCGAGGCTGATCGCGCGCGGCAGGGTGCGCTTGGCATATTCCACATAGCGGTCGCGCACGCCGTCGAGCCGCTTGGCGCGGCCGAGTTCGGACGGGCTGGCGAGGCTGCGCGACATGTCGCTCTCGATCATCCGCTCGATCTCGCCCTCGATCTCGTCCGAGAGCTTGTAGCCGTCCGGGCCGAACAGCTTGATGCCGTTGTCGGCGAAGGGATTGTGCGAGGCGGAGATCATCACGCCGAGGTCGGCGCGCAGCGAGCGGGTGAGCATGGCGATGCCCGGCGTCGGCACCGGGCCGCACAGCACGACGTCCATGCCGACCGCAGTGAAGCCGGCGGTGAGCGCCGGCTCGATCATGTAGCCGGACAGGCGCGTGTCCTTGCCGATCACCACCCGGTGGCGATGATTGCCGCGCTTGAAGGCGAGGCCGGCGGCCATGCCGACCTTCATCGCCACGTCGGGCGTGATCGGCCAGGAATTGGCCGTGCCGCGGATGCCGTCGGTGCCGAAGTAGCTGCGTGTCATGTTGGGTCCGCCGTGTCGGTCGGAGGTCAGCGGGCGCTTGCGGCCCTGCGCTGCCTGCCGGAAAAAGGAGATCGCCGTCCGGCGGCCACGGCCGGCCGGCTCCTGCGAGGAATACTCCAGATCATCGGGCGGAATGGTTCAAAATTTGTGTTCGTCTGTGACGAATGCGAAGGAGAGGCGGCGCGCAGGGGCCGTCGCCAAGACGACGATGCCCGCGCCAGGGCGCGGGCATCGAGGAAAGGCAGGCGCGGTTCGGCGCGGGCGTCAGCCCGGCTGCGGCTCGAGGCCGCCGCCCGGCTCGTCGCGCGGACGGGTCGGACCGACGTGGGGCACGGCCGAGCCGCGCGAGGGCGGCGGCTCGTCGAAGGCATCGCGCGAGGGGCGCTTGCCGTCGAGGATGCCGCGCAGCTCGTCGCCGGTCAGGGTCTCGAACTCGAGCAGCGCCTCGGCGATCGCGACGAACTTGTCGTGATAGTCGGTGAGGATCCGGCGGGCTTCCTGCTCGCCCTCCTCGATCAGCCGGCGCACCTCCTCGTCGATCAGCTTGGCGGTCGCCCCCGAGATGTTGGTCGACTGGCTGACCGAATGGCCGAGGAAGACCTCCTGCTCGTTGGAGCGGTAGCGGACGCGGCCGAGCTTCTCGCTCATGCCCCATTCCATCACCATCGAGCGGGCAAGGCTGGTCGCCTGCTGGATGTCGCCCGAGGCGCCGGTCGTCACCTTTTCCGGACCGAAGGTCATGATCTCGGCCTCACGGCCGCCGAAGGCCATAACGAGGCGGGCCATCGCCTTCTCGTAGGTCCAGTTGAAGCGGTCGCTTTCCGGCAGGGTCATCACCATGCCCAGCGCGCGGCCGCGCGGGATGATGGTCGCCTTGTGGATCGGGTCGATGGTCTTGTTCATCACCAGCGCGATGATGGCGTGGCCGGCCTCGTGATAGGCGGTGTTGCGCTTCTCCTCGTCGGTCATCGCCAGCGACTTGCGCTCGGCGCCCATCATCACCTTGTCCTTGGCATCCTCGAATTCCAGATGCGTGACCAGACGGCGCCCGCGACGGGCGGCCAGCAGCGCCGCCTCGTTGACGAGGTTCATCAGGTCGGCGCCCGAGAAGCCGGGCGTGCCGCGGGCCAGCACCTTGAGATCGACGTCCGGCGCCAGCGGCACCTTGCGGGTATGGACGCGCAGGATCTTCTCGCGGCCGTTGAGGTCCGGGTTCGGCACCATGATCTGGCGGTCGAAGCGGCCGGGACGCAGCAGCGCCGGGTCGAGCACGTCGGGCCGGTTGGTGGCGGCGATGATGATCACGCCCTCGTTGGCCTCGAAGCCGTCCATCTCGACGAGCAGCTGGTTCAGCGTCTGCTCGCGCTCGTCGTTGCCGCCGCCGAGGCCGGCGCCGCGATGGCGGCCGACCGCGTCGATTTCGTCGATGAAGATGATGCAGGGCGCGTTCTTCTTGGCCTGCTCGAACATGTCGCGCACGCGGGAGGCGCCGACGCCGACGAACATCTCGACGAAGTCCGAACCGGAGATGGTGAAGAACGGCACGCTGGCCTCGCCGGCGACGGCGCGGGCCGTCAGCGTCTTGCCGGTGCCGGGCGGGCCGACCAGCAGCACGCCGCGCGGAATGCGGCCGCCGAGACGCTGGAACTTCTGCGGATCCCGCAGGAATTCCACGATCTCCATGAGGTCTTCCTTGGCCTCGTCGATGCCGGCGACATCCTCGAAGGTGACGCGGCCGTGCGCCTCGGTCAGAAGCTTGGCCTTGGACTTGCCGAAGCCCATGGCCTTGCCGCCGCCGCCCTGCATCTGGCGCATCACGAAGATCCAGATGGCGAGGATGATGATCATCGGCATCCAGTTGATCAGCACGCCGAGCAGCGAGAAGCCCTCGCCGGCCGGCTTGGCCGAGACCTTCACGCCCTTGGCCGTCAGCGCGTCCACGTAGTTGGCGCCCTCCGGCACATAGGTCTGGAAGGTGCCCTGGCGGCTGCCGCCGTAATGGCCGGTGACGTTGCGATCCATGATCGTCACGTCGGCGACGTTGCCCTGATCGACATCGGCCATGAACTGGGAGAAGGGAATGTCGTTGGTCGCCTGCCGCTGCCCCGGGCTCTGGAAGAGCTGGAAAAGCGCGATCAGCAACAGGGCGATGATCACCCAGAGCGCGAAGTTCCTGAAATTGGTGTTCATTGTCGTTCCTTGCACCCGGTGTCCCGGTGCCGCACAGAGTACCGGGCCAGCCCCCGACGGGCGCACCCTATAGATCGTGAGTTAAGATAGGTCTACGTGGGGGTCTTGCCAACCCGTGGCCGCCGCTTCGGTCCTGCACGTCTGCGCAGCCACTTCCACCCGCAGCTTCCCGGCCGGAAACCCCGGCGCGGCGGGCCGTTCACCCTGTTCGAGGAACAGCGCCGGCAAAGTCTCGCGCGCGGCCGCAGGCCCCGGCCAGC
>NZ_MCRJ01000167.1 GCF_001720135.1 Methylobrevis pamukkalensis
ATCGCAAGTGCTCTGCGGAAGTCGAGCGCAGAATAGGGGCCGATCTCGCCGTCGAGTTCGATCACGTCCGGCCGCTCGGCATCGACCTCGAACGGTCCGAAACGCTTCGAAGCTGCGTTCGCGTCCGGCGAGACACCGAGCACGGCGAGAACAGCGAGGAGGATCAAGAGACGGTGCATGGTGAGACCGAGCCAGTCAGGTCGGACGATAGAACACCTGCAGTTGCCGCGGTTCAAGCGGAAGATCCTGCTGGCTCGCATCCCGGCAACCAGACGATGTGCAGCTCACGTTCCGCGCCCTCCGCCTCGCTCACGCACCCGACGGGCTTCGGTCCGGTGACCTCTGCCGCCCGCCCGCGCACGGCGCCATGCCGCGCCACATCCCCGCCACTTCCCTCTTTGCCTTGGCCGCGAAACCGGCTATAGGGATCACCTGTCCACGACGGCTCAAGCCCGTCGCCCGGAGTTGCACCCGTAGCTCAGCTGGATAGAGTGCTGCCCTCCGAAGGCAGAGGTCACTGGTTCGAATCCAGTCGGGTGCGCCACTTTCTCCTTCGTGATCGCCCCGCGCATCCAGTCATGTCGTTTTCCGACGGCTTTCTGCTTCATCTGCGCGTCGAAGCGGCCGCTAGCATGGCCCTTCGGGAGCTTCTCCTTGCGCTCGGCGGGCTGTTCGCGCCCCTGGCTCATCGAGCGGCTGGTGCGGATCGGGAAAGAAGCGAGGGCAGGGCTGCCGAGCGGAACGCGCGGCGTCTGCGGTCGTTGTAGTCGGGAGACATCACGACAGGCCGACACCATGGACGATCAGAGGTCAGTTTTCGATGCGCGGGATCGGCTGATCCTCGCCCTCTCCGCGCTGCTGCGGGCCGAACGGGAGACCCGTGCGGCCCTCGAGGCCGCGCTCGAGGACGAGGGAATCTCCCGCGAGGTCCTGCAGGCGATGCTGTCCGATCCCGTTCCCGCGGTCACGCAGGAGGACATTGCCCATGCCGAGCACCATGCCGCCGCGTTCGCCCGGCCCCGGAGGCTGAGCTGATGGCGGCGCGCAGCTTCTGGAAGGGCTATCTCAAGCTGTCGCTGGTGACCTGCCGGGTGGCGATGCGGCCGGCGACGAGCGAGAGCGAGAAGATCCGCTTCCGCACCCTCAACGGCAAGACCGGCAACCCGGTGCAGAGCCGCTATGTCGACGCGGTCAGCGGCAAGCCGGTCGGCGAGGATGACGAGGTCAAGGGCTACCCGCGGGGCGAGGACGATTTCGTCCTTCTGGAAGACGAGGAACTGGAGGCGGTCGCCCTCGAAAGCGCCCGGACCATCGACATCGAGACATTCGTGCCCGGCGAAAGCATCGGCTGGGTCTGGTACGACAAGCCGCACTATCTCCTCCCGGCCGACACGGTGGGCGAGGAGGCCTTCTCGGTGATCCGGGAGGCCATGGCCGCCACCGGCATGGTCGGCATCTCGCGGCTCGTCCTCTACCGGCGCGAGCGGGCGGTGCTGCTGAAGCCCCGCGGCAAGGGCATCCTCGTCTGGACGCTGCGCTACGGCGACGAGGTGCGCGACGAGGCGGCCTATTTCGACAAGGTCGGCGCGGACAAGCCCGATGCCGGCCTGATGAAGCTGGTGACGAAGCTGATCGACGAGCGCACGACCTCCTGGGATCCCGACATGGTGGGCGATCCCGTGCAGGCCAGGCTCCTCGACATCATCGCCGCCAAGAAGAAGGGCCGCAAGCGGGCGGCGAAGCCCAAGGCCGAGCCCGAGGCGCGGCCGGACAACGTCGTCAGCATCATGGATGCGCTGAAGAAGAGTCTCGCCTCGGAAAGCGGCCGCAAGACGCGCTGACGCTCAGGTGCGCGTTTTACGGCCGGAGCGCGGCGCCTCCAGCGGCACGCCGGCGGCGCGAAACCCGTCCCAGGGATCACGGCTCAGCGCCGCCAGCCGCGTCGGCATGGTCGCGACCGTGAAATAGGCCGGGCCGATCCCCGGCCCGAGTTCATCCCAGGTCAGCGGGGCCGAGACGGCCGCGCCCGGCCGCGCCCGGGTCGAGAAGGCGGCGACCGCCGTCGATCCGCGCTGGTTGCGCAGATAGTCGACGAGGATCTTGCCGCCCCGCTTCGATTTGGCGATCGTCGACACGAAGCGGTCCGGGCTGTCCGCCGCCATGGCGTCGGCCATGGCCTTGGTGAAGGCCTTGAGCGCGGCCCAGTCGGCCTTCGGCTTGAGCGGCGAGACGACGTGAAGCCCCTTGCCGCCGGAGGTCTTCACGAAGGCCGAAAGGCCGGCCGCTTCCAGACGCTGGCGCACCTCCTGTGCGGCCTCGATCACTTTCGTCCAGGCGACCCCCTCGCCGGGGTCGAGATCCATGACGATCGTGGCGGGCCGCTCCCAGTCCTCCAGCGACGCCCCCCAGGGATGGATCTCGAGGACGGCCGACTGGACGAGGGCCATCAGGCCGTCGAGGTCGTTGATGCTGATCAGCGGTGCCCCGTCCGGATCGGCCGGATCCTTCACCAGAGCAATGGCCGGATTGAGCCCCTTCCAGGCGTGCTTCTGGAAGAAGGCCTCGCCCGTGATGCCGTTCGGGCAGCGCAGCAGCGCGAGCGGGCGGTGAACCACATGCGGGGCGATGTGGCGCCAGATCTCGGCGTAATAGTCGGCCAGACCCTCCTTGGTCACCCCGTCGTCCGGCCAGTAGAGGCGATCGGGATGGGTCAGCCGCACGGTCCGGCGCTGCGCCGGCGGGGCCTTTGCCGATTTCGGCACTTCGCGGATGATCTCACGCGCCGCCTTGTCCTCGCGCAGGCCCCGGAAGGAGGCGTGGCGCAGGTGGCCGTCGGCCGTCCAGGCGCGGAACTCGACCTCGGCGACGAGCTCCGGGCGCACGTAGCGGACCTGCCGCGCCTCGTCCGCCGTCAGCGGCGCCCCGAACGGGCTGTCGGCGACGCGCATCCGGTCGAGCCTGCGAAACAGGTCTTCCGCGACCGCGGTCGAAAAGCCGGTGCCGACCCGCCCGACATGGTGCAGGTCCCCTCCGTCGTAGACGCCGAGGACGAGCGAGCCGATCGCCTTGCGCGACACGCTCGACGGCATGAATCCGCCGATGACGAACTCCTGCCGGGCGGAGCATTTCGACTTCACCCAGCTCTTGCCGCGCCCGGTGCGGTAGGGGGCGTCGCGCAGTTTGGAGACGATGCCCTCGAGGCTGAGGCGGCAGGCGTGGCGCAGCACCATGGCGCCGCCCTCGTCGAAATGGTCGCTGAAGCGGACGAGGCCGCCGGCCTCGCCCACCACCTGCCGCAGCAGGGTCTTGCGGTCCGTCAGCGGCAGGGCGCGCAGGTCGTGGCCGTCCAGATGGAGAAGATCGAAGGCATAGAAGACGAAGCGGTCGCTGCGGCCCTCCTTCAGGTCGGCCTGCAGGGCGGAAAAGTCCGAGGCGCCGGACGCGGTCTCCACCACCAGTTCGCCGTCGAGGATCGCCGTGCCGACGGAAAGATCCTGCAGCGCGGCCACCACCGTCTTGCCGAACTTCTTCGTCCAGTCGAGGCCGCTGCGGGTCAGCAGCTTGACCCGCCCCGCCTCGATGCGGGCCTGCAGGCGGTAGCCGTCGAACTTGATCTCGTGCAGCCAGGTGTCGCCGGAGGGCGCGGCGGCAACGAGGGTCGCCAGCATCGGCTCGACGAAGTCCGGCAGGGCCGCCTTCTTCGCGCCCTTGAAGGTGGACGGATCGGGCACATCTGCCGCTGTTGCCGCGGACGGCTCCGGCTCGGCCTTCTTCTTCGAACGGGCCGCTTGCTGGCGCCGGCCGCCGTATTTTTCTTCGCGGGCTGGGCTTTCGCGGGCTTGTCGATCTTGCCCGTCTTCGACGACCAGCCGGGGTCCTCGCCGGCAACGTCGGCAATCTCACGGCCGGTCTTGGCCGATTCCGGACGTTCCTCCAGGATGTCGCCGGCGCCCTCCGCCCGGGCAAAATCGTCCTCGCCCTTGATCAGCAGCCAGTTCTCGCGCTTTTCGCCCGGCTTGCCGTGCATGCGGACGAGATGCCAGCGGCCGCCGAGCTTGGTGCCGTCGAGTTCGAATTCGAGGTGGCCCTTGGCATAGCCCTTGTCGGCATCGCCGACTGGCGACCAGGTGCCGCGATCCCAGACGATCACCGTGCCGCCGCCGTATTCGCCCTTCGGGATCGTCCCCTCGAAGTCGCCGTAGTCGAGCGGATGGTCCTCGACGTGGACGGCGAGGCGCTTGTCGCCGGGCACCAGGCTCGGGCCGCGGGTCACGGCCCAGCTGCGCAGCACGCCGTCCATCTCCAGCCGCAGATCATAGTGGAGGCGCCGCGCCGCATGTTTCTGGATGACGAAGCTGTTGCCGCTGCCCTTGCGGCCCTTCCGGCCCTTAGGCTCGGACGTGGCGGTGAAGTCGCGCTTCTTGCGGTAGGTCTCGAGCGCCATGGCCTAGCCCGCCTTGCGGCGGGGCGCCGCCTTCGTCGCGTCCGCCGTCTTTCCCGCAGACGCGGACTTGCGCTTGGCAGGCGAGGCGCCTTTCGCCTTGCTGGCTTTTGCCTTGCCGGCCTTCGCCTTGCTGGACTTGCTGCCCGCGCTCTCGCGCAGCGCTTCCAGCAGGCTGACGACCTTGCCCGGCTCCGGCTCCTTGCGGACCTCGATCTTCCGACCCTCCAGCTTCGCCTTCACGAGTTCGGCAAGCGCGGCGTCATAGCGGTCGTCGAAGGTCTTCGGATCGAACTTGCCCTTCTTGGTCTTGATGATGTGGCCGGCGAGATCGAGCATTTCGCCCTCGATCTTGGTTGCGGGAATGTCGTCGAAGGCCTCCGTCTCGGAGACCACCTCGTAGTCGTAGTTGAGCGTGGTCGCGATCAACCCGTTGCCGTGCGGGCGGACCAGCAGGGTGCGGATCCGGCGGAACAGCACCGTCTGCCCGATCGCCGCGACATTCTTCCGGGCCATCCCGTCGCGGATGAGCACGAAGGCCTCGACCGCCGACGCGTCGGCGGGGGCGAGATAATAGGCTTGTCGAAATAGACGTCTTCGACATCGCCGCAGGCGATGAAGGCGGAGAGGGCGAGCGTCTTGTCGCTTTCGGGAACCGCCGAGGCGACCTCATCGGACGTCAGGATCACGAAGTCGCCGGACGAGACCTCGTATCCCTTGACCTGGTCGTCGCGCTCCACCGGCTTGCCGGTCTCGCTGTCGACGAATTCGCGGTGGACGCGGTTGCCCGTCGCGCGGTTGATGGTGTGGAAGGCGACGCGCTCCGACGTGGAGGCGGCCGTGTAGAGGGCGACGGCGCAGGTCACTTCCGCGATCTTCAGCGTGCCCTTCCAGTTTGCTCGTGGCGCCACCCCGTTGCTCCCTGTGTTCCTGCGGCCTCCCCGCGCGCCGTCCGAAACAGCGGAGCGGGGGAGAGCATGCTCTGGAACAGCGCAGTGCGGGCTTTGTTCCTGCGGGGCAGGGGCGCTCCGGTCGCGGTCCCCGGCCGGCCCCGGCAGGGCAGGAGGCCGGCGGTCCTCAAGCGTTCAGCGCGAAGGAGATCCGCACGATCAGGCCCGTCGGCTCGAACAGCGTCTCCACCGTTCCGCCGAAGCGGTAACCGATCTCGCCCTTGACGAGGGTGAGGCCGAAGCCCTCCCGCTCGGGCCGGTTCACGGCCGGGCCGTCCCGTTCCTGCCAGGTGAGCGTGAACCGCTGGTGATCGGTGCTCCAGAGGATGCGGACCGTTCCGCCCGGTTTGGAGAGCGCGCCGTATTTCGAGGCATTGGTCGCCAGCTCGTGGATCACCATGCCGATCGACAGGCCCTGCTGCGGGGAGAGATGTCCCTTCGGGCCGGAGAGGTCGAAGCGTGCGGCGTCGAAGGCCTCGACCTCCTGCCGCACCAGTTCGCCGATCGCGGCATTCTTCCAGTTGGTGCGCGACAGCAGCCCGTACGCCCGTGCCATCGCATGGAGCCGGCCGGTGAAGGCGGCGAGGAACTCTTCCGGGGCGGGGGTCTTCTCGTAAGTGTGGTTGGCGATGCTGATCACCACGGCCAGCATGTTCTTCACCCGGTGGTTCAGTTCCGAGATCAGCACCTGCTGGTGTTCCTCGGCCTCGGCCAGCGTCGTCACGTCGAGCAGCGTCACGACGACGCCCTTGGTCCGCCCGCCGTTGCTGCGGTAAGGCATGAGACGCACGAGAAAATGCTTGCCGGCGGCGTCCCTCGGCAACTGGTGCTCCAGCGGCTCGCCGGACCGGAACACGGTGGCGATATGCTCCTTGAGGTCCGGATA
>NZ_MCRJ01000168.1 GCF_001720135.1 Methylobrevis pamukkalensis
CATAAAGTTCAGCGGACCGCGCCATACACGTTGCGCATTTCGCGCGCGGCTGCTCCTATGGCGCATTCTTCAATCCATTGCGTCGGATCAGACATGGCTTACTGGCAGATCGCTGCGGGCTCGAATCAACGGAGCTATGACGACCGTTTCCTCGATCATGGCATCGCCTTTGTAGGCGGAACGTCGCAGAGGGAGACAATGAGAACGGTCAAGATCGGCGATGTCGTGATCCTGAAGCAAGGCATGTCCCGCATCCGCGCGGTTGGCCGGGTCGTCGAGCGTGACGGACAGCATAGTGGGGACGGCGGCAAGGATTGGCTGAAGGATTTTGACGGCTGGGACTTGGGGGGATGGTGCTATGTGGACTGGTGTGTTCCGTCCAGCCCCGTCGTCACAAGCGGACTGACCCGTTCGACGATCCAGGGCGTCAACCAGGCCCATCTCATCGCCGAGGCCGATCGCATCCTCGCCACTGTCCCGGTCAAGGAACCTGAGGACGAGCCTCGAAAGACGGACAGAGTCGACGATGAGGTGCTGACGAGAGGCCTGATCGATTTCGGACTGAGACCTGCCGCGGCGGAAGACCTGACGGTGGCCCTGCGCCGGATCCGCCTTCTGGCTGGCTTTTATCTCGGGCGGCCCTGGCATCTGACCAAGGAACATGAAGCCCGCACGTTTCTGACCGTTCCGCTGCTTCTTGCGCTCGGATGGGCGGAACAGCGCATGCAGATCGAATTGAATGTCCCCGGCGTGGGCCGCGCCGACATCGCCTGCTTCCGAAAGCCGGTGAGGGGCTACAAGGACGATCCGGATGAGTGCTCCATCATCATCGAGACGAAAGGGCTCAGTGAAGGTCTGCACTACGCGACAGGGCAGGCGAACCGATATGCGGCCGAGTTCCCGACCTGCGATGTCGTGATCGTCACGAACGGCTACTGCTACAAAGCTTACAAACGTAGCGCCACAGACAAATCCTTCCCGGAAAAGCCGACGGCCTATCTGAACATCAGGGACCCGCGCACCCGCTATCCGCTCGATCCGACGAATACAGATGGTGCACTTGCCGTGCTCAAAATGTTGATCCCGACCTAGCAGCGTCCGCCAAGCCATAGCCGATACCCTGCTCCGGGAGGGTCAGCCTTGCGCCCAGAGTCCCCGAGGCATTGATGATCGCCTTGTGGGCGAGCATCACACCGGGCGTGGCGGGAGAGCAGGTCGCGTTCGCGTCGTGACATGCACCTTCGCACCGTTCGGTCCACGCAGGCGCGCCAGCCGTTCGCCCACGGCCTCCTCCAGGTCTCCCCGGCAAGCTGCTCCCCAATCCCTTCAATCCTCGTCGGAGGCGATCTGCCTGAGCACGTCGCCGCGGCCGCGCAGGCGCATCAGCATCGGCAGCAGCACGGCGGCGGCGGCGATGAGGTAGAGCGTGATCGCCAGCGGCGAGGACACCAGCACCAGCGGGTCGCCCTGGCTGATCGCCAGCGCGCGGCGCAGCTGCTGCTCGGCGAGCGGGCCGAGGATCAGGCCGATCACCACAGGCGCGATCGGGTAGCCGAAGCGGCGCATGCCGTAGCCGAGCAGGCCGAAGGCGAGCAGCACGGCGAGTTCCACCGGCGACGGATTGGCGCCGATGGTGCCAAGGGTGGAGAAGGTCAGGATGCCGGCGTAGAGCCACGGGCGCGGGATCGCCAGCAGGCGCACCCACAGGCCCACCAGCGGCAGGTTCAGCACCAGCAGCATCAGGTTGGCGATCAGGAGGCTGGCGATCAGGCCCCAGACCAGTTCAGGCCGGGTGGCGAACAGCAGCGGCCCGGGCTGCAGGCCGAACTGCTGGAAGCCGGCGAGCATGATCGCCGCCGTGGCCGAGGTCGGCAGGCCGAGGGTCAGCAGCGGCACCAGCGTGCCGGCGGCCGAGGCGTTGTTGGCGGCTTCCGGCCCGGCAACGCCCTCGATCGCGCCGTTGCCGAATTCCTCCGGATGCTTCGACAGGCGCTTTTCGGCGGCATAGGACAGGAAGGTGCCGATCTCGGCGCCGCCGGCCGGCATGGCGCCGATCGGGAAGCCGATCACCGTGCCGCGCAGCCACGGCTTCCACGAGCGGGCCCAGTCGCTGGCCGTCATCCACACCGAGCCGCGCACCGGCTCGATCTTGTCGGGCGCCCGGGCGCCGGCGGCGGCGATGGTCAGCGCTTCGCCGATGGCGAACAGGGCGACGGCGAGCGTCGTCACCTCGATGCCGTCGAGGAAGTCGGGGATGCCGAAGGAGAGACGCGCCTGGCCGGTCTGGAGGTCGATGCCGACGAGGCCGAGGGACAGGCCGACGAACAGCGAGGTCAGGCCCATCAGCGCCGAGGAGCCGAAGGCGGCCGAGACGGTGACGAAGGCGAGCACCATCAGCGCGAAATAGTCGGCCGGGCCGAAGCCGATCGCGAGCTTCACCACGGTGGGGGCGAGGAAGGCGAGGCCGATGGTGGCGATCAGGCCGGCGACGAAGGAGCCGATGGCGGCGGTGGCAAGCGCGGGGCCGCCGCGCCCGGCCCGGGCCATCTTGTTGCCCTCCAGCGCGGTGATGATCGAGGCGCTCTCGCCGGGGGTGTTGAGCAGGATCGACGTGGTCGAGCCGCCATACATGCCGCCGTAGTAGATGCCGGCGAACATGATCAGCGAGCCGGCCGGGTCGAGCTTGTAGGTCACGGGCAGCAGCAGCGCCACGGTCAGCGCCGGGCCGATGCCGGGCAGCACGCCCACGGCGGTGCCGAGCAGCACGCCGATCAGCGCGTAGACGAGGCTCATCGGTTGCATGGCCGTCATCAGGCCATCGGCGAGCAGAGAGAAGGTATCCATGGCGATGCCTCATGCCGCGCGCGATGCTGGGCGCATCCGGTCGCCGGTCTCGTGAAACGGATGGACGCGGCCGGTGGGCGCGTCCTCAAGGTCGGGTCGGGGCGGAGCGACCGTCTCGAAGGGCGAGGGGTCGGCCCCGCGTCCTCCGGTCAATGGCGGCAGGGCGTCAGATGAACAGCTGCTCGATCGGGCCGGCCGGCAGCGAGAGCTGCAGCACCCGGGCGAAGATCAGCCAGATCACGAAGGACAGCACGATGCCGATCGGCACGGTCATCCACAGCGGGCCGCGGCCGAAACCCCTGGCGGTGGCGGCGAACAGGATGCCGGTGGCGATCGAGAAGCCCACGGTGGTCAGCAGCAGCATCTGCGCCAGGAGCCCGCCGACGATCCACAAGAGCGGCGGGATCTCGTCGCGCTCGCGCGCCGGGAAGTCGCCGCGCCAGCCTTGACGGCCGTGCCGGCCGCCAGCAGCAGCAGCGCGGTGGCGATCACATAGGGAAACACCGTGGGGCCGACGCGGGCATAGCTCGCCGCGCCGCCGATCCGCGCCGTGTCGACGAAGATCACAACGCCCAAGGCGGCAAGGCCGGCGGCGATGGCCAGCGCCGCCCGGTCGGGGCGGCGCCTTTCGGTGCGGGAGGTGGGCTCGGCGCCCGGTTCGTGGTTCACTTCACCAGCCCGATGTCGCGGAGCACGCCCTCGGTGGCGGCGATGTCCTTGTCGAGCTGCGCCGCGAAGGCGTCGCCGTCGAGGTAGGTGTCGGCCCAGCCCTTGTCGGCCAGCGCCTTCTGCCAGGTCGGGCTCTCGGCCATCTTCTTGATGTCCGCGGTGACGGCGGCCTTCTGCTCGTCGGTCAGGCCCGGGGCCGCAGCGATCATGCGCCAGTTCTGCAGCACCACGTCGATGCCGGCCTCGGTCAGCGTCGGGGCGTCGACGCCCTCGATCCGCTTGTCGCCGCTCACGGCGAGCAGGCGCAGCGTGCCGGCCTTGACCTGGGATTCGAACTCGCCCCAGCCGGAGATGCCGGCGGTGACCTGCGCGCCGAGGATCGCCGCCAGCGCCTCGCCGCCGCCCGAATAGGCGATGTAGTTGATCCTGGTCGGGTCGACGCCGGCCGCCTTGGCGATCAGGCCGACGGCGATGTGGTCGGTGCCGCCGGCCGAGCCGCCAGCCCAGGACACCGCGCCCGGATCGGCCTTGAGCTTGGCGATCAGGTCGTCGAGGGTCTGGATGTCGGAGGAGGCGGGCACGACGATCGCCTCGGATTCGCCGGTGAGGCGGGCGATCGGCGTCACGTCCTTGAGGGTGACGGGCGCGTTGTTGGTGAGGATCGCGCCGACCATCACGTAGCCGCCGACGATGAGCTGGGTCGGGTCGCCCTTGGTCTGGTTGGCGAACTGGGCGAGGCCGATGGTGCCGCCGGCGCCCGGAACGTTCATCACCTGCACCGAGCCGGAGATGCCCTCGTCCTGCAGGGCCGACTGGATGGTGCGGGCGGTCTGGTCCCAGCCGCCGCCGGGGGCGGCCGGCGCCAGGATCTTGTAGTCGGCGGCGAAGGCGACGGCCGGCATGGCGATCGCGGCCGCGGCGATGAGGCCGAGGGTGAATTTCTTCATCTTGCTTTCCTCCCAGGCGGCGATGGCCGCCGTCTTGTTTTGCCTTTTGGCCGAAGCCTAGGCCGAATTGCCGGAGACGTCACGACCGAAAATCCGGCCGTTCCTCCTGACGTCGCGTGCCTCGCGCGCGTCGAGGCGCAAGGTCGGCAGCGCCGAGCATGCCCCACGGACCTGTCACGAGCCTGTCGCGGCAGGGTGTGAACCGCGGTTTTTCGATGGCTGCCAAGCATGCTTGCACTGCACGGCTGCCTTCCCCGATCTGCACTTGTTGCAATGCGGCATCGGGCGCATCTAGGTGTGGTCACGAACGAGACGGCCGGGCATGGGTCCGGCATCGATGACAGGGACCAAGACCATGGCGACCAAGCGCGCCCACAGCATTTCCCGCGGCCTCAGCGACATCCTCGGCATCTTCTCCGCGGCCGTGTCGGCCGCCGGCGACGTCGAGCGTCACCGCAAGCCCAACAGCAGCGCCATGCGCCGCCTCGGCATCCGCGCCGACGCGTTCGACCGCACGAGCCTCTGAGACCTTCGTTCGCCCCCGCTCCGGCCAATCGGCCGGGGCTTCGGGCGAGCCGACATGCCACGGGTTCCGTCGAACATTTCCGGACGCCCGTCACGGCACGTTGGTCGTCACCCCCCGCCACAGGTCGATGAACTGCCGTCGGCGCATCGGGTCGGTCACCGCCAGCAGGGCCGCATTGAGGGCAATGGTGCGGATCGGTCCGCGCACGGCGCCCGTCATCTTCGTTCCGCCCTCGGGCAGGAGCGCGTCGTCGCCCAGCACCCGCTGGCCGTCCGGCGACAGCAGGAAGTCGAGAAAGGCCCCGGCCGCGTCCGGATGCGCCGCCTTCCGCAGGATCACCGCCACGCGGGCGATCACCACCGTGAAATCCTCCGGCATCACCACGACGACCCGATCGTCGGCCTTCGCGCGCGCCCGTGCGTAGGAGCCGAGCACGTTGTAGCCGACGAGCGCGCGGCCTTCCGCCACCATGTCGAGCACGTCCGCCGTGCAGCAGGCGGTCAGAAGGCCCGAGCCGCTGATCGTCTCCACGAAGGGCCAGTAGTCGCTCATGGTCACGGCGTCGAAGCTTGCCGCCAGATAGCCGATGCCGCTCTGGCCGACGTCGTAGGTGGCAACGCGCGGCCCGTCCACGCCGCCCGCCCGGACCAGCCGGGCCAGTTCGTTGCGGCTCTGCGGACGATGCTCCGGCGGCAGCAGCGCCGGATTGACCACGAACACCAGCGGCTCGATCGTGAAGCCGAAGGCCTCGCTGCGCCAGCGCGCCCAGCCGGGCATCCGCTCCGTCGCCTGCGAGACGTGGCGGCGGGTGAAGCCGTCGTTGACGAGCCGCACCTGCAGGTCGGCCGCCGACGAGATCACCAGATCCGGCGCCGGCGACAGGCCGCCGCCCCGCACGCCCTCGTAGAGCGCCACCGTCTCCCGTTCCAGATAGTCGACCTCGAGATCCGGCCGCAGCCGCGCGAAGGCGTCGAGCAGCGGCTGCATCGCCGCACGGTCGGTCGAGCCGGCGATCACCAGATCGGCGGCGGCAAGTGGCCGCGGCAGCATGGCCACGGCCAGCATCGCGCAGGCGACAAGCGCAAGACGGCGGATGCGCATCAGACCTCCTCCCCGGCGGGCGCCAGCGGCACGCGGATCGCGGCGATCAGCCCGCGCCCGGCCGGTCCTCCAGGGTGGCGCTGCCGCCATGGGCCTCGGCGACGCGGGCGACGATGGCAAGGCCGAG
>NZ_MCRJ01000169.1 GCF_001720135.1 Methylobrevis pamukkalensis
CGCCGGCTGGACGCGGACCGGAGCGGGCGCGGCGACGGCCTTCGGCGGCGTGTTGCGCAGTTCCTGGCGCGCCGGCTGCTGGACGCGGACCGGGGCCGGAGCCTCTTCCGCGCCGGCGCCGCTGGCGGCGTTCATCTCTTCCTCGTCGTCCTCGCCGCTGTCGAACAGCATGGCGAGCAGGCCCTTCGGCCGCTTCTTCTCGCCTTCGGCGCGCAGCGACAGCGGGGCGCTGGAGGCCTGGGTCCGCTTCAGCTCGGCCAGCGCCTGCTCGTAGCCGGCCATGGGGCGGCCGTCGCTCGGCATGTGCACGGTCTTGCCGTCGGGGAAGACCTTGGCCAGCTGGGCGCGGGTCATGCGCGGCCAGTGGCGCACGCTGCCGACGTCGACGTGGACGAAGGGATTGTTCGACGTCGGATAGTAGCCGATGCCGCCGCGCTGCATCTTCAGCGCGATGGTGCGCAGCTTGGCGACACCAACGTCCGGAAGATAGAAGTCCATCGCCTTGCCCATGGTGTGCTGGCTGTGCTTGGCGACGCCCTTGGAGCGCGAACGCAGGGAATCGTTGGTGGCCAGCGAGCGATAGGCGGAGACGACATGGATCGGCTTGCGCGATCCGGACTGGCGATAGACCTCCCAGACCGTGTCGAACAGGCGGGGATCCATCTTGCGCGATTCGTTGCGGCGCCAGTCGCGCAGGAAGCGGTTGAGCTCGCGCAGCCCGCTTTCGACGTAGCGGCCGTTCTGCTTGAAGGTGATCTTCAGGCGTTCGCGGGTGTGGGTGTTGTAGAGATCGAGCGTGCGGTTGTCCGCCGCCTGCACGGGGCCGACGCCGGTGACGGCGACCAGCAGCGTGGCTGCGACGACGGCGGCGATGCGAACCCGCGACCTGCATCCGTCATGGGTCGGGCCGAAGCCGGCACGACCGCTGTTGCCGACGGTCCGGCGGGCGAGAAACTCGCCTGCCCAGGAGGACGCGCCGCGGCAAAAATCGATGAGCTGTTTCAAGTCGGCCTGCCAGATCTGCCCGTGTTGCCCGATACCCCTTCGAGAAATATCGGCCCAAACTGTTAATCCCCGGTTTACCGTAGGCGGATTTTCAAGGGATGTGGTTTTCCATGCAACAGTCATACGGTGAGCGGCACCATAGCCGCTGCGATGCGGTGATCAAAGGCGGAAAATATCCCGCTCCCCGATTTGCACCGTGTGCGCGCAGGCCGCCCGCGGTTTCGCGCGGTCCGCTCGGTCCGGCTCTTCTCCTTCCTTGTCAGGGGCTTGCATGACGACATCCTCGGAAACGGTGGCCGCCCGGATCGCCCGCGTTCTCGCCGAACGGATCATCGCTGGCGCCCTGGAGCCGGGCGCGCGGCTGCGGCAGGACCATGTGGCCGAGGAATTCGGCGCCAGCCATGTGCCGGTGCGCGAGGCCTTCCGCCGTCTGGAAGCGCAGGGGCTGGCGCGCAGCGAGCCGCGCCGCGGCGTGCGCGTCGCCGGCTTCGACCGCGACACGGTGCGCGAGGTGGCCGAGATGCGGGCGGCGCTGGAGGTGCTGGCGCTGCGCAACGCCGCGCCGCATCTGACCGGCGCCGTGCTCGACGCCGCCGAGGCCGCGACCCGGGCCGCGACGGCTCGCGCGATGTCGCCAGCTGGGAGGCGGCGAACCGGCGCTTCCACCGGCTGATCCTCGATCCCTGCGGCATGCCGCGCCTGCTGGCGGCGATCGACGACCTGCATGGCGCCAGCGCGCGCTTCCTGTTCGCCTCCTGGCGATCGGACTGGGAGGCGCGCACCGACCACGACCACCTCGCCATCCTTGCCGCGCTGCGGGGCGGCGACGTCGACACCGCGGCGGCGACCCTGGCCCGCCACGTGCAATGGATCGGCGAGCGCCGGGTCACCACGCCGTCGGGCCGCACCCGCGAGGCCTTCGCCATCGTCGGCTGAGGCGGTCCCGCGCGCTTCGACTTCCCTCATCTGCGACCGCGTCCACCATCGCGATGCCTCGGCGGCGTTGACGGGATTTTTCGTCGCGACCGCGCCTGCGACCATGCGCGGCGCCGGGCGCCCTTGCGCCAGATCGAAAAACATGAACTCCTTTATAGATCGAATCCGCAAATTATAGATAATTATCGAACTCAAGGAGATCCCATGTCCCTCGTCGCTATCCCCCGCCCGGCCGCGCCGCTGCGCCTGTCCGCCCAGAGCCCGCTCGTCAAGATCGCCGCCGTGGCGCTCGGCACGCTGTTTCTCGCCGCCTGTTCGCGGATCGAGGTGCCGATGGTGCCGGTGCCGATGACCATGCAGACCTTCGGCGTCACGCTGATCGGCGCGCTCTACGGTGCCCGGCTCGGCACGTTGACGATCCTCGCCTGGCTCGGCGAGGCGATGCTGGGGGCGCCGGTGCTGGCGGGCGGGGCCGGCGGCCTTGCGCATTTCGCCGGCCCGACGGTCGGCTATCTCGTCGCCTTCCCGATCATCGGCGGCCTCGTCGGCCTTCTCGCCGAGCGCGGCTGGACCGGACGGCGGCTGATGCGCAGCCTTGCGGCGATGCTGGTCGCCAACGCGCTGTGCCTTGTCATCGGTGGCGCCTGGCTCGGCGTCCTGATCGGCGCGGAGAAGGCGTTTGCCCTCGGCGTCGCGCCCTTCGTGCTCGGCGGCATCCTCAAGTCGGCGCTGGCGGCGGCAACGGTTGCGGCCGGCGACCGCTGGATCCGCCTCGCGCGACCCGCTGACCTCGCGCCCTGCCGCGCCGGTGTCGATGACCACCTGCAACGCGCCGGACGGGCCGGGCGACCCGCCCGTCCGGCTGCGCGCCCACCATCTTCTCTGCATGCTCACCTATGTGGGGGAGGGCTACAGCCCGGCCTTCGTCGCCAACTACGACCGGATGGTCGCGAGGATCGCGGCCGGCGCGCAGATCCTGATCGTCGAGGGCCCGGACGACATCTGCGCCCCGCTGCTCGGCGACGCCGAGGCTCACTGCCGGGCGGCGAGCGTTCTGGCCCGGGACCAGCGCGCGCAACAGGTCGTGGCGGCGATGACCGGGCAGGATACTGCCCCCGGCCTGCGCCTTGTGCCCACGGCCGGGCTGCTTGCACGGATGCGGGCGGCCGTCGCCCGCGGCGACGGCCTCTCCGCCTGCGGAGGCTGCGAATGGGCGGATCTCTGCGCACGGGTTGCGGCTGCGGGATATTCCGGCGCACGGCTGCCAGCCCGCTGATCGGCAAGGATCTTGCCGCAGAGCCGACGCTCACGCCGGCTTCGGCACCCCCAGGACACAGGCCCAGCAGCCCGTCGGTCGTCCCCTGTCAGAGGAAATCTGGCGTTCGCTTCGCGACCATTCCTCGGCCTCCGGATTATGGCCGAGAGGCCGAGAACCATTTGCGATATTGATCGCGGGATGGTTCAATTGGCCATAGTCTCGCTGCGTTGTTTAATTGGGGATAGAGGGAATGAACCCGTATCAGAATTTGCCGCAGTCGTCGTTCTGGAGGCCCGCTGTCTCCGACCGATCACTGTTCGCGATCGAGAATTTATGGTCGCCAAAATTTCCGATTTCCGGGACGGCGCCCGTGGTCACGTTCGGCTCCTGCTTTGCGCAGCATGTCGGGCGGGCGCTGCGTGACCGGGGACTCAACTGGCACATCACGGAAACGAATCCGCCCGGAATGGCCCCTGAAACGCGGAAACTGTTCAATTACGGCGTGTTTTCCGCCCGGACCGGCAATATCTACACCACCTCGCTGCTGCGGCAGTGGACCTCCTGGGCGCTCGGCACTGCCGTTCCTCCGGACGAATGCTGGGAGAGCGAGAGCGGTGTGTTCGATCCCTTCCGTCCCGCTGTCGAACCGGGTGGTTTCGAAAGCCGTGAAGAGGTGTTCGCCTCTCGCGCCGCGTCGATCGCGGCCTTCAAGGCGGCCATTGTCGAAGCGGAGGTGTTCGTCTTCACGATGGGACTGACGGAAAGCTGGGTGAACCTTCAGGAGGGCTACGAGTATCCGATGTGTCCCGGCACCGTCGCCGGCGAATACGACGCGACGCGCCATGGCTTCCGCAATCAGGACTTCGCCACGATCCATGGCAACCTGACCGCGGTCATCAAGGCGATGCGCGGCGTCAACAAGAACCTGAAGTTCATTCTGACGGTCTCCCCCGTGCCGCTCACCGCAACGAATTCGGGCGATCATGTCCTCGTCGCGACGTCCTATTCGAAATGCGTCCTTCGGGCGGTGGCCGGCCAGATCGCGGGCGAGTTCGATTTCGTCGATTACTTCCCGTCCTTCGAGATCATCACAAGCCCGGTGTTCCGGGGCATCTTCTTCGAGCCGAACATGCGGAGCGTCACCCCGTCCGGCGTCGATTTCGTGATGAATCACTTCTTCACGGCGCACGAGACGAAGTTCGGGCCCATCGAACTTCCTGCCTCCGCGATCAAGCTCTTGCGCCGGCGCGCCCAGGAACTGGAAGCTCGCAGGTTCGTGCGTGCTGACGGCGACGTGCCGCGAGGCAAGGCGACCGGCCGCGCCGGCAACAATGTTGCCAGCGGCGACGTGTGCGAGGAAGAACTTCTGGCCGCATTTGGAGGTGAAGCGTGAAGATAGCGGTCCTTGGAAACAGTCACATCGCCGCCCTGAAACAGGGCTGGACGGCTCTTGCCGCGCGTTGCGAAGGCGTGGACATCACCTTCTTCGGCCAGCAGCGGGATGGCCTCAAGAATCTGGAGCTTTCCGAGGGAAGGCTCGTGGCGACCAACCCTGTGCTTCTCGAATCGCTCCGGTTCACGTCCGGCGGGCACAGCTTCATCGAACTCGCCGCGTATGACATCATTCTCCTTCATGGCATGGCGCTGATGGGCCATGCGATTGCGCCCCGACAGCATTTCTCGCGCAAGGCGCTGAAGGCCGCCTTCCAGGAGGGGGTGAAGGACCAGCTGTCCTACAAACTCCTGATGCTTATCCGCAGTGCGACCGACAAGCGCATCTATCTCGGTCACGAACCGCTGAAGGCCGACATCCGGCGCAAGGGCGGCCAGGCGACCCGCGGCTACGAAGCATGGATCGCGGCCGCCAACCGCGAATTCTATGAGCCGCTGAACGCGGAGTTCCTGAGCCAGCCGCTGAAGACCGTCGTCAACGGCTCGGCGACCAACATGACCTATTCGAAAGGCTCGAAGCGGCTGGCGACCCAGGAAGGTATGGGCGAGCCGGCCCATCCGCCCAAAGACCTGCGCCACATGAACGATGAATTCGGACGCCTCTGGATGATGAAATTCCTGAACGGCCGGGGCATCGGAACGTGGACCGAGGCCGAACTTGCACTGCTGGATTGAACACTGGCAAAAGTGGTGTTCGTTTCAGGGTTGAGGCAGATCTGGCTTCCCTCAGAGGGGGAGCTCGCATCGCGTGAAGATCCGATCCGCTTTCAGGTGTGGCCGATCCGTGCGGGTCAACAGCACGGTGCCACGGCGCTGCCGATGATCTGAACGCAACGCCGTCAGGGAGCGACTGCCGAGGGCAGACGCTCCCTGATCGACCATCTGCAGCCCGAGCGCGGTCTTCACCGCCTTGGAGTGGCCTTAGAGATCGTCGCGCGTGCCCGGCCACAGCGTCTCGTCCAGCGGGATCGGCGCGGGCGACACCATCCGGGAGATCCCTGCAGTGTCGGAGAAGCCGGACGCGGCCCTTGTGGGGGCGTCAGTCGTTTGACTGCGATTCCGGATGATTGCAGATGATTTTCCAGCCTCGGTGTTCACACAGACTTTCGCACATGAGGCGTTCCTTCTCGAAGTCATGTGTGTCGGCCACGGGATACTTGTTATAAAATGTTCTTGTCTTCTTGAAGTCGCACCCGAAGATGGAAACGTGGCTGGGTTCGAATTGTGACACGTAATCCATGACCATGGCGCCCACGCTTGGACGGGTTCCCAATCGCTCGGTCAGTCGTT
>NZ_MCRJ01000170.1 GCF_001720135.1 Methylobrevis pamukkalensis
TCTGTTTCGCAGGCCCTTCGCCGTGACGAGCGGTCGTTTTCGAAAGCCGATCGAATCCGGCGTCCCCTCCCCCTTGTGGGGGAGGGACAGGGAGAGGGGTGGGGCTCAGCACACCAGACCCGGCGGTGACAGACAACCTGGATTGACGGGCAGGCCGCTGCCATCATTCCACCCCCATCAGCGCCAGCATCTCGTCCGCGCGCATCACGTTGCAGTAGATCATGTTGATGATCTCCAGCTCGCGCGCCTGCAGCGCATCGGTTGCCGCGGCGCAGCAGTCCTCCAGCACCACCACGTCGAAGCTTTCGTCCGCAAGGCTGCGCACGGTCGAGGAGACGCACTGGTCGGTGAAGATGCCGACGCAGACGACGGTGCGGATGCCGAGGTTGGCGAGGATCAGCCGGAGATTGGTCCCGGTCAGCGCGCTGTCGGTGGTCTTGATCACCACGATCTCGTCGCCGGCGGGCGCCAGCGTCTCGACGATCTGCGACGGCGCGTCGTCTTTCGGCAGCAGCAGGTTGTTGAAGCCCGGCTTCTTCTGGCTCAGTGAACGGTCGCGGCCGTCAGTGGTGTGGCAGGCGATGCGGGCGAACAGGC
Source organism: Methylobrevis pamukkalensis (assembly GCF_001720135.1). GTDB lineage: Bacteria > Pseudomonadota > Alphaproteobacteria > Rhizobiales > Pleomorphomonadaceae > Methylobrevis > Methylobrevis pamukkalensis. The sequence goes on from NZ_MCRJ01000170.1 coordinate 598, forward strand.
ACTCGATGCCGCGCGCCCGGAAGGCGGCGAGCACCCGGGCGATGTTCGGGATCACCGTGCCGTGCATCCGCTCGTGGAACGGCGTCCAGACGTCGTAATGGGCGCGCTCGGCCTCGGTCGGGAGGCTCTCGCGATCGGGCCGCTGCAGATAGACGTTCTGGACGTCGATCACGAGCAGCGCCGTCGTCGCCGGATCGAGATCCGGATCGTCCGGCTCGGGGGCAAGTTCGTAGTAGACGGAGCGGTTGCGGGTCTTCCAGCCGGTCATGGGGTCGGGCTCTCGCTGCGATGCTTGCCGAGAAAGGCGAGAAGCGCGGCGTCGTAGGCCGCCGGCTCCTCGTAGAAGGGCATGTGGCTGGAGTTGGGAAACACCACGAGGTCGGCCTGGGGCAGGCTCTCCTTCATCCGGCGGGCGCAGGCCGGCGTGATCTCGTCGTGGCGGCCGACGGTGATCAGGGCCGGCCCGGTGAAGGCGCACAGCTCCTGCGTCCGCTTCCAGTCCTTCAGGTTGCCGATGTAGAGGAACTCGTTCGGTCCCTGCATCGCCATGTAGGGCGCCATGTTCCAGTTCCCGAGCGAGGCCATCACCGGCGCCGGCCATTCGGCCAGCCGGCAGACGTGACGGTAGTTCAGCAGCGTGATCGCCGCCTGGTATTCGGGATGGTCGAAGCTGCCGTCCGCCTCGTGGGCGAGCATCATCGCCACGGTTTCCGAGCCGAGGGCGGACCGCAGCCGGTGCATCTCCTCCATCAGGTGCGGCAGGTCGGCGGCGGTGTCCTCGAGGATCAGGGTCTTGATGTTGTCCGGATGCGTGACCGCATATTCGATCGCCAGCCAGCCACCCCAGCTGTGGCCGAGCAGATGGACCTTGCCGAGATCGAGCGCGCGGCGCACGGTTTCGGTTTCCGCCACATAGCGGCCGATCTCCCACAGCGCCGGATCCTCCGGTCGGTCCGAGGCACCGCAGCCGAGCTGGTCGAAGGCGATCACCCGGTAGCCATGGTCGGCCAGGAAGATGTGCGCGTCGCGAAGATAGTCGCAGGGCAGGCCGGGGCCACCGTTGAGCAGGAACACGGTGTCCTCACCCGTCCCGTAGACATAGGCGACGACGCGATGGCCGGACACATCGATCTCGACGGTCTGGTCGGCCGGGCGCTGGATCCACATCGGTCTTCACTCCCAGAATTAGCGGCGCCCGGCGACGCTGACCTCGACCTCGGCGCGGGCCAGCGCCCGTGCCAGCGCGCCGCCGGGCATCCGGTCGGTGACGAGGCGCTGCACGTCCGGCACCCGCGCCCAGATCGCCAGCGCGGTCATGTCGAACTTCTTGTGGTCGGCAACCACGATCGTCTCCGCCGCCCGGTTCATCATCGCCTTGTACACCCAGGCCGCCGGCGCCTCGGCATCGGCCAGCCCCTCGGCGGTGATGCCGGAGACGCCGAGGATCGCGCGGTTGACGTGGTAGCTCTGCAGGAACTCGATGGCCTCGGCCCCGACCATCATGCCCTCGCGGCCGTTGTAGCGCCCCGGGCACATGATGATCTCGATCGTCGGGTTGGCGGCCAGCACGGTGGCGACCGAGAAGGAATGGGTGATCACCGTGATGTCGCGGCACTCGGCGGCCATGCGCCGGGCGACATGGGTGGTCGTTGCGCCCGCGCCGATGGCAATCACCTCCTTCGGTCGGATGAAGGTCACGGCGACGGCCGCGATCGCCTCGCGCTCGGACACCATCTGCCGGTGCCGCTCGGTCACGGACGGTTCGGCGGCAAAGGGCCGGACCGCGCCGCCATAGGTGCGGTTGAGCAGGCCCTGCTCCTGCAGTTCGAACAGGTCGCGCCGGATCGTTTCGGTGGAGACGGCGAGATCGGCGGCCAGATCGCCGACCCGCAGCGTGGCATTGGCCATCATCTCCGACAGGATGCGGTCCTGCCGCGCCTTCTTGGTCAGGCGCGCCTTGCGCGGTTCGGTCTCGTCGAACGTGATCATGGGGTGATCCCCGCGGCGGACGAGGTCAGGCTTTGGTGAAGGTCGAGAGGCCGAAGCCCCCCCTCCCTGTCCCTCCCCCACAAGGGGGTAGGGAACGATGAAGGCGCGGCGACATGTTCATCCAACGCATCGCCGAAACGGCAGGTGCGGAACGGGGAGACGCAAGATCTTGCGTCCCCTCCCCCCTTGTGGGGGTGAGACCGCAGGTCGAACACCAAGGGGCCCGTGACCCGAGGCCGGCAGGACAGGGAGGGGGGTGAGCGGAACAGAGAGCGCAGCGAACGACGCTCCATCACCCCGCCCTCAGCCGCCGCGACACGACCCCGGCAAGCCCCGCCACCAGCAGCAGGGTCGCCGCGGCGAGCGTTGCCATGGTGCCGAGCGCGGGCACCATCGGCGTGTAGCCGGCGACCATCTTGGCGTAGAGCCACTCGGGAATCGTCGAGTCCGCGCCCGTCGTGTAGAGCGACAGCGGGAAGTTGCTCCACGACAGAAGGAAGGCGAACAGCATGCCGGACCAGACGCCCGGCCACAGCAGCGGCAGGGTGATCTCGCGGAACACCTGCCAGCGGGTGGCGCCGAGATCGTAGGCGGCCTCCTCCACCGTCGGGTCGAAGCCGTAGACCTGGATGGCGATGACGAGGGTCACCACCGGGACGATCCAGACCAGATGGGCGAAGACCGCCGTGACCCAGTTGGTCTGGATGCCGGCCGCGTTGAAGGCGAGCAGCAGCGCGAGCCCCAGCACCGGCTGCGGAAAGAAGATCGGCAGCACGATCAGCTTCTGGAAGAGCCTGCGGCCCTTCCAGTTGTACCGGGCAAAGGCGAGCGCGCCGAAGAAGGCGATCGCGACCGAGACGACCGTGACGCAGACGGCGACGGCCAGCGAGGTCTTGACGATCATGCCGATCTCGATCGAGGCGACGGTCTTGCCCCACCATTCGCCGGAAAAGGCGCGGATCGGAAAGCCGAAATAGCGCCCCTTCGAGAGCCCGGCGAGCGCGCCGCAGGCGATCGGGATGTAGATCAGCAGGACGACGAAGGCGGTCCAGCCGGCGATCAGCGCGTCGATGCGACGTTTGGCAAGATCCATCGTCAGCGCCTCCCGAGGATGCGGTCGAGATCGAGCCGTGCCAGCGCCGCCAGGGTGAGCGCGGCGATGAACACCGTCACGATCACCGCCAGCGCCGAGCCGAGCGGCCAGTTCTGCGAATAGGTGAAGGCGATCTCGATGTCGTGGGAAATCACGATCACCGACTGGCCGCCGAGGATCTTCGCCTCGGCCGTGGCGCCGATCGCCAGCACGAACGTGAGCAGCATGCCGATCAGGATGCCGGGCATGGCGAGCGGCAGCTCCACCTCGCGCCAGATCATCAACCGGCTCGCGCCCAGGTCGCGGGCGGCGTCGACCAGATCGCGCGGCACCATGCAAGGCCGAGGGTCATCGGAAACAGCATGAACGGCAGGTAGGTGTAGACCATGCCGAACAGCGTGGTCACCGGCGTGTAGAGGATTTCCGGCCCGCCCTCGAAGCCGAGCCACTTCAGCCCGCCGTCGAGAACGCCGATCTTGATGAAGAACAGGACCCAGCCGTAGAGCCGGACATTCTCCGACACGAACAGCGGAAAGACGAACAGCACCGACACCAGTTGCGACCAGCGGCCGAACACCGCGTTGAGGCCGTAGGCGATCGGATAGGCGACCACGGCGAGGATCGCCACCGTGAGCATGGCAAAGCCGAGCGACCAGCCGAAGGACAGCCACACGGTGTTGGTGGGATCGAACAGGCCCGCGAAATTCTCCAGCGTGAAGCTGGAGAACACGTCGAAGCTGCGCGGGGTGGCGAAGGCATAGCCGAAGATCGCCACCATCGGCGCCAGAAAGCCGAGGCCAAGCAGCACGGCGACCGGCACGGCGCAGCGGGCGCGACCGAGAGCAGCCGGTCGCGGCGCAGCGTGACGTCGGCGGCGGGCAGGGCGGAGACGGCCGGCAGGGTGGGGGCGGCGTCGCTCATCGCTCAGCCTCCGAGCGTGAAGGCGTCGGCGGCATCCCAGCCGACCGTCACCTCGCGGCCGGCCTCGGCGCCGAGCGCCCGGCCGCGCGACAGTTCGACGAGCATGGTCCGCTCGCCGACGCGCACCTGATACTGGATCCGCGAGCCGAGCGAATATTCGTTGACGACGGTGCCGGCAAAGCGGTTGTCGGCCATCTCGCCGGGGGCGACGAAGCGCATGTATTCGGGGCGGACGACCACGAAGGCCTCCTCGCCGAGCGTGCCGCTGCGCGGCGGGGCCACGGAAAGCGCGCCGGCGAGATCCACGCCCTGCCAGCCGCCGCCCTCCCGGCGCACCCGGATCGTGTTCACCTCGCCGACGAATTCGGAGACGAAACGGTCGACCGGCGCATTGTAGATCTCCTCCGGGGTGCCGACCTGCACGAGGCGGCCGGCGCGCATCACGCCGATGCGGTCGGACATCACCATCGCCTCCTCGAGGCTGTGGGTGATGTAGATGAAGGTCTTGCCGGTGGCCCGGTGCAGATCCTTCAGCTCCTTTTCCAGCGTCTTCTTCAGCTTGTAGTCGATGGCCGACAGCGGCTCGTCGAAGAACAGGACCTCCGGGTCATAGGCCAGCGCCCGGGCCAGCGCGACGCGCTGGCGCTCGCCGCCGGAGCATTTCATCACGTTCTTGTCGAGGTAGCTTTCGGGCAGGCGCACCACGGCCATCAGTTCCAGCGCCCGGGCGCGCCGCGCAGCGGCGTCGATGCCCTTCACCTTCAGCGGAAAGCCGATGTTGTCGCCGACGCTCTTGTGGGGAAACAGCGCCAGCGACTGGAACACGAGGCAGGTCGGCCGCCGGTTCGGCGGGATGTCGTTGATCCGCTTGCCGCGCAGGGTGATGTTGCCCTCGGTCGGCTGGTCCATGCCGGCCAGCATGCGCAGCAGCGTGGTCTTGCCGGAGCCCGACGGGCCGACGATGGTGAGGAACTCGCCATCGCGCACGTCGAGGTCGATGCGCTCGACGGCGGCAAAATCGGCAAACGTCTTGCGCACGCCGACGAGTTGCAGGATCGGCGGCTTGTCCGTCGTCATTGTCGTCACAGATGCCATTGTCTCACCCAGATACCGGTCCGTGACCGTGGCCAGCGCTGCAGGCCCCCTCATCCGACAAGGTCGTACCGCGTGGCAAGGCCCCTCATCCGGCGCTTCGCGCCACCTTCTCCCCGACGGGGAGAAGGGCAATCCGGAGCCGTCGCCTTGCTCGGAGAACGATGGATCGGCGTACGGAT
>NZ_MCRJ01000171.1 GCF_001720135.1 Methylobrevis pamukkalensis
GTCCGCCAGCCGGGCGCCGAGCGGGCTGGCGCCGCCGACGATGACGATCGGCCGCTGCGGCGCCTCCAGCTCCGGCGCCTCCAGCTCCGGTGCGTCCCGCTCGGGCGCGTCGCGCTCCGGCGTGGTCAGGGCCAGCACGGTCTCCACGGCGCGCCGGCCGCCGCCCTGCAGCAGCCGCCCCAGCAGCTTGGGCCGGCCGGCTTCGGTCACCGCCCCGAGGTGATAGTGGCGCTCGTCGAAATGGTAGCCTTCCTGCACGGCCACGTCGGACGCGACATCCTGCCAGCCGTACCAGTAGACGCGATCGACCGGCATCGACAGGACGTCGGCGAAGCGCTGGACCTGGCCGATCTCGTCGTGCCGCCAGGTGGAATGGCCGGTCTCGGTGATCCAGAGCCGGACCTGCGGCGCATGGCGGGCGAGGATTTCGCGGGCGCAGGCGATCTGCCGCTCCCAGCCGATCCAGCCGCCCGCTTCGCTTTCCCAGGTTCCCGGAAAGCCGTGGAGGCCGACGACGTCCACGACGCCGAGCACGCCGCGCTGACCCATGAGATCCAGCCACTGGGCGTCGAAGGGACACGGCCCGCCGAGCACGGCGCGAAAGCCGCGCTGGCGGGTCCAGTAAGCGGCGGCGCCGACCATCTCGCAGAAGGCGTCCCAGCCGACATCGTCGCGCCAGTCCCAGTCGAGCAGGTTGTTCGGCTCGTTCCAGAGCTCGACATCGGTGAAATGGGCGCCGTAGCGGGTCAGGACCATGTCGACGAAGTCGGCATAGTCGCGGAGCCGGCGCGGCGCGCCGGCGGAGGTTCCTGTCCGCGACAGGGAAGGGGGCGTGTAGTGGATGCAGGGCAGAAGGTCGATCCGGGCGCCGAGCGTCGGGATCAGCCAGTCATACCATTCGGGGCCGCCGGGCGCGTGGAACTCGGCCCAGGACAGGTGCGTGCGCAGGTACCGCGCGTCCGCCGCGCGCATGCCGTCGAGGGCCTCCAGGACCCGGGCACGTTCCCCGGGCCGGAACCATTCGACGAAGCCGAAGGGGCGAGCGGCGTCAGGCACTGACCTCACGAAACGAGGCCGTGGCGTTCGAGCTGCTGGCGCATCTCCGGGCCCAGATCGACATGGTTCTGTCCCGCCACCCAGGCGGCGAGCTCGAGGAGCGACTCCTCGAGGCGGTGCGCGGGTGTGAAGCCGAGCAGATCGCGCGCCTTGTCGATGTCCGCAAAGCAGTTGCGGATGTCGCCGGCCCTGGATTTTCCGAGAATCTCCGGCTCGATGTCGCGCCCCATGGCGCCGGCGAGCATGCGGGCGACATCGGCGATCGCATAGGAATGGCCGCTGCCGACGTGATGACGTGGCCGTTGGCGGCCGGCGCCTCCATGGCGAGGCAGAAGGCTCGGGCGACATCGCGCACATGCACGAAGTCGCGGCGCTGCAGGCCGTCCTCGAACACCATCGGCCGCTCGCCCGCAGCGATGCGCGAGGAAAAGTTGGCGAGCACGCCGGTGTAGGGGTTCGACAGCGCCTGGCCGGGGCCGAAGACGTTGAAGAGACGCAACGCGACCGCTTCCCGGCGATAGGCTTCGGCAAACAGGAGCACGGCCCGCTCCTGCACATATTTGGTGAGGGCGTAGATCGAGGCGAGATCGACGGGCTTTTCCTCGTCGGTCGGCGCAGGGCGCAGCGTCTCTCCGCCCGCATGCCGGATATCCCAGTTCCTGCGTTCGATGTCGGCGGGCGTGCGCCGCTGCGCAGGCACCGGCCGGCCCGCGCCGTCGACATAACGGCCCTCGCCGTAGACGCTCATCGACGAGGCGACGACGATGCGGCGCACGGGTTTCTCCACGAGCGCCTGCAGCAGCACCGCCGTGCCGAGATCGTTGACCCCGACATAGCGGTCGATCTCGTACATGCTCTGGCCGACGCCGACCTCGGCGGCGAGATGGAACACGCCGTCGACCCCGTCGAGCGCGGTGCGGACCGCCTGCGGATCACGGATGTCGCCCTCGATGAAGGCAATGTCCGAGGGCAGGTCGGCGATCATGTCACGGCCGCGATGCACCTGCGGGATCAGCGCATCCAGGATCTTCACCTCGCATCCGGCGGCCAGCAGCTCAAGGCAGAGATGGCGACCGATGAAGCCGGCTCCCCCGGTGACGAGGTAGGTTTTCGACATGACACGACCCTTTCGGTGGCGGGGAGACTGATGCGGACAGGCAGCGGCACCGAACCGGCGAGGTCCGCCTTTGTTCCGCGCCGCGCCTGCGCGCCCGTCAGGTCTTCAGGACGACCTTCGTGGTGCTGTCCGGTTCGTCCGAGAACATCCGGTAGCCCTCGGCCGCCTGCTCGAGCGGCAGGCGGTGGCTGATCAGGAAGGTCGTGTCGATCTTCTTCTCGCGGATCATGTCGAGCAGCAGGGGCAGGTATTTCTGCACGTGGGTCTGGCCGGAGCGCAGCGTGAGGCCCTTCTCCATCACGGCGCCGAGCGGAAACTTGTCGACGAAGCCGCCGTAGACCCCGGGCACCGACACGCGGCCACCGCTGCGGCAGGCGACAATCGCCTGGCGCAACGCCGACGGACGCCCGGTTTCCAGCATCAGGGTCTGCTTGGCATAGTCGACGATGTTGTCCATCGAGAAGCCGTGGCTCTCCATGCCGACGGCGTCGATCACCGCGTCCGGGCCGATGCCGCCGGTCATGTCCAGCAAGGCGCTGTAGACGTCCGCCGAGCGGAAATCGATGGTCTTCGCGCCGAGCTTTGCGGCGAGGTCGAGCCGGGCGGGAAGATGGTCGATGGCGATGACCTGGTGCGCGCCCATCAGCAGCGCGCTCTGGATCGCGAACAGGCCGACGGGTCCGCAACCCCAGACGGCGACGGTGTCGCCCTCCTCGATCTCGCAGTTCTCCGCCGCCATCCATCCGGTCGGCAGGATGTCGGACAGGAACAGCACCTCGTCGTCCGACAGTTCGTCCGGCACCACGATCGGGCCGACGTCGGCGTAGGGAACCCGGACATATTCGGCCTGGCCGCCGGCATAGCCGCCCGTCAGATGCGCATAGCCGAACAGGCCCGCCGTCTGGTGGCCGAACAGCGTCTCCGGCATGTCGGCGGTCTTGGCCGGATTGGAGTTGTCGCAGGCCGAATACTGGAGCTTGCGGCAGTGGAAGCAGGCGCCGCAGGCAATGACGAAGGGAACGACCACGCGGTCGCCCTTCTTCAGCCGGCTGTTGCCCTTGCCGACCTCGACGACCTCGCCCATGAACTCGTGGCCGAGCACGTCGCCCGGCTGCATGGTGGGAATCACGCCGTGGTAGAGGTGCAGGTCGGACCCGCAGATCGCGGTGGACGTCACCTTCAGGATGATGTCGCGCGGGTTGACGAGTTCGGGATCGGGCAGGGTTTCGACGCGCACGTCGCGCTTGCCGTGCCAGGTGAGTGCTCGCATGTCGGTGTCCTCAGCTCTTCGGGGGATGGGACGAGGCGACGGCGACCTCGCCGGTCTCCATCCATTGCTTGAACCGCTTGAGATCGCGGCGGGTCTGGATCGCCGGCTCATGCTGGAACACCTTGGCGACGAGTTGCCCGATGCGGCCGGCCGGCGGGTCGTAGGCAATGGTGGCGTCGACCTCGGTCCCGCGGCCGCCGGGCGCGTCGCGAAACACCACCCGTCCGCTGTTGCGGATGTCGGAGCCGGCTTCGGACATCCAGGCGATCACCTCGCCCGGACGGTCTTCCGTGATGATCGAGACGAAGTCGACCGTCGTTCCGGCCGGCGCCGCCACCGTCCAGCGGGCGCGCTGGGGATCGAGCACATCGATCTTCTCGACATTCTCGAGGAACCGCGGCAGCCCCGCAAAATCGCGCCAGGCGTCATAGACCTCGCGCCGCGGTCGCTGGACGGTGACCGTCCGGCCGACGACGACGCTCTCGCGCCAGTTGTCCTTCGGCGGATTTTTCAGCGCCTTCTCGGGCGCGTCGCGGCCCGGGACTGCGGCCCGCCGATCGGCGATGCGCGCGCCGAGGGCGCAGAGCCCGGTGGCCACAGCAAGCAGGGCGATCGCGGTCATTCCGCCCTGCATTGCCGAAGATGTCCGCCGTGACGGGCGGCGGGAGCTGTGCCAGGTCATGTGTGTGTCCCCTTGAGGCTGCGACCGGAGAGGTCGTTGCTGTCGTGGGGATCGAACCGATGGGGCCGCCGCTTGTTCCACCGGCAGGGCCGCGGCGACAGGACGGGCGCGCCTCGGCACGTGCCGGAATTTGCCGCAGCCGGCGGCCGGTCCCGGCGGCGGTGCAACCGGTGAACGGGAGAAGCGGCCCGCGTATCGCCCTGTGCACCATGTCGCGTGACAGGCCCCTCCCGCCGCCACCGGTCCTTGCGTGGCCCGCCCGGATCGGCGAGTCTTGCCGGCAAGGGGGAGACGGCAGAGGGCCGTCTTCCGGGGGGAACATCGAACATGCGATTTCTGGCATTCGCGCTCGCGATGGGGCTTGGCATGTCCGGCGCTCATGCGCTGGAGGGCGTCACCGTCACGCCGCTCGTCACCAAGACCGAGACCGCGTCGGGGCAGCCGATCGTCCTGCCGCAGCGCGACATCCATGTGGTCGTGTCGCGCTACGAGATCGCGCCTGGGGCGACCCTGCCCGTGCACAAGCACCCGTTCGCGCGCTATGCGGTGGTCGAGACCGGCACGCTGGAGGTCACCAATGCCGCGACCGGCGCCAGCACCGTCTACGGCAAGGGCGATTTCGTCGTCGAGATGATCGATGCCTGGCACAGCGGCCGCAACATCGGCCCCGACGTGATCCGGCTGATCGTCATCGACCAGACCGAGGGCAGCGCGGCCAACACGATCCTGGAGCAGACCCACCCGTAGGCGGCCGGCAGGCGGTGCTGGGGGGCAACCGGAGCCGGGCTGTCAGCGCCGGCGGATCGCCCGGACCCTGCCGCTTCCCCCGCCGCCGCAGAAGAAGCGGTCGGCCCCGTCGGATTCAAGGCCCGAGACCCCGGTGCCCGGCGGCATCTCGATGCGCTCGATCACGTCCCCGCTGTCGGGGTCGATCCGCCGCACGTCGCTTTCCTCGTCCTGCCAGGTGCCGTGCCAGAGCTCGCCGTCGACCCAGGTGACGCCGGTGACGAAGCGGTCGGAGGTGATCGTGCGCAGCACGGCGCCGGTGTCCGGATCGATCTGGTGGATGCAGCGGTTGCGGTGCTGGCCGACCCAGAGCGTTCCCTCCGCAAAGGCAAGGCCCGAATCCGCGCCGTGGCCGGGCGCCGGGATCGTTGCCAGCACCGCGCCGGTGGCCGGGTCGATCCGGCGGATCACCGCCTCGGCGATCTGGAACAGATGGGTGCCGTCGAAGGCGGTGCCGGCATCGGCGGCGAGGGCAAGACTTGCGACGATCTCGCCGCTGTCCGGATCGAGCGCATTCAGCCGGTCGCCGGAGCCGAACCAGACGCGGGTGCCGTCGAAGCTCACGCCGCTGACGCTGGTCACGTCGGGATAGGGTCCGTATTCGCGGAGGATCTGGGCGGGTCTGGTTTTCATCGGGCCATCCTATCCGCCGTGCGGCGGGGCGGGGAGTAACAAGCCTGTCGGGAATCCCGGCACCGCCGGCGCCCGCCAGCGGCAGGCCCGGCCCCGGCCGAAGCGCTCGGCCCGTCCGGCCTCTGCCAGCGCCTCCAGCGCCCGCTGCACGGTGCGCGCGCTGACGCCGAGCGCCAGCGCCAGTGCCGAAGTCGCCCACGCCCTCGCCGTCCGCCAGCAGCGCCAGCACGTCCGCATGATCGCCCTCGGCGGGCGGGGCGAGCACGGCGACCGACCCGGATGCCGGCCGGAGCACGAA
>NZ_MCRJ01000172.1 GCF_001720135.1 Methylobrevis pamukkalensis
GAGGAGGGAGTTTGCGGGCGGATACCACCATGGCGGCGTTGCGGGGCCAGATCGCGCGCATCGAAGGGCGCAGCCGGGCCGCACGGCCGGTGCTGGCCTTCGGGCTCGCCGAGGTCGATGCGCGGCTGCCCGGCGGGGGGCTGGCGCTGGGCGCCCTTCACGAGGTTGCGGGGGGCGGCAACGGCGCGGTCGACGGGGCCGCGGCCGCCCTGTTCACCGCCGGCATCGCCGCGCGCACGAAGGGCAAGGTGCTCTGGTGCATCACCCGGTCCGATTTGTTCGCGCCGGCGCTGGCGCAGGCCGGCCTTGCGGCCGATCGCGTGATCTACGTGGAGGCGGGCGACGACAGGACTGCGCTCGCCTGCATGGAGGAAGGGCTGCGCCATGGCGGGCTCGGCGCGGTGGTCGGCGAGGTCACGCGGCTGTCGATGACGGCCTCGCGCCGGCTTCAGCTGGCGGCGGAGGCGACCGGGGCGCTCGGCCTGGCGATCCGCCGCTGGCATCGGCAGGCGGATGCGGCCAACTTCGCCCAGCCGACGGCGGCAGTGACCCGCTGGCGGGTCTCGGCACTGCCCTCGCCGCCGCTGCCCGTCCCCGGGCTCGGCCGGCCACGCTGGCGGGTGGAGCTGCTGCGGGCCCGTGCGGGCGAGACTGCGGAATTCGAACTGGAGGCCTGCGATGGCAAGGGTTGTCTCGCTGTTCCTGCCCGATTGGCCGATCGACCGGCTGAGACGGCAGCGCGGCGCCGCCGTGCCGCTCCCTGAGGCGCCGCTCGTTCTTGTCGGCCGCAAGGCAAACCGGCGGGTGCTGACGGCGGTGGACGCGCAGACGTTCGCCGCGGCCTGCGCATCGGCATGCCGGTCGCCAAGGCGCAGGCGATGGTGTCGGGCCTTGTGCTGCGCGATGCCGATCCGGCCGGCGACGCCGAGGCGCTGGAGCGGCTCGCGCTGTGGATCCTGCAGCGCTTTGCGCCCGTCGTCGCCGTCGACCTGCCGGACGGCATCGTCATCGACACCACCCGCGCCGACCATCTTCACGGCGGCGAGGCGGCCATGTTGGACGCGCTGGTCGGCCGTCTCGCCCTGTCCGGCGCCACCGCCCGCGCCGCGGTGGCCGACAGCTGGGGCGCTGCCCATGCGCTGGCGCGCCATGCCGCGCAGCCCGCCTTCGTCGCGCCGGCCGGTCACGGCCCCGCGGTGCTGGCCGCTCTGCCGCTGGAGGCCGACCTCCGCCTGCTCGGCTTCCGGCAGATCGGCGATCTCGTGAGCCAACCGCGCGCGCCGCTGACGCTGCGCTTCGGGCCGGAGCTCGGCCGGCGCCTCGATCAGGCGCTCGGGCTTGCGGCCGAACCGATCGAGCCGCTGCGGCCGGCGGACCTCCTCGAGGCGCGCCGCGCCTTCGCCGAGCCGATCGCCGCCGCCGAGACCATCGCCCGCGTCATCGGCGAGCTGGTCGCAAGGCTCTGCGCCGCGCTGGAGGAGAAGGGCCTCGGCGCGCGCCGCCTCGACCTCCTGTGCCTCAGGGTCGACAACCGGCGCGAGATCGTCCGCATCGGCACGGCGATGCCGGTGCGCGACGCCAGGCGTCTCACCCGGCTCCTGTGCGACCGGATCGAGACCATCGACCCCGGCTTCGGCATCGAGCTGATGAGCCTTGCCGCCACCCTCGCCGAACCCTTCGCCGCGACGCAGGCCGTCTGTTCGCTGGTGGAGGAGACGGCGCCGGACATCTCCGGCCTCGTCGATATCCTGGCGAACCGCGTCGGCTTTGGCGCCGTCTACCGTGCCGCCCCCGTGGCAAGCGACGTGCCGGAGCGCTCCGTCTGCCGGGTGCCGGCGATGCGCCCGACACGGGCCTTGGCTGGCCGGACCACTGGCCGCGGCCCGCGCGACTGCTGGCCCGTCCCGAGCCGGTCGAGACCCTCGCACTCCTGCCGGACCATCCGCCGGTGGCCTTCACCTGGCGCGGCGTGCGCCGCCGGGTGACGCGCGCCGATGGCCCCGAGCGCATCTTCGGCGAATGGTGGAAGCGCGACGCCGAGCTTGCCGCCGTGCGCGACTATTTCCGCGTCGAGGACGAGGCCGGCGAACGCTACTGGCTATATCGCGCCGGCGACGGCGAGGATGCCGCCACCGGCTCGCAGCGCTGGTTCCTGCACGGGGTGTTCGGATGAGCGCCGCCCGCTATGCCGAGCTTCAGGTCACCTCGCATTTCAGCTTCCTGCGCGGCGCGTCGTCGGCCGAGGAGCTGTTTACCGAAGCGGCCCGCCTCGGCATCGAGGCGCTCGCCATCGCCGACCGCAACAGCCTGGCCGGCATCGTCCGCGCCTATGAAGCGGCCAAAGCGACGGGCGTGCGCCTCGTCGTCGGCTGCCGCCTCGGCCTTGCGGACCGGATGTCGCTGCTGGTCTATCCCACCGACCGGCCGGCCTATTCCCGGCTGTGCCGGCTGCTCTCGCTCGGCAAGCGGCGCGGCGGCAAGGCCCGCTGCCATCTTGGCTGGAGCGATGTCGTCAACCATGGTGAAGGCCTGATCGCCGTGCTCCTGCCAGAAGAGGCCGATGACGCCTGCGCGCTGCAGCTGCGGCGCCTTGCGGAGACATTCGGCGACCGCGCCTATCTGGCGCTGACCCTGCGCCGCCGGCCCAACGACCAACTGCGGCTGCATGACCTCGGCCGGCTTGCCGCGACGATGGGCGTGGCCTGTGTCGTCACCAACGACGTGCTGTTCCACGAACCCGGCCGCCGCATGCTGCAGGACGTCGTCACCTGCATCCGCCACAACCTCACCATCGACACGCTCGGCGCCCGCCGCGAGCGCCACGCCGACCGCCATCTCAAGCCCCCCTCCGAGATGCACCGGCTGTTTGCCCGCTATCCGGAGGCGCTGGCGCGCACGCTGGAGATCGCCGACCGCTGCCGCTTCTCGCTCGGCGAACTTGCCTACCAGTATCCCGAAGAGCGCGACGATCCGGCACTCACCCCCCAGCAGACGCTGGAAAAGCTTACCCATGAAGCGCCGCCATACGCTATCCGGACGGCGTGCCGGACCGTGTCGCCGCCACGCTCAGGCACGAGCTGCGGCTGATCGAGAAGCTCGCCTACGCGCCCTATTTCCTCACGGTCAACGCCATCGTCCGCTTCGCCCGTGCGCAGGGCATCCTCTGCCAGGGCCGCGGCTCGGCCGCCAATTCCGCGGTCTGCTTCGTGCTCGGCATCACCTCGATCGATCCCGGCCGCAACGATCTGCTGTTCGAGCGCTTCATCTCCGAAGAGCGCCGCGAGCCGCCGGATATCGACGTCGACTTCGAGCACGAGCGGCGCGAGATCGTCATGCAATGGATCTTCGACACCTATGGCCGCGACCGCGCCGCCCTCTGCTCCACGGTGATCCGCTACCGCACCAGGGGCGCGCTGCGCGATGTCGGCAAGGCGCTCGGCCTGCCGGAGGATCTCGTGCGCACACTGTCCAGCCAGATCTGGGGCTGGTCGCAGGAGGGGATCGAGGATCGCCATCTCAAGGAGCTGAACCTCAACCTTGCCGACCGCCGCCTGCGCCTGACGCTCGATCTTGCCCGCCAGCTCGTCGGCGCGCCGCGCCATCTCAGCCAGCATCCCGGCGGCTTCGTGCTGACCCACGACCGGCTGGACGACCTCGTCCCGATCGAGCCCGCCGCCATGGCCGACCGGCAGGTGATCGAATGGGACAAGGACGACATCGACGCGCTGAAGTTCATGAAGGTCGACGTGCTCGCCCTCGGCATGCTCACCTGCATGCGGCGCGGGCTTGACTTGCTGGCCGACCACAAGGGCATCCGGCACGACCTTGCCTCCATTCCCGCCCAGGATGAACCGACCTACGCCATGATCCGCAAGGCCGACACGCTCGGCACCTTCCAGATCGAGAGCCGGGCGCAGATGTCGATGCTGCCGCGGCTCAAACCCCGCACCTTCTACGATCTCGTGGTACAGGTGGCGATCGTGCGCCCCGGGCCGATCCAGGGCGACATGGTCCACCCCTATCTGCGCCGCCGCGCCGGGCTGGAGCCGGTTAGCTATCCGACGCCCGCGCTGGAGCGGGTGCTGGGCAAGACGCTCGGCGTGCCGCTGTTCCAGGAACAGGCGATGCGCGTTGCCATCGAATGCGCCGGCTTCACCCCCGGCGAGGCTGACATGCTCCGCAAGTCGATGGCGACCTTCAAGTTCACCGGCGGTGTCTCGCGGTTTCGCGACAAGCTGGTCGAGGGCATGGTCGCCAACGGCTACGACCGGAGCTTTGCCGAACAGACCTTCCGCCAGCTCGAAGGCTTCGGCTCCTACGGCTTTCCCGAAAGCCACGCCGCCTCCTTCGCGCTGATCGCCTATGCCTCGGCGTGGCTCAAGTGCAGGCATCCCGACGTGTTCTGCGCGGCGCTGCTGAACAGCCAGCCCATGGGCTTCTACGCCCCGGCCCAGATCGTGCGCGATGCGGTCACCCATGGCATCGAGGTGCGGCCGGCCTGCGTCAACGCCTCGCGCTGGGACTGCACGCTGGAACCGCACGGCGATGCGGCCGGCAACAGGGCAGGCGACACGGACCATTTCGCCGTCCGGCTTGGCCTGCAGATGGTGCGCGGCCTTGCCAACGCCCATGCTGCGGCGATCATCGCGGCCCGGGCCGACCGGCCCTTTACCTCGGTCGATGATCTGTGGCGACGGGCCGGCGTGCCCCAGGCCGCCCTTGTCCGCCTCGCCGAGGCGGATGCCTTCCACCCCTCGCTTCGCCTTGTCCGCCGCGAGGCGCTGTGGGCGATCAAGGCACTGGCCGACGAGCCGTTGCCGCTGTTTGCCGCCGCCTCCGCCCGCGAGGCGGCGGCCATCCCCGAGGTGGCCGAACCGGCGGTGATCCTGCGGCCGATGACGGCCGGCGGCGACGTGGTCGAGGACTATCGACACACCGGCCTGACGCTGCGCAGCCATCCGCTGTCCTTCCTGCGCGCAGACCTGCGGCGCCGGCGGATCGTCACCTGCGCCGAGGCGATGGCGGCCCGCGACGGCCGCTGGCTCGACGCCGCCGGCCTCGTGCTCGTCCGCCAGCGCCCCGGCTCGGCCAAGGGCGTCATGTTCATCACCCTCGAGGACGAAACCGGCATCGCCAATCTCGTGGTCTGGGCGAAGGTGTTCGAGGACAACCGGCGTACCGTGCTCGGCGCAAGCCTGATGGCCGCTCAT
This sequence comes from Methylobrevis pamukkalensis, assembly GCF_001720135.1. GTDB lineage: Bacteria > Pseudomonadota > Alphaproteobacteria > Rhizobiales > Pleomorphomonadaceae > Methylobrevis > Methylobrevis pamukkalensis. Next base: position 5,211 of record NZ_MCRJ01000172.1, read on the forward strand.
GGCCGCATCCAGCGCGAGGGCGAGGTCGTTCATCTCGTCGCCCATCGCCTCGCCGACCTCTCGGCCGACCTTGCCAGCGTCGCGCCCGCGATGGCCCATTCCCGCTGCCCCACGGCCGCGGTGACGAATTCCACCACGGCCCGCCAGCCCCCGACCGCCGCAGCCTGCCGACGCCGCGCAGCATCATGGACCCGCATCGGCACATCGACGAGCTCCGGGTGAAGACGCGGGATTTTCGGTAGCTGGGAGGCAGATGCCCTGACGCGATCGAGTTGGGCGACAGACCGGCAGCATTCTGGCCTAAGTGCTTGCTGATAGCTCCCCCGTGAAGGCCTAAAGCTCGGCCTAGGACGGAAAGGGGGAAGCGCAATCAGGCTATCGGCAGCTCGCACCGCAAACACACGGCCAAGATCCACGCGCTGACCGACCGCGACTGCGGGCCCATCGCCTTCCTGCTCACCGGCGGACATGTCGCTGATTGCCCGGCCGGATCGCTCCTTCTCCAGCAGATGCCGCAGGCGCGCATCCTCCATGGCGACAAGGGCTATGACAGCAACACCATCCGTCGCCAGGTCGAGGAGAAGGGCATGATGCCCAATATCCCCCAAGGCCAATCGGCGCGGGAA
>NZ_MCRJ01000173.1 GCF_001720135.1 Methylobrevis pamukkalensis
CCAGCGCTTGCGGTCTCGGGGAGTGCCTAAGTGCGCCCGGATGGATTGCAGTGGTCATGATTGAGCCTCCTAGTCTCTGGAGGAAATATGATACTTCATTTCAGTCAAAACCAGCATCATCTTAGCGTAATGATACCAAATACGCGAGAACTTAGGTGTCATCCTCCGCCTCCAGGTGAGCCAAAAGGATCTTCATTGTGAGCAAGAAATCCATCTTTCGCCAGCCTGGCGCTGTTCGTGATACTTCTCGGTATCAATCCGAGCCAGCAGTCTCTCAGGGGACCGTGGCCGACCCCGCGCGCGTCATCGCCATCGCGCGGTCATGGCTGGGCACGCCGTACCACGACCAGGCCAGCCTGCGCGGTGTCGGCTGCGATTGCCTCGGGCTGGCCCGGGCGTCTGGCGCGAGGTCGTCGGTCCCGAGCCGTTCCCGATCCCGCCCTATAGCCGCGACTGGGGCGAGATGGGCCCGCGCGAAGTTCTGGCTGAGGGCGCTGACGCATGATGATCGAGGTGTCGCCTGCCGAGGCTAGTCCCGGCGCGCTGGTCCTCTTCCGCATGAAGCCGCGCGCCATCGCCAAGCATGTCGGGATCCTGACTGAGCCCGGCGCCTTCCTCCACGCATACGAGCGGCTCGGCGTGATCGAGGAACCGCTCACGCAATCCTGGCGGCGGCGCATCGCCTTCGCCTTCCTGTTCCCGCAACGCTGAGATCCGAACATGGCCACCCTCGTTCTCGGTGCCGCTGGCGCCGCCATTGGCGGTTCGATCGGCGGCGCGATCCTCGGCGTCAGCGCCGCGACCATCGGCGGTTTCATCGGCTCCACCATCGGCTCGGTGGTCGACAGCTGGATCATCTCGTCGCTGGCGCCCACCCAGCGCATCGAGGGCGCGCGGCTCGACACGCTGCGCATCACGTCGGCCACCGAAGGGGCGGTCATTCCGCGGCTCTACGGCCGGATGCGCATGGGCGGCAACATCATCTGGGCGACCGATTTCCGCGAGGAGACGAAGACCACCACCCAAGGCGGCGGCAAGGGCGGCGGGGGCGGCAAGGTCAAGACCACCGAGTATCTCTACTACGCCAGTTTCGCGGTCGCGCTCTGCGAGGGACCGATCACCGGCATCGGGCGCATCTGGGCCGATGGCAAGCCGATGGACCTCTCCGGCGTCACTTGGCGCTGGTATCCGGGCGACGAGGCGCAGGCGGCCGATCCGTTCATCGCGGCGAAGATGGGTGCGTCGAATACCCCGGCCTATCGCGGCACGGCCTATGTGGTCTTCGAGGAACTCGCGCTGTCCACCTATGGCAACCGCCTGCCGCAGCTGTCGTTCGAGGTGTTCCGTCCGCTCGCCGATCCCGACACCGCTGAGGGGCTGACCCGCGCCGTCACCATGATCCCGGCCTCAGGCGAGTTCACCTACGCGACGCAGGCCATCCGCAAGACCGATGGCGGCGCGACGGTGCCCGAGAACCTGAACGCTCTGGCCGACTCCACCGACATGGTGGAGGCGCTCTATCGGCTGCAGGCGATGGCCCCGGCAGTCGAGAGCGTCAGCCTCGTCGTCGCCTGGTTCGGCGACGATCTGCGCGCGGGCTCCTGCAAGGTGCGGCCGGGCGTCGAGGTCTCGGCCAAGTCGACCACGCCTGCCAGCTGGTCGGTGAACGGCGTCAGCCGCGCCAATGCCTTCCTCGTCAGCCGCGACGACCAGGACCGCCCGGTCTATGGCGGCACGCCGTCCGACTTCGCGGTGGTTCAGGCGATCCAGGAGATGAAGGCCCGCGGGCTGCGAGTCACCTTCTATCCGTTCATCCTGATGGACGTGCCGCCCGGCAACAGCCTGCCGAACCCGTATTCTGACAACGCCGCGGAGACGGGCCAGCCCGCGTTCCCTTGGCGGGGGCGGATCACCTGTTCCCCGGCTGCGGGTTTCGTCGGGACCGTGGACAAGACCGGAGCGGCCGCAAGCCAGGTCGCGGCGCTGTTCGGCGCGGCCACGCCCGCCAGCTTCAGCGTCTCGGGTCAGTCTGTCTCCTGGACCGGCACGCCCGGCGACTGGGGCCTGCGCCGCATGGTGCTGCACTATGCCCATCTCTGCGCGGCGGCGGGCGGGGTGAGCTCCTTCCTCATCGGCACCGAGATGCCGGGGCTGACGACGATCCGCTCGGGTGCGGCCACCTATCCGGCCGTGCAGGCCTATCGGGACCTTCTTGCGGATGTGCGGTCCATCCTCGGGTCCGGCACCAGGATCGGCTATGCGGCCGACTGGTCGGAGTATTTCGGGCACCAGCCGGGCGACGGCAGGGGCGACGTGTTCTTCCACCTCGACCCACTCTGGGCCGATCCCGAGATCGATTTCGTCGGGATCGACAACTACATGCCGCTGTCGGACTGGCGCGACGGCTTCGAGCATCTCGACGCGGCAGAGGGCTGGCCCGCGATTTATGACCGGGTCTACCTGCAGACCAACATCGCGGGCGGCGAAGGCTTCGACTGGTTCTATGCCAGCGCGGCGGATCGCACCGCGCAGGTCCGGACCGCGATCACAGACGGCGCGGCGGGCAAGCCATGGGTGTTCCGCTACAAGGATCTGCGCGCCTGGTGGTCGAACACGCATTACGACCGCCCGGGCGGTGTGGAGAGCGGCACACCTACCGCGTGGGCGCCGCAGTCCAAGCCGATCTGGTTCACCGAGCTCGGCTGTCCGGCCATCGACCGTGGCACCAACCAGCCGAACGTCTTCTTCGACCCGAAGTCTTCGGAGAGCTTCACGCCGCATTTCTCGCGGGGCTGGCGCGATGACGCGATCCAGCGCGCGTATCTCGAGGCGACGTATCTCTGGTGGGGCGATGCCGCAAACAACCCGGTGTCCTCGGTCTATGGTGGCCGGATGGTTCATGTGCTGGAATGCGCCGCCTGGACCTGGGACGCGCGGCCCTATCCCTTCTTCCCTGCGCTGACCGACGTCTGGACGGACGGCGCGAACTGGCGGCTGGGGCACTGGCTGACCGGGCGGGTAGGCGCGGTGTCGCTGGCGGCGCTCGTGCGGCACCTCTGCCTGCGCGCCGGGCTGCCCGAGGCGAGGATCGATGTCAGCGGCCTCTGGGGCGCGGTCGAGGGCTACGCCATCACGGCGCTCGAAAGCCCGCGCGCTTCGATCACCACGCTGTCGCGCCACTTCGGCTTCGACGCGGTGGAGACCGAGGGCGTGATCCGCTTCATCATGCGCGGCCGCGCTGCCGTCGCCACGCTCGGTGCCGACGATCTCGTGGCCGGTCGTGAAGGAGACGTGCTGGAGCTGACACGCGGCCAGGAGACGGAACTGCCGCAGGCGCTGAAATGGCAGGTCGCCCGTGCCGACGAGGATTACGATGCGGCCCTCGTCGAGGCGCGGCGCATCACGGTGGACACGACCCGCATCGCCTCCGAGTCCTTCCCGATGGCGGTGCCGCCCGAGGAAGCCGAGCGCCGCTGCCGCCGCGCGTGATGGAGGCGTGGGTGGGGCGCGAGACCGCGGCGTTCCGTCTGCCGCCCTCGCGCCTCGCGCTGGATCCGGCCGACGCGATCCGGCTCCAGCACGATGGGCGGCTCGTCGATCTGCGGCTCGTCTCCATCGCCGACGCGAGGCGCGGGGCATCGAGGCGGTCCGGCAGGATCGAGCGACCTACGACCTGCCGCCCGGCGATCCGCGCGCGGCGTCACTGACGCGCGCCGTGGTGTTCGGCGCGCCCGAGGCGGTGCTGATGGACCTGCCGCAGCTGACCGAAGATCAGCCCGCGCACCGGCCGCTGATTGCGGCGCACGCGGTTCCCTGGCCGGGCGAGATGGCGGTGTTCCGCAGTCCGTCGACGGACGGGTTCGAGGTGCTGACCACGTTCGGCAGCCGCGCCCGGATCGGGGCGCTGGTCTCGGACTTCTACGCGGGGCCGACGTCGCGCTTCGACTTCGGCAATGCGCTGGTGGTCGAATTGCTGACCGGGACGCTGGAAAGCGTCACGGACCTCACCCTGTTCGGCGGGGCCAACGCGCTGGCAATCGAAAGTGCGCCCAGCGTTTGGGAGATCGTGCAGGCAGGCGCGGCCGAACTCCTCGCGCCCGGCCGGTATCGGCTGACCCGCTTGCTGCGGGGCCAGCGCGGGACCGAGGATGCCATGGGCAACCCGGCGCCTGCTGGCGCGCGGGTCGTCGTGCTCGACGACAGCCTCGCCTCTCTGCCGATCGCCGAGGCCGATCTCGGCATCCCGTGGAACTGGCGCATCGGTCCGGCCAGCCGTCCGGTCAGCGACGAGACCTATGTGGCGCAGGCCTTCACGCCCGAGGGCATCGGACTGCGCCCGTTCTCCGTAGCCCATGTCGAGCAGCCATGGCGCACACCGCGCGCGCCCGGCGATCTGACCATCCGCTGGACACGCCGATCCCGGGCACTCGCTGCCGACAGCTGGGGCGGGCTCGAGGTGCCGCTGGCCGAGGAGCTCGAAGCCTACGAGGTCGAGATCCTCGACGGTGCCACGGTGAAGCGCGTCCTGAGCACGGCCACGGCCAACGTGGTCTACAACGCCGCCGCCCAGACCGCCGACTGGGGCGCGCCGCTCGGCCTCGGCGACACGCTCGACATCCGCATCTACCAGCTCTCCGCCCTCGTCGGGCGGGGTTTGCCCAAGACCGTCACGCTGATACTCTGAAGGCCTTTCCCATGTCCGATGCCACGACCCATCTCCTGTTGCCCTACATCCTCGCGGCACAGGCCCAGAAGCACGTCACCCACAACGAGGCGCTGCGGATCCTCGACGGACTCGTCCAGCTTTCCGTGCTCGACCGCGATCTAACAGCGCCGCCCGGTTCTCCTTCCGATGGCGACCGCTACATCGTCGCCTCGGGCGCGACGGGCGACTGGGCGGGCTGGGACCTGAACGTCGCGCTCTGGACCGACGGCGCCTGGCTGCGCCTGCCGCCGCGGACCGGCTGGCGGGCGTGGATCGAGGACGAGGGGCTGCTGCTGGTCTACGACGGCGCGGGCTGGATCGGGACGACACCGACGGCGTTGCAGAACCTCGCGCTCCTCGGGCTGGGCACGACGGCGGATGCGTCGAACCCGTTCTCGGCCAAGCTCAACGCCGCACTCTGGACCGCAAAGACCGTGGCCGAGGGTGGCACCGGCGATCTGTTCTACACCATGAACAAGGAGGCGGCGGGCGACGATCTCGGGCTGACGCTGCAGACCAACTTTGTCACCAAGGCGCTGGTCGGCTTGTTCGGCTCAGACCGCTTCCGCCTCGCGGTCTCGGCCGATGGCAGCACCTTCTTCGACGGGCTCAGCGTCGACAACGCCAACGGCATCGTCGACCAGCCCCGGCTCCCGCGCTTCAAGGCGTACACCAACTACGACAACTATGTCGGCGTCGGGACCTGGACGAAGATCGGCCTGAACAACACCGACACCAACGACCAGGGCGCGTTCGACGCCGCGAACAACCACTTCGTCGCCCCCGTGGACGGCACCTACCTTTTCGGCGCAACGCTGCTCTACAAGATCAACGCCAGCGCCACGGCGAGGATGCGCGGACGCCTGGTCCTGAATGGCACGACCGAAATCCGCGGCTCCCTCGGCGAAATCTCCGCCACCCACGTCTCGCTCGCCACCGCGATCTGGCTGCAGACTATGGTGCCCCTCACCGTGGGCGATACCGTCGAGCTGCAAGGGTATTTCCGGGTCGCGGACGGCTACTTCGCTGCCGATCACACCTCGTTCTGGGGCT
>NZ_MCRJ01000174.1 GCF_001720135.1 Methylobrevis pamukkalensis
TGGCGACTTCGGGATCGGGCAAGGCAGCCGGATCGAAGACGATGTCGCTCGCCTCGAAATCGCCTTTTCGGGCAACATTGCCGACGAAGTCCGACTGATTGAGGACGACGCGGGCCACGGTGATGGCGTTGCCCTCGCCGGGTCCGATGCTGATGTTCTCAACTACGGCGGAATCGAAGAGGGGGTCGTTGATGACGCCGGCCGGGGTAGCTTTGTAGGCGAAGTTGCGGGTTTCCGAATGGGCCACGCGCGCGGTGGTTTCGCCATCGACGATCATCATGCCGTCGATGACGATGGCATCGGCGGTAAATTCCCCCTCGGCCGGAAGGTCGGCGTTGGTGAGGGTCAGCATTGCCGCGCTCACGCTCGCCTTGCCGGGCGGCATCGAGGGATCGTCCTCGGTGCTCGGCGCCGTGAAGGTGACGTTGCCGTAGTGGATGTCGTCGCCCTCGACCTCGGGCGTGTCGAACTTGCGTCCGTGGCCCCGCCGCGCTCGAGCGCGGCGCGGAAGGCGGCCGTGATCTCGGCCTCGGTTGCGGCCGCCGCCGGCTGGACGAGCAGGGGAACGAGGGCGAGGGCGGCGACGGACGCGAGCGTCCGGTAGGCGAAGGTCATCGGTGATCTCCCGCAGAGGCTTTTATTCCGGCGGTTCGTTCCCGAATCACGGACGACGTCGCACCGGTGAGTGTTGGTATCGAGTTCAGTCGAAATTCATGGCGGTCCGGAGGCAGGATCCGGCGCAAGGCAAACGGGTCCGCGACCGGAGGCGGTCGGGTTGGCGCATGGTGCGCTGAAGACGGCGCCGGAACAAGAGGCTGTCGTCAGCGCCCCCTCCGTCAGCGCCCGCGGCGACGGTCCCGGAGGATGCGCCAGCTGCCGAGCAGCATGTAGGAGCCGAGGAAGGTGGCGAGCAGCAGCGGGAAGCCGTGCCGGGTGAATTCCACATCGATGCTCAGCCCGCCAAGCGCCGGCCCGCCGAGCATGCCGACCGAATACATGAAGATGAAGGCCGCGTTGGCGGAGGCAAGGTCGCCGCCGGAGAGCCGCGCGCCGAGATGCGTCAGCCCGACCGTGTAGAGGCCGGCGAACAGGCCGCCGAACACCATCATCACCGCGAACAGCAGGATCGTGTCGTGGGCGGCAAAGGGCGTGATCAGCATCAGCAGCGTGCAGATCAGCGCGAGGGCGCACAGCAGGACGCGCCGGTCGGTGCGGTCGGCGAGCAGGCCGAGCGGGATCTGCAGCCCGATGTTGCCGAGCGCGACGGCCGAGACCAGCAGGGTGGCCGTCCGCTCGTCGAGCCCGAGCCGCAGCCCGTAGATCGGCAGCAGCGACAGCAGCCCGCTCTCCGTGGCGCCGAACACCAGCGCGGCAAAGGTCGCCATCGGCACCAGCGTGACGAAGCGCAGGAAGCCCCGGCCATGGCTGGCGTCGAGCGGCGGATTGGCCTTGAAGGCGAACAGCACGGGCACGACGGCGGCGAGCAGGATGATCAGGCCGATCACGAAGGGCAGCGGACCCTCGCTGCCCGAAACGCTGAGGATCATCGGTCCGACGCCGAAGCCGATGGAAAGAACCGTGGCGTAGATGCCCATCACGAGGCCGCGCTTGCGGCTCGGGGCAAGGGCATTGATCCAGAATTCGGAGAGGATGAAGGCGGAGGCAAGCGCGGCGTGGAACAGCACGCGCAGCACGAACCAGGCGCCGAGCGAATCGAACACGTAGAACAGCGGGAAGCAGATGGCCGTGGTGACGATGCTCGCCACCAGCAACTGCGCGGTTCCCACCCGGCGCGCGACCGGCGTCACCAGCGGCGTCACGGCGATCGAGGCGATGCCGGCCATGGCCGTGTTGGCACCGATCGCCCAGCCGGCGACCCCGCGCGATTCCATCACCAGCGAAAGCAGCGGGAGCCCCAGGCCGAGCGCAATGCCGACCGAGGAAATCGCCGCGACCGCGGCGGATATGCCGAGCAGGCGCCGGCCTGGCGTCATGCCGGCCGGCTGCACCACATCTGACGCCATGCGGGCGAGCCTCTCGCGAACTGGTTGCAACCTGCCCGCTGCCGATTGGCAGAAAATCGGCGGTCCGGTCAAGTCCGGCGCGCGCGGGGCGACACTAGTTGCACAGTTCCCTGGCGCGGAGAAGTCCTGATTCGCACGGAAGGATGACGTCGTGTCACGGCGACATGGTCTCGATCGACGCAAGGCCGAGCGCACCGGTCTCGTCCTCGAAGGGCGTGTCCACGCCAACGACCCGTTCGGGATAGAATCCGTTGAACCGCGTCCGCAAGGCAAGCGAATAGGCGCCGATGTGACCGATCTCGATCCAGTCGCCGGTGTCGACGGTTTCCGGCAGCCAGAACGGTCTGGAAAGGATGTCGACGGAATCGCAGGTCGCCCCGCAGACCTTGAACGGCACGATCGCGTCCGGCCGTCCGGTGCGGCGGCGGCGCGCGGGATCGGGAATGTGCCGCGCGGGCAGGGTGATCTTGCCGGTCCAGCTGTCGGACAGCGAGGCCCAGATGCCGTCGTTGATGTAGAGCCGCCGGCCCTTCTTCAGAAGCACCCGCACCACCAGCGACAGGCAGTGGGCGACGATCACCCGGCCCGGTTCGGCGACGAGCGGCAGGTCGTCGAAGCCCCAGTCGACGATGTCTTTGCGGAACTGGGCCATGATCTCGTCGAGCGAGGGCATCTCGACCTTCTTGCGTCGCGGATCATGGCCGTAGACCGCCGGGAAGCCGCCGCCGACATCGAGGCCGACGAGATCGACGCCGGCGCGCGAGCGCACCCAGTGGGCCGAGCCCAGCGCGCGCTCGTAGGTCTGCGGCTCCTCGATCTGGCTGCCGACGTGGAAGCAGAGGCCACAGCGAAAGCCGATGCCGGAAATGCGCTGCAGCAGTTCCACCGCATGGGCGGGCGCGGCGCCGAACTTCTTGGAGAGTTCGTAGGCGGCATGGCCCTTGGTCTGGATCCGCACGTAGAGCGTGATCGTGCCGGGATCGATGTCGAGGGCGCGCACGATGCGCAGGATCTTGGCGACCTCGTCCTCGTGGTCCACGGCCATGACGCGCAGGCGATAGGTCTCGAGCGCGAGGCGGATGTCGGACTGCGCCTTGACCGGGTGCATGTAGAGCATCTCGGCGTCCGGCGCGACGGCGCGGACGGCGGCGAATTCGGCCGGGGAGGCGACGTCGAAACAGTCGATGCCGACGCCGGCCAGCGTTTCGAGCACGAAGGGCTCGCCGTTGGTCTTGACCGCATAGGCCGTGCGGCCCGGAAAATTCTCGGTGAAATGCCGCGCGTCGGCCTCCAGAACCTTGCGGCGGAAGCAGTAGACCGGCTCGTCCGGCCGCTCCGAGAGGGTCATGTCGCGCGCGCTGGGAAAATGCTGCATTTCCGGCCTCTTGCGTGTGGACACGTCTGTCACCTTGAAGCGCGGCCCTGGAGCGTCGCGCGAAAATCTCATGTGCACCCGGTCACTTGACATCGACCGGGCGATCGGATCGCCTGCGGCCTCCGGTCGGTGCCTCGCCTGAGGTCGACACCGGAAGACGGGCACTCCGCGAACGGCACCGACCGGACGCGACCCGAGTTGTTTCATTCAGCCGGCGGGGATGCAACCGCCGAGGAGGCGTCATGCTGTCGGTCCTTGCCCTTCTTGCCGACATCGAGGCCGGGCGCACCACCCGTGCGGCCATCGCCGCGCGCATTGGCGAGGCCATCGCCGAGCGCGAGCCCGAGCTTCAGGCCTTCGCCCATCTCGAGACGGAACGACTTCTTGACGGCGATGCGGCGGCGGCAGCGGGGCCGCTCGGCGGCCTGCCCTTCGGCGTGAAGGACATCTACGACACCTTCGACATGCCGACGACCTACGGCTCGCCGATCTACGACGGCTGGCGGCCGCTCAGCGATGCGGCCGTCGTGACCATGACGCGCCGCGCCGGCGGAATTCCGGTCGGCAAGACGCGCACGACCGAGTTCGCCTATCTGCAGCCGACCGTGACCCGCAATCCGCGCCATCCCGGCCACACGCCCGGCGGCTCCTCGTCGGGCTCGGCGGCCGCCGTCGGCGCCGGCCTGCTGCCGTTTGCCTTCGGCACCCAGACGGCCGGCTCGATGATGCGGCCGGGCTCCTTCTGCGGCGTGGCGGCGGTGAAGCCGTCCTACCGCCTGCTGCCGGCGGTCGGCATGAAGACCTTCTCGTGGAATCTCGACACCGTCGGCCTGTTCGCCGCGACGATCGCCGACTGCGCCTATGTGCTCTCGGCCATCTCCGGCCGGCATCTGCGCGTCGACGGGACCGACTGCGCCGCGCCGCGGATCGGCGTGGTGCGGAGCGGATTTTCCGTGGAGGCGGAGCCGGCGATGTGCGAGGCGCTGGAGACGGCCGTTCGCAAGGCCGAGGCGGCGGGCGCCCGGGTGACGGCCGTCGACCTGCCGGCGGCGCTGCTCGACGCCGACCGGGTCCAGCCGACCATCATGGAATTCGAGGGTGCGGCCTCGCTCGCCCACGAGATGGACCGGCACCGCGGACAGCTGTCGCCGAAGCTGGCCGAGGCGCTGCTGCGCGGCGGCGCCATTCCGGTCGAGACCTATGATGCGGCGCGCTCCACCGCCCATGCCGGCCGCCGCTGCTTCGAGACGCTGTTCTCGGACATCGACGTGCTGCTGACGCCATCGGCGCCGGGTGCCGCGCCCGCAGGGCTGGGCGCCACGGGCTCGCCGGCGTTCAACCGCCTGTTCACGCTGATCGGTGCGCCGACGGTCAATGTGCCGGGCCTCACCGACCCGGCCGGCCTGCCGCTCGGCATGCAGCTCGCCGCCCGCTTCGGGCGCGACGATATGGCGTTGCGCGCGGGCGCCTGGCTTGAGGCGGTACTTGCGGACTAGCAGGCAAGCCCAGACGTTCGTTGGAAGAATTTTCTTCCACGGCATCGATATTCGCGACGCCGGCCGCGTATTCTGCTGCAGCGCAAATAAAGATTTGCTTCGCTTGCCGTGGAAATCTTACTAGAGTGACAATCGTCGGACCAGCGGAACGAGAAGGCGAGGCCTTGCCATGTCGATGACGAAAAGCCTCAATGTTCTGTGCGTGTGCGCGGCGTTCATGTTCGTCGGAGCGGTGGTGCTCGGAGCGATCTGACGCGCAGGGTGCTGGCGTCGTGGCCAGCTTGAAAATGACATTCTGAAACATCGGCGGCCAGATGACTGACTGCCGCTTGTCGGTGTCGCGCATGATCCTGCGCGGTCCGGAACGCAGCGCATATTCATGCCGTTGCGTTGCCGCGTGCTGGACGTACCTTGAAGTGCCGAGCGGGTCGCTCCGGCAGAGCTCATCCGGTCTGTGCCGTCGAATCTGCCGGCGGGCAGGTCGACGAGATCAGGTCCGGTGTTCGAAGACGAACCGGTCGAGTTCGGCGCGGCGGCCGTCGCAGCGACCGAACACGGTCACGTTGACCGCACGGGCCGCGGCCTGCTGGGCGGCGTGACGGACGAACACCTGCGCCTTGCCCTCGAACAGGTAGTCGTGGAGTGCGAAGGACGCGGGATTGATCTCGATATGATCGACTTCGACGTCGGCATTCTCGCCGAATTCACGCACCCACTCGGCGCTGGAGCTCAGCGGGTAGCGTCCCACCGCTTCTGCGATG
>NZ_MCRJ01000175.1 GCF_001720135.1 Methylobrevis pamukkalensis
GTCGACTCGCATTTTCCCAATGTGACCTTTTGTTTAGGTGCGCATCCTCCCCCTAGCTCCTACCATGCGCGCAAGACCGCCCGCCGCGCCGAACCGCGTGCGAGACGCGGCCGCGTCGCCTTCCGTGGGCGATGACAGATCCGGGAGAAACAGCATGATGTCCGCAACGAGAGGCGTGGCTGCCGCCACCCTTGTCCTGACCCTGTCCGCCCTGCCCGCCGTGGCGGCCGACACGATCCGCGTCGGCGTTCTGAAATTCGGCACCGTCAACTGGGAGATGGACGTCATCAAGGCCCACGGGCTCGACGCCAAGCACGGCTTTGCGCTTGAGCTCGTCGAGGTCGCCAACAACGAGGCGACCAAGATCGGCCTTCAGGGCGGCAACATGGACGTGATCGTCAGCGACTGGCTGTGGGTCTCGCGCCAGCGCACCGAGGGCGGCGACCTCACCTTCGTGCCGTTTTCCTCGGCCGTCGGCGCGGTGATGGTGCCGCCGCAGTCGGCGGTGGCCAATCTCGGCGATCTCAAGGGCAAGACGATCGGGGTGGCCGGCGGGCCGCTCGACAAGAACTGGCTGATGATCCAGGCCGCGGCCAGGAAGGACTTCGGCGTCGATCTCGCCACCGAGGCCGAGCCGGTGTTCGGCGCCCCCCCGCTGCTGGCCGAAAAGGCCGCGCAGGGCGAACTCGATGCCTCGCTGAACTTCTGGAACTACTGTGCCAAGCTGGAAGCCAAGGGCTTCAAGCGCCTCTACAGCGGCAGCGACGCCGCGCAGGCGCTGGGTGCCGGCGGCGATGCCGCCGCGATCGGCTATGTCTTCAGCGACGCCTTCGCCGATGCCCATGAGGCGGCGATGAAGGGCTTCGTCGCAGCCTCGCGCGAGGCGAAGGAGATCCTGAGGACCAGCGACGCCGAATGGGAGCGCCTGCGCCCGATCGTGCGGCCCGCCGACGACGCGGAACTCGCGATCCTGCGCGACCGCTTCCGCGAGGGCATCCCCACTGCCCCGCTGGCCGACGAGATCGCCAGCGCGAAGAAGGTCTACGGCCTCATGGTCGAACTCGGCGGCGAGACGCTGGTCGGCAGCGGCAGGGAGCTTGCCGAAGGCACCTACTGGCCGGGCCAGGCCGACGCGATGTGATCGCGTTTCATCCGTGAAGATCCTCGATCCGATCGGGGCGGCCCTGCGGTCGCCCCGATTGCGTTCGGCGCCTGCCTCTGGTCCAGTGCCGCTTTCGCAAGGCAGCAAGGACGGCAGCGCGTGGACATGGACGGCACCCCGCCCGGCGACATCCGCCGGCTTCTCTCCATCATGGCCGCACTGCGCGATCCGGCGACCGGCTGTCCGTGGGACATCGAGCAGACCTTCGCCAGCATCGCGCCCTACACGGTGGAGGAGGCCCACGAGGTCGCGGACGCCATCGCCCGCGGCGATCTCGACGACCTGCGCGACGAACTCGGCGACCTGCTGCTGCAGGTCGTCTTTCATGCGCGCATGGCCGAGGAGAGCGGCGACTTCGCCTTCGCCGACGTGGTCGCCGCCATCAGCGACAAGATGCTCCGCCGCCATCCCCATGTGTTCGGCGACGCCGAGGCGCGCGACGCCGGGGCGGTGAAGGGTTCGTGGGCGCGGATCAAGGCCGAGGAGAAGGCCGCCCGTCGTGCCCGCCGGCTGGCGCGCGGCCTGCCCGACGACGGCGACAAGGGCCTGCTCGGCGACGTGCCGGCGAGCCAGCCGCCGCTGTCGCGGGCGGTCAAGCTCCAGGCCAAGGCCGCGACGGTCGGCTTCGACTGGCACGATCCGAAGCTGGTGATCGCCAAGATCCGCGAGGAACTGGACGAACTGGAAGCCGAGATCGACGCCCACGGGCTGGCGCTGTCGCCGCACCGTCCGGCGCCGGAGCCGGTGGCGCGCGAGTTCGGCGATCTCCTGTTCGCGCTGGCCAATCTCGGCCGCCACATCGGCGCCGATCCGGACATGGCGCTCGGCCTCACCAACGAGAAATTCGCCCGCCGCTTCCGCTTCATCGAAACCGAACTCGCCAAGGTCGGCCGCACCACGGCGGACGCCAGCCTCGACGAGATGGAAGCTCTCTGGCAGCGGGCGAAGACCGAGGCGCCCGATCCCTCCGGGCTCTGAAGAAAACAGGCGAGCCGTTCAAGCGGCGTCGAGGGTACGCAGATCGCCCGGCTCGGCGCCGGCCGCGAACGGCAGGCCCTCGTCGGCCCAGCCGGTGATGCCGCCGATCATCAGCTTCACCGGCCGGCCGAGGCGGGCGAGCGCCAGCGCGGCCCGGTCGGCGCCGTTGCAATGCGGACCGGCGCAGTAGACGACGAACAGCGTCTCCATCGGCCAGCGCGCCATGGTCGCCGCATCGATTCTCCGGTGCGGCAGATGCAGCGCGCCGGGCACATGGCGGCGCGCATAGGCCGCGTCGGACCCGACCACGTGCAGCAGCACGAAGCCCGGCGCGCCGCTGCGCAACGCATCGGCGACATCCGCGCAATCGGTCTCGAAGGACAGGCGGGCGGCAAAGTGATGGACCGCGAGGTCAGGCGCGGCGGCGGGATGGTCGGTGACGGCGTTCATGTCGGCCTCCGTGGGTTCGGATCACACCGACAGGCATACACGGGGGCGGCGGTGCCTTGCCTCTGGCACGATCGCCAACTAGCATCAAGATCATGCCAAAAGCCGTCCCTTCCGCCCTGCCCGCCGGAAACCGCGTCGTCGTGCTCGCCTATGACGGGCTCTGCACCTTCGAGTTCGGCGTTGCGGTGGAGGTGTTCGGTCTCGATCGTCCGGAAATGGGCGACAACTGGTATCGTTTCGCGGTCGCGGCGATCGACGCGGGACCGATGCGCGCCACCGGCGGCATCCGGATCGTCGCCGATGGCGGGCTGGACCTGCTGGCGGAGGCCGGCACGATCATGGTGCCGGGCTGGCGCGGGATCGACGCCCCGGTTCCGGACGATCTCGTGTTCGCGCTCCGCGCCGCCCATGGCCGCGGCGCGCGGCTGATGTCGATCTGCTCCGGCGTGTTCGTGCTGGCGGCGACAGGCCTGCTCGACGGTCGCCGCGCCACCACCCACTGGCGCTACACGCAGGCGCTGGCCGAGCGCCATCCGGCGATCCGGGTCGAGCCCGGCGTGCTCTATGTCGACGAGGGGCAGATCCTGACGTCGGCCGGCAGCGCGGCCGGCATCGACCTCTGCCTGCATCTGGTGCGCCGCGACTTCGGACCGGAGGCCGCCAACAGTGTCGCCCGGCGCCTCGTGGTCCCGCCGCATCGCGACGGCGGACAGGCCCAGTATGTGCCCCGCCCCGTGCCGACCCTCCACGAGCGGGCCCGCCTCGGGCCATTGCTCGATGCGCTGCGCGCCGATCTCGGCCGCGACCACGCCATCGAGGAACTCGCCCGGCGTGCCGGCATGAGCCGTCGGACCTTCCTGCGCCGCTTTGCCGAGGCGACGGGTACGACGCCGGCGCGCTGGCTGCTGGCCGAGCGGCTGCAACGGGCCAGGGATCTGCTGGAGCGGTCGCCGGCGCCGGTCGAGGAGGTGGCGGCCGCCGCCGGCTTCGGCAGCGCCGCCATCCTGCGCCACCATTTCCGCAATGCGATGGCGACAACACCCGCAGCCTACCGCGCCGGCTTCAGGCTGGCGCGGTCCTAGGTCCTGCATTGACCGGTTCGATCAGGCGGTGCGTTCGGTCGCCTTGAACCTTGCGATGAACTGCGGCTGATGACGCAGCGAGACCCGCACCCGCATCGGAATGCCGCCCTCCACCGCCTCGCCGCGGTCCAGCACCTCGGCATTGCGGTGCAGCCAGGCAAAGCCCTCGCCATCGGAGGGATCGAGCTTGAGGTCGTAGACCGGATGGTCGCCGACGAGCCGTTCCTCGATCGCCGCCAGCAGGGCATCCATGCCCTCTCCGGTCAGCGCCGACACGGGGATCGGGGCAGTCACCTTGGACGCGTCAGCCCCACCGGCCGGCGGGGTCGCGGCACTTGCCGCCTCCAGCAGGCGCTCGCGCCGGTCGGGGTCGATCACGTCGATCTTGTTCCAGACCTCGATCATCCGCCCGGTTTCGCCGATCTCGACCTCCAGCAGGCGCAGCACCTCGGCCACGTCTTCGGACTGCGCCTCGGTGTCCTCATGCGAGATGTCGCGCACATGCAGGATCACATCGGCCTCGATCACCTCTTCCAGCGTCGCCCGGAAGGCGGCGACCAGGTGGGTCGGCAGGTTGGAGATGAAGCCCACCGTGTCGGACAGGATGATCTCGGCGCCATGGGGCAGCTTGATGCGGCGGAGGGTCGGGTCGAGCGTCGCGAACAGCAGGTCCTTCGCCAGCACGTCCGCCTCGGTCAGGCGGTTGAACAGCGTCGACTTGCCGGCGTTGGTGTAGCCGACGAGGGCCACCACCGGATGCGGCACCTTCTTGCGATTGCGCCGGTGCAGGTCGCGCGTCTGGCGCACCTTGTCGAGGTCGCCCTCGATCTTGGCGATCCGCTCCTGCAGCAGCCGCCGGTCGGCCTCGATCTGGGTTTCACCGGGGCCGCCGAGGAAGCCGAAGCCGCCGCGCTGCCGCTCGAGGTGGGTCCAGCTGCGGACCAGCCGGCTCTTCTGGTAGTTGAGATGGGCAAGCTCGACCTGGAGCGACCCTTCGCGCGTCCGGGCGCGGGCGCCGAAAATCTCGAGAATGAGGCCGGTACGATCGACCACCTTGGCGTTCCACGCCTTCTCCAGATTGCGCTGCTGGATCGGCGTCAGGGCGTGGTCGACGACGACGAGGGTCACCTCGCCCTCCTCGATCGCCAGGCGGATCTCTTCGACCTTGCCTTCGCCAAGCAGGGTCGCCGGACGCGGATTGGTGATGCGCACCGGATGCTGGCCGACGATCTCCAGGTCGATCGCCCGCGCAAGTCCCACCGCCTCGGCGACCCGCGCCTCCATCGAGCGCACCGCGAGAAGGTCACTCGGATCGGCAGGTCCGCGACGACGCATCACCACGTCCGGCACGACGACGAGCGTGCGCGTCTTTTCCGCCAGCCGGGACACGGCGCGCGGCTTGCCAAGGGTGATGCCGATCTGTTCGTTGGGGTCGCGTTCGTTCAAGTCCTGTCCTGTCGGTCTTCGATCGTGATCTGGCTGCCGGGCCGAAAGGCCCCGGTCGATCGACATCGTAGTGGAAATTCGCCGCGCCGGCATGTGCGGGGCACACGCACTGCCGAGCAGGAGGCCTCGGCCGCCTGGGGAAACCCGTGTCCGACAGATATGGGGTCGACGAGGGTGGCGGGAAAGGTGCGGCGCGCACGGAAAAACGCAGCCCGTCACCGCTCATGCAGCATGGCGCTCCGGCGTGCCGGGACAACAACGTCGCAGGTTGAGAGGCAAGGCCGATCGCCATCGGCGGAACGCGCCTGCGGCCAGGCTCCGGGAGGCGAAGCCGGCCGCAGGATCGCTGACGTCAGCTGGCGTCTTCCGGCTCGAAAAGCTGAACCGGCTGGGCCGGCATGATCGTCGAAATCGCATGCTTGTAGACGAGCTGGGAGTGCCCGTCGCGACGAAGCAACACACAAAA
>NZ_MCRJ01000176.1 GCF_001720135.1 Methylobrevis pamukkalensis
ACCGAGGCCGCGCCCAAGACGCGGACGCCGCGCGAGGGCACCAAGCAGGCCACGCTGATCGCCATGCTGCGCGCGCCGGATGGAGCGACCATCGAGGAGATCATGGCCGCGACGGGCTGGCAGTCGCACACGGTGCGCGGCGCGGTGGCAGGGGCGCTGAAGAAGAAACTCGGGCTCGAGGTGACCTCGGAGAAGGTCGAGAACCGGGGGCGCGTGTACAAACTCCCCGCCGCCTGACGCACCGGACCCCGACAAGTTGATGGACGCCGTCCCTCCGGGGCGGCGGCTTCTTGGTTTAGCGGCGCCTCCGGCCAACGTGAAACAGCCGGTTTCACGCGCGACTGTCGCGGTCCTCGCGCGAAAATCGCACTTCACGCACGATATTGCATTTTCATGCAAAGAACCTATCTTCCGTGCGAACCCGGATGAAAGGCAGACACCTATGGCATTTCGAGCAGACGAGGCGGCACAGGACGGCTACGAGCGGGCGCGACGGATCTTGGTCCTGTCGCCCGGGGTCGATGCCGACCAGCGAGAGAAGGCGGACGGCGCGCTGCAGGACCTGATCGACACGCATGGTCCGGTCGTGCGCGGGTATCCGACATGGCACCCCTTGGTGCCGCAGGACAATCCGCAGATGCCGGTGACGGACCCCAGCGATCGTTGCGGGTATCAGGGTCTGGACCACACGATCTATTTCGCACACGCGTTCGTGTCGTGCCCCTACGGAGATGGCTCAAAGATCATCGAGTCTGTCGAAGCGATGGAGCCACATCCCTGCGCCACGATTATCGCCGAGCGGCTGGACGTTCCCTTCTACAATTCGGGTACCACGCCGATCCTCGTCCGCTGCGACTGGCACGAAGCATTTCCCGAGCGCCACATGGTGCCCAAGAAGCTCGCCGTGCCGCTGATGATCCAGCAAGAGATGCGAATGTGGCACCGCGCTGAAGTCGGCGAGCGGTGGGATACGATGCGTCCCTACCTGCTCGGTGATCCCCATGGGTCGCGCTCATCGCTGTTCGTCAATCAGGAGACGGCGATGGCGATGAAGCGCGTTTACGCGGCGATGGTGGAGTCCGGCATGTTCGGGCCGCTGCGAATGGACTGACGCGTCGTTCATCATCGCGGCCGCGCGCTCGATGTTCGGAGCTTTCGCACCCGTATTGCCTCGAACAGCCGCCGCAGGACGTAGGACCGCGCGATGCTCACCACGGTGAACACTGCACCCATCTTCAGGTTTTGCGCCAGCGTCGTGTGCAGCCCGAAGACCGGGAAGATCAGGATCTGCGTGACGACGGCGACGCCGTAGCCGACGACCACGTTGGCGACGGACTCGACCAGCGACATGAGGCGGGATTGCTTCATGCCGCAGCCTCATCCATCGGCCAGCAACTCAGCTGCCAAAGTTCGCAGCGCGTGCGCTGCAACCAAGGGGACCACACCGTTGCCACAGAGCCGAAGCCGGTCCACCCGGTGGGCCAGCCCATCAGCGCCTCGACGAACAGCGGGTTCAAGGTCCGGCGCGGCTCGGAGGTATCGCTCCCAGCCATCGGCGTCACCAGGACCTGGCGGCCAAGCAGACCGTTCACCGGTGTGTTCGCCAGCGTCGTCGCCCCGTCCTTGTGATCCCGCGCCGTCGGCGTCATCCACATCTGACTGGCATGGGTCAGATCGGCTGTCTTGCGATTGCCCGCGCTCGGTTTGTTCCCGTCGGTTGCCATCGGCGTCGGCCAGTCCCGCGCCATGCCGTCCAGACCCTTCTCGTGCTTCCGATCTCCGCCCCGGCTGCGAAAGCTGTCGGTCTGCGGCGTCGGCCACATCGCGGCTGTCGTCGCGAGGTTCATGCCGTGCTGGCCCGCAGCCTGCGATGGCGTCGGCTTCGTCTGCCGGTTCTCGTTGGCGCTGGCCCTCGGTGTCGGCCAGAGCCGCAGCAGCTCCGTCCGGTTCCCGCCACTCGACCGGGTGCCAGAGCAGGCGCGCGGGGTCGGCCAGCTCGTCGCTCTCGCGGACAGCGAGGATGAAGAGCCGTTCGCGTTTGTGGGGCGCGCCGACCTCCGCCGCCGTGAAGAGACCTGCCGCAAGTTTGTAGCCCATGCCGACCATTCCTGCGGCGACTTCGGGGAAGCCGAGGCGGAGATGATGGGCGACATTTTCGAGGAAGACGAAGGGCGGCTCGACCTCGCTGATGATGCGGGCGACATGCGGCCAGAGGTGGCGTGGGTCGTCCGCACCCCGGCGCTTGCCCGCGACGGAGAACGGCTGGCACGGATAGCCCGCAGTGACGATGTCCACCGCGCCACGCCAAGGGTGGCCGTCGAAGGTGGCAACATCGTCCCAGACAACAGCCTGATCCAGGGACGCGTCTTCCATCCGCGCCACGAGAGTGGCTGCGGCGTAGGTTTCCCGTTCGACATGGCCCACAGCACGATATCCGGGGATGGCGATGGCGAGCCCGAGGTCGAGACCGCCCGCGCCGGAGCAGAGGGAGAGGCCGAAGAGGCATGCGTCTCCGGCCCCGGAAGCGCGTCCGGAGGAAGGTAAAGCCAGGTCATGCATGTCACGCGGCGGTCTGGCGCTTTCGCGCGGGTTCGGGGGCGGCGTCCGGGTCCGGCGTATCGGCCCGGGCCTCGACATCGTCGCCCAGCCGCTCGGTCCTCACCTGCGCGAAGGTCCGACCGTCGCCGTCAAGGATCGCGTCGCGGCCGGTCTCGGCCTGCCAACGTTCCACGGCGACATCGACATAGGCCGGACTGATTTCCATCGCGAAGACGCGGCGGCCGTTGGCCTCGCCCGCCATGATCTGCGAGCCGGAGCCCGAGAAGGGCTCGTAGCAGAGGCCGCCCCGCGCCACATGCTGGCGCATCGGGATCCCGAACGCGTCCAGCGGTTTCGGGGTCGGGTGATCAGGGCGCTCGTCCTTGGCGAAGGACGGCATCTCCCAGGTCGATGGCAGCGTCTGCTCGGCCACCTTCGGCGGACGGTTCGGGCGGCGCCAGCCCATGAAGCAGGGCTCGTGTTTCCAGAGGTAATGGGAGCGGGTCAGAACCCCGCGGTCCTTCACCCAGATGATCTGCTGGTGCACGAAGGCGCCTGCCTTTTCCCAGCACGCCTCCAGCATCGCCTGGCGGCGCGAGGCGTGCCAGCAGTACCAGGCCGCGTTCTCGGCGATGGCCTCCGCCACGGCGGCCGCGATGAAGCCGTCGTAGAGTTCGGCCCCTTGGCTGCTGTCGTCCCAGGTTACGCCGTAGGACTGCGACCAGTCCTTGTTGCGCGTCGGGTGGTTCGAGCCGTCGTAATCGACGAGATAAGGCGGGTCGGTCGCGAACAGCACCGCGCGCTCTCCGTTCATCAGACGGCGCACGTCGCTGCGCTGGTGCTGTCGCCGCAGAGCAGCCGGTGATCGCCGAGGATCCACAGATCGCCGGTACGCGAGGCCGGGTTGCGCGGTGGTTCCGGGATGGTCACCGGCGGCACGGAGCCCCCGGCGCCACCGTCTTCACCGTCCTCTTCCGGCACGAAGGCCAGCAGCTTGTCGAGCTCGCCGTCGGAGAAACCGACCAGCGACAGGTCGAAATCCTCGGCCAGCAGATCGTTCAGTTCGGCCGACAGCAGCGCCTCGTCCCATGTGCCGAGCTCGGTCAGCTTGTTGTCCGCGATGCGGTACGCCCGCCGCTGCGCCTCGGTTAGATGCCCGAGCACGATCACCGGCGCTTCCGTCAGCCCGAGTTGCGTCGCCGCCAGCACGCGCCCGTGCCCGGCGATCAGTTCGCCGTCGTCGGCGACGAGGCAGGGCACGGTCCAGCCGAACTCCGCCATGCTGGCCGCGATCTTCGCGACCTGGTCCGCGCCGTGCGCCTTCGCGTTCCTCGCGTAGGGCTGGAGGCGCGACAGCGGCCACATCTCGATCGCGTCAGGGGCGAAGCTCAGCGTCATGACAGGAAAGGTTCCTCGGTCGGCTGGATGCCGATGGCTTCCGGACTCCGGATGCCGTGCCGGACTCCACACGGGGTCCAGCGGCTACCAGCGGTGTCCGATCGAAAGGCCAGCGTTCATTGGTGTTTGCGCAGCGCGCGAGTGGCTCAGGCTTCCGGGTGGCTTCCCAAAAATCCGGCCCTGTCGCTGGCGATGTCCCGCGCTTCGCCCGCCAGCATACGAATGTCGCCAGGAAGGAACCGGAAACTGCCTCGGGCTGGACCCCGGCCGGACCCTCGCTCGATACCGGGGTCCAGCAGGCCCCTGCAACGCAAAGGGGAGAGCGGGCTTTCCAACGCACTCTCCCCATCTTGCCTTCGGAATAGCACGATCATGTTGCAGATGTCGAAGGAAAAAGTGTTGCAACACATTGGAGTCACTGCGCATTCAGGCGCGCAGCGATCTTGGTCAGCGCCAGCTGCCAGCGACGCCAGGCGGTCGTGCGGTCGCACCCCAGCTCGCCGCTGATCTGCTTCCACGGCACCCGGGCCGCGCGCGACCAGACCAGCTTGCGCTCCGCTTCCTCGATCCAGAGCACCCAGTCGAAGGTTTGCTCGAGCCGGGTGATCGCGGCGGCCGAGGGCCAGACCCGCATCGGCTGCGGCTCCATCGCCGCGATCTCGCGGCTGGTCCGCACGATGTCGGGCCAAGTGTTGAAGTAGCCCTTCGCCTTCACGGGCGGCAGCTTGCGCAGGGTGCGGAACGCCTCCTCGAAATGATCGGCGACGCAGTCGGCGGTCCATTCGCGATCAGCCATGGCGCGACTCCCTGTCGGCAGGGCGCGGGCCGTAGAGCTTCTCGCCGAGCTGGCGGACCAGTTCACGCTCGGGCCAGGTGAGGCGGTCGTCATCGGCGGAGACCGCGAGGACGCCCTGTTCGTGCCAACCCTCGCGCTTGACCTGCTCGGGATCCCGGCGCCGACCGCCGTAGCCGTGGGGATGCCATCTCATGCGACACCTCCCTTCGTCTCGATCGCCCAGAGAAGGATGGCGATGGCGTCGGCCTCGTTGTCGTCGGCCGGGCTGAAGCCGCGGGCGCGGACGGCGGCGACCATGGCGGCCTTGTCGGCGTTGCCCTTGCCTGCGGCATGACGCTTGATCGTGCCGACCGGGACGCCCTCGTAGGGCACGCCCCGCAGCTCGGCCCATGCGGTCAGCGTGGCCATGAGCCCGCCGTAGATGTGGCTCGCGTCGGTGCCTGCGTGGCGGCGGACCTCCTCGAACCAGATGGCGGCGACAGGACCGGAGAGCCGGTCGACTTCGGTCAGCCAGTTGGTGAAGCGCAGGTAGCGCATGCCGCCGCCATCGAAGCGGCCCGGGCGCAGCGAGACGGTGCCACTGGTGATCAGACCGTCATGGCCGCGGATCGCCCAGCCGGTCGAAGTGCCGAGATCGAGCGCGAGGGTGGTGCAGAACCGTGGCCCCTGTGGGGCCGCGTAAGTCTGCTCCACGCGGTGGCGGGTCGTGTCGAGCGGCAGCGATTCAAACCTTGCGCCGTCGCAATTCGGGATCAGAGTCGGCTGAGCCATGATGGGTCTCCTTTGCT
>NZ_MCRJ01000177.1 GCF_001720135.1 Methylobrevis pamukkalensis
CCGCGGCTGGCGGCATAGGCAAGCCCGTCCGGGGAGCCGGCGACGGACAGCGGCCCGTCGCGGTCGGCGACGCAGCCGGCAAGGCCGAGGGCCGCAGCGGCGGCGAGGAGGAGAAGGATCTGACGCGGACGGAGGGTCATGGCGGCCTTCAGGGCATGCGCGGGGCGCGGGCGGTGGCAAGGGCGGCGCGGCTTTCGGGCGCGACAGCACGCTGTCGACCGCGGCGAACACCTTGCCGGCCTCGGACTTGCGGTTGAGATGCCACAGCGACCAGCCGCGCATCAGGCCGAGGTCGCGGGTCTCCGCGGCATGGGCGCGGCGCGCGTCGAGCAGGGCAAGGGTCTGCGACCAGCGCCGGGCGTGAAGGCGGCGATCGCCTGTTCGGACAGGACGGCGACGCCGACCTCGTCGCGGCGGGCCGCGGTCATTTCCGGGGCGGTCGCGGCCAGCGTGGCGCCGCGCACGTCGCCGGCGGCAAACAGGGCGAGCGAGCGGCCGTAGACCGCGTCGGCGCGCACCTTGCCCTTGCCGGCCGTCGCGATCTCGAAGGCGCGGGCGGCTTCGACCGGACGGTCGAGGCGCAGCAGGCACCAGCCTCGATCAGGCTGTCGGCGGCCGAAAGCCGGCCGGCGGCGGCGCGGCGGCGGTCGGCGAGCACGAGGCAGCCCTGCCAGTCGCGCCGCTCGAAGCGGGCAAGCAGCGCGTCGCGACGGGCTTGCCGGCCGCCTTGCCGCGGCTGCCGATCTCCAGCGCGGCGAGATCGGGAAAGCGCTCCTGCCAGGTGGCGCGCAGGCTGCGGGCCTTTGCGAGGTCCCCTTCCGCGGCCTTGGCCAGCACCAGGCCGCGTGCGGCGCCTTCGCCGGCGTCGACCTCGAGGGCAAAGCCGAACCAGCCGGCCGCCGCCGCATGCTGGCGGTAGTCATGGGCATACCAGCCGAGCGCCTCGGCGCCGAGGGCCGAGCGCGTCTCGGTCACCGCCGCGGCATAGGCCGCGATCTCGGCGTCGGGCAGGCGCGGACGCGGCTCGCCCTCGAAGCGGGCGGCGCCGAGCGCCACGTAGAGGGCGGCAAGCTCCGGCGAGCGATTGCGTCCGTCGCGGGCGCGGGCCACGGCCTCCTCGCGCCGGCCGAGGCCGTCGAGCGACAGGACGATGCCCTCGGTGATCTTGGCCAGGTCGGGGCTCTCGCCGGACAGGGTCGCGGCCGTCTCGAAGGCGGCGAGCGCGGCGGCATGGTCGCTGCTTGCCCGCTTCCACCAGCCGACCAGCGCGGCGTCGGCGACCGGTCCCTCGGTGAGGGCCCTTGCCGCAAAGCGGTCGGCCGCCGCCGCGTCGGGCTTCGGCGCGGTGGGATCGGCGAGGATCGTGGCGATTTCGGCGCGGGCGATATCGAGCTCCAGATCGGCGAACTCCGCCTTGCCGTCGGCGCCGGTGCGGCCGAGGCCAAGCAGCGGCCGGATCGCGGCCGGGCCGAGCAGGGCGAGCGCCTTCTGCACGGTGGCGCGCCGGCCCTCGGCCTCGTCGCAGGTCTCCAGCAGCGTGCGATAGGCGGCCAGCGCCTCGGCAGGCGTTCCGGCCGCCTTCCGGGCAGCGGCGATGCGCCAGGCGACGTCGAGATCGGCGCAGCCGCCGAGATCGGGCGCGGAGGCGGCGAGCGCGAGTACCTTGGCCGCGTCGCCGGCCGCATCGGCGGCGAGCAGATCGCGGCGCAGGGTCTTGGCGGCGATCTTGGCGGCAAGGTCGGCGGACGGGGCGAAGGCCGGATCGGCGGCCTGCAGCCGGGCGATCTCGGCGGCAAGACTGTCGAGGTCATCGGCGCCGTAGAGGGACCAGAGCGCGGCCTCCGGGTCGGGGCCGGCCAGCGCGGAGACGTCCGTCGGCGGCGTCCAGTCCGGGTAGAGCGTCATCAGCCGCTTCAGCTCGGCGTCATAGCGGTCGAACTCGTTGCGCTCGGCATAGTAGCGCAGGGCGCTGAGATCGACGGCCGGTTCGGCCGCGACGGCCGGGAGCGCGGCGAGGAGGACCAGCCCGGCGAGCGGCGCGAGGCGGAGGGCGCGAAGGCGGGAGCGGGCGGTCAGAAGCATTCCGGATACCTCGTCCGGGCGGCGGCAAGCGCGAGCAGGCGCAGGGTCGCCGGATAATAGGGTTCGTCCTCGAAGCGCGAGAGCGCCGCGGGCCAGGGGGTGCCATCGAGCGCGCAGGCGACCAGCGCCGGCACCGCGCGGTAGCCGGAGGAGCCGAAGGCCGACACGGTCTTGCCGGTGAGCAGGTTGATCGCCTCCGGATCGCGGGCGCCGCCGGCCGGCCACAGCGCGGCATAGGGGGCAAGGTCGGCGCGGCTGCCGCCGAAGTCGCCAAGGTCGGCCATGGCGAGATAGAGCGGCACGCGCAGCGCGTTCCAGCCGAACACCGGATCGAAGCCGTTGGCCGGGCGCAGGCGGTCGCCGCCAAGCGCGGTCCAGTCGGGCGGCAGATCCTGCTTTCCGAAGCGGCCGCGACGGGCAAGGTCGAGGCCGGAGGCGGCAAGACCCCGCCAGTCGTATTCCGGCACCACGTCGGCCAGCGCCGGAAAGGCGGGAAACACCCAGTAGGACAGGTTGATCACCGGCCCGTCGCGGCGGTCGCCGGCGCGAAAGCCGGAGGCGCCGGGCAGGATCACCGGCTTGCCGCCGGTCTCGACCACGGCGCCGCGCAGCACGGCGCGGGCAATCCCGGCCGCCGACAGCCGCGCCGCGTCGCTTTGCCAGCGCGACCCGGCCTCGGCCAGCGCCCAGGCGATCAGCAGGTCGCCGTCGGTGGCATTGTTGGGGTCGGAGACGGGCGCCGCGGTCTTCGGATCGTAGCGCCAGCTGAACAGCGCGTCGTCGGTGCGGGCCAGATGCGCGCGGGTCCAGTCCCACATCCGGGCAAAGCCGTCGCGGTCGTCCGCGAAGGCGGCGAGCAGCATGCCGTAGCCCTGCCCCTCGCTGTGGCTGATGCCGCCGTTGCCGTCGTCGACCACGCGCCCGTCGTCCGCGACGAAGCGCTTGCGCCAGGCGGCAAACAGATCGGCGTCGAGCCGCATCGTCCCGGTGGTTGCGGCCGTGGCCGTGGCCGCGCGGGGCGACAGGCCGGTGAGCCCGGCGGCGAGGAGCACGGCGGCGCCGGCGAGCATGTCGCGCCGCCTCACGACCGCGCCTCGCGGCCACGGCGCAGCACGCTGCCGGCCAGCGCGCCGGCGGCGAGCGCCGCCAGCAGCAGCGCGGGCGTAGACGGCGGGATTGAGCGAGAACCAGGCGGCGGTGACGAGGCGCAGGTTGCCCGGCGACAGCGGCTGGGTGGCAACCAGCGCGCCGGTCTCGGCGGCATAGGCGGTGAAGCGGCTGCCGTCGCCGACCACGGCGCGGCCGGCAAGGGCGGTGAAGGTTTCGGGCAGCACGGCGCGCTCGACGCCGGACAGGAGTTCGGCGCGACCGGGCGCGGTGACGAGGGTCAGCGGCCCGCTCCAGCCCGCTGGCGCGGCCTGGGCAATCACCACCTCGGTGCGGTCATCGACAGCCACCGGCGTCGGCGCGCTGCCCAGATGGCGCAGGCCGCCCAGAAGATCCGGCAGGCCGCCGGCAAGGCCCAGCCCGGCCGGGGCCGGCTCGACCGTGCTGCGCCAGGCGTCGAGCATGGCGTCGTCGCCGGACCAGGCGCCGCCGGTGTCCGGGGCGTCGACGCTGCCGGTGAACAGCATGCGGGCGTCCGGCCGGGCGGAGGCAAGGCGCGCGAAGGCGTCGTCGATCCGGTGCGACAGGGCCTGACGCCCGGTGTCGGGACGGGCGAGCGCGCTGCCGTCGACGCGACGAGGGCGGCAAGACCCGGCGGCAGGTCGGCGGCGGCGCCCACCACCAGCGCGCCGCGCGGATCCGAGGCGTCAGTGGCCACGAATTCGAGCGGCGGGATCTCGGGCGCAGCAAGGGCGATCGCGAGATAGAGCGTGCCGGCGGCCGAGAGGGTGGCGGCGTCGAAGGCAGCGGGCGCGATGCGCAGCGGCCCGGCGCGGCCGGCGCCGGTGCGCCCGCTCGCCAGCGTGCCCGACAGGTCGGGCAGGCGGGCCATGCGGGCCAGCGCCGGGACGGCGATCGACGAGCCGGCCATCATCAGGAAGCGCGGCGCGCCGGAGATCTGCATGTTCGGATTGCAGTCCGCGTCGCCGGCCCGCGGCGTGCGCGCCTCGATCTCCACCCGGTTCGGACCGGGGCGGAAGGCCGACAGCGGCAGCTCGATCATCCGGGCCTTGAAGATCTGGCCGTTGTCCACGCCGAAGGGCAGCGTGGCCACGCGCTGGCCGTTGACGACGACGCCGAGATCGGAGGCGTCGTCGAGGCCGGGAGCGTAGGCGGCGGCGAGCCTGAGTTCGACGCTGCCATAGTCGGCGACCAGCGTGTCGGCCGGCAGGGCGAGATCGAAGCCGGTGCGGTAGAGCCGGCCGGTGAACTGCTCGCTGGCCACTCCGAAGGCCGTGAGCGGCAGGCGGGTGTCCTCGACCAGGCGCGGCGCGAGCGGCGAGGCGCCGACCCTTCGGGCGGCGGCAACGAGCGCGTCCTCCAGCAGCGCCGTGCGGCGCCGGTCGCCGGTGGCGATCACCAGCGTCGCCGGGCGGTCGTCCCCGGCCGGAATGAACTCGGGCGCGGAGGTGGCGGCGGCGGCGACCAGCGGGTCGATGCCGAGGGTGGTCAGGTCCTGCGGGCTGCCCACAACCAGATCGAGGCCCGCGCCAGCGCCGGCGACAGGATCGACGGTGAGGCTCGCCGTGCTTGCGCCCGCGGCGCGGGCGGCGAGCGCGGCAAGACGCAGCGCCCGCCAGCGCGGCCGGGTCGGTGTCGAGACTGCGCAGGCGGATCGGCAGCCGGCCCTCGCCGTCGCCGGCCACCTGGGTCAGGCCGGCAAGGCCCTCGGCGAAGGGCGCGTCGAACTGGATCCCCGACGCCGCGCCGTCGATCCGGGTCCAGAGCTCGTAGGTCGCCTCGATGCGGCAGTCGACCCGGTGGCGCTGGCTGGCGACGAGACGCACGACATTCCAGCCGGGGCGCAGGGCATCGGGGCCGAGCGCGAGGGTGGCGATGCCGCGGCGGGCGCCGCCAAGGGCGATCTCGCCGGCCGACCGGCCGTTGACGCTCGCCGACAGCCGCGAGGCCTCGGGCATCACCGCGACGGAGCTTTCGAGCGCCAGCAGCAGGCGCCCGCCGCGCCGCGCTTCGATCTCGGTCAGGAACACCGGGAAGGCGAGCGTGTCGGTCTCGCCGGTGAAGGCAAGGCCGCCGGCGATCGCCGGCAGCGGCCGCAGGCGGGCGGCCGGCTCGAGCGCGGGCGAGGACGTGGGCAGGGCGTCGGCCGCCCGATCCCGGGCCAGCGCCGGCGGGCAACCAGCGTCTGCGGATCTTCGGCGCGGGCCGCCGCGGGGCGGATCGCCGGGGCAAGGCCGAGGACCGCGGCGAGGATCGCGCTCGGGA
>NZ_MCRJ01000178.1 GCF_001720135.1 Methylobrevis pamukkalensis
CGTTGATGCAGCGCAGCAGCGTCGATTTGCCCGAGCCCGACTTGCCGATGATGGCGATGACCTCACCGGGGGCGACGTCGATGTTGATCCCCTTCAGCACCTCGTTGTCTCCGAAGCGCTTCTTCACCTCAGTGATTGCGATGAGCGACATTGAGCTTCCTTTCGAGGATCTGGCTGCTCTTCGACAGCGGCCAGCAGAGCGCGAAGTAGATGAGGCGACGAAGCCGTAGACGAGGAAGGGCTCGAAGGTGGCGTTGGTGACCATGGTCCCGGCCTTGGAGAGCTCCACGAAGCCGATGATCGAGGTGAGGGCGGTGCCCTTCACCACCTGCACGGAGAAGCCGACGGTCGGCGGCACCGCCACTTTCAGCGCCTGCGGCAGGATCACCCAGCGCATCTGCTGCAGGTAGCCCATGCCGAGGCTGGAGGAGGCCTCCCACTGGCCCCTGGCGATCGACTCCACGCAGCCGCGCCAGATCTCGGCGAGGAAGGAGGCGGTCCACAGGATCAGCGCGACGCCGGCGGCGAGCCAGGCCGGCACGTTGATGCCGAACAGGCCGAGGCCGAAGAAGGCGAGAAACAGCTGCATCAGGAGCGGCGTGCCCTGGAACAGCTCGATGTAGCCGCGGGCGAAGATCCGCCCGGCCTTCACCTTGCCGATGCGCAGGAACAGGATGACGAGGCCCATCAGGCCGCCGCCGACGAAGGAGACCAGAGACAGCAGGACGGTCCAGCGCGTGGCCAGCAGCAGGTTGCGCAGGATGTCCCAGGTGGAGAATTCCATCATGACGGGGCCCTCACCTTGCCGCGCGACGGGGAAACAGCGTCCAGCCGAGCCCGCGCAGCAGCTGCCTGAGCAGGATCGCCAGCGCGAGATAGATCAGCGTCGAGACGATGTAGGTTTCGAAGGCGCGGAAGTTGCGCGACTGGATGTAGTTGGCGGCAAACGTCAGGTCCTCGGCGGCGATCTGCGAGACGACCGCCGAGCCGAGCATGACGATCACCACCTGCGAGGACAGCGCCGGCCAGATCCGCTGCAGCGCCGGGATCAGCACCACGTGGCGGAAGGTCTGGAACGGGCTCATCGCCAGGCTTGCGCCGGCCTCGAACTGGCCGCGCGGCGTTGCCTCGATGCCGGCGCGGACGATCTCGCAGCTGTAGGCGCCGAGATTGACGATCATCGCAAGGCTTGCCGCCGTCATCTCGCTCATCTGCACGCCGAGCGCCGGCAGGCCGAAGAAGATGAAGAACAGCTGGATCAGGAACGGCGTGTTGCGGATCAGCTCCACATAGACCGCGACGATCGCGCCGAGCCATTTCGGGCCTAGCGCCCGCGCCCAGGCGCAGCCGATGCCGAGCGAGATGCCGAGGACGGCGCCGACGGCGATCAGCTGCAGCGTGATGCCGATGCCCTTCAGCAGCACCGGAAGATAGTCGGACAGCCAGCTGAAATCGAAGACATAGGTCATGTGCGGACCTCCCGGGACATGCGGCGGGGCGGGGAGGGGCCGGCCGCCGCAGCGGCCGGCCAGCGGTCAGATGTCGGCCGGCAGGTCGGCGCCGAGCCACTTCTGGGCGATGGCGTTCAGGCTGCCGTCGGCCTTGGCGGCGGCGATGATCTCGTCGACCCTGGCCAGCAGCGCCGGCTCGTTCTTGTTGAGGCCGATGTAGCAGGGCGAGTTCTTGATCAGGAACTTCAGCTCCGGGCGCTTCGGCGGGTTGCGGGCGAGGATCGCCGCGGCCACCACGTTGCCGGTGGCGACCACGTCGACCTGGCCGGACAGGAAGGCCGAGATCGTGCCGTTGTTGTCCTCGTAGCGCTTGATGTCGGCGTCGGCCGGGGCAATCTTGGTCAGCTCCAGGTCTTCCACCGCGCCGCGGGTGACGCCGATCGACTTGCCGGAGAGACCCGCCGCGTCGCTGACCGCGACGTCGTCGGGCGCGAACACGCCGTTGAAGAAGGGCGCGTAGGCGGTGGAGAAGTCGATCACCTTCTCGCGCTCGGCGTTCTTGCCGAGGCTGGAGATCACGAGGTCGACCTTGTTGGTCTGCAGATAGGGAATGCGGTTGGCGCTGGTCACCGGCACGATCTCGACCGACACGCCGAGCTTCTCGCCGATGAGATTGGCCATGTCGATGTCGTAGCCCTGCGGAACCATGTCGGGGCCGACGCTGCCGAAGGGCGGGAAGTCCTGGGGCACGGCGACGCGCAGGCTGCCGCGGGCGGTGATGTCGGCCAGCGCGTCGGCTCGGGCGGGCGTGTGGGCGAAGGCCGAGACGGCGACGGCAAGGCCGGCGACGAGGGCCAGGGTATGGCGGCGGGTCAGGATCATGGGTCGTTGTCTCCGTGCTGGTCGGGGTAGGGGGAGGGGGCTGGTGAAGCGGGTTGCGGATCCGGGGGCGCGGCGGCGTCCGGATCGAGGAAGAAGGCGTCGCGCAGGCCGGCGAGCGGGTCCGGCCGGGCGCTGAGGTCGAGGCCGGCCTCGACATGGTCGATATGCGCGCTCATCAGCGCGGCGGCGGCGGCAAAGTCGCCGCGCTCGAGGGCGGCGACGATGTCCGCGTGGTCGTGGCTCGACTCCTCGGCCTTGTCCTTCGGCTGGTAGAGCATCGAGATCAGCGTGGTGCGGGCGGTGAGATCGCGCACCACCTCGGTCACCAGCCGGTTGCCGAGCAGGTCGGCGAGGTGGATGTGGAAGTCGCCGAGCAGGCAGGTGCGGGCGCTGATGTCGTCGCCGTCGAGCGAGCGGCGCTCCACCTCGAGGTGGTGCTTGAGCGCCGCGATCGCCTCCGGCGCGATGCGGCCGGCGGCGAGCAGCAGGCCGGTCTCGACGATCTTGCGCGCGTGGAAGGCCTCCTGCGCCTCCTCGGCCGAGGGCTCGACCACATACCAGCCGCGCCGCGGGCTGACGGTGACGATGCCGCGGGTCTCCAGCCGCACCAGCGCCTCGCGCACCTTGGTCCGCGACACCCGGAACAGCTCGGCCAGCTGCATCTCGCCGAGGCGCGTGCCCGGACGCAGCCGGCCGCCGAGCACCGCCGTCAGGATGAAGCTCTCGATGTCGACCGCCTGGGGGCTCATCCGCCGATCTCGTCCTTCACCGTTGCATACAAGATGAAATGCAAGATCAGGCTTTGCAGGATCGGTGCCAGAAGGCGCGGCGCGGGATTCCGTGTGGGGATTCAGAAAGTTGAATGATGACCGGGCGCGGCCTCTGTCGACGGCGTTGCCGGAGATGACCAAATGCGCGGCAGCCGCGCCTGCGATCGGTGCAGGCCCGATGCGGGGGCCGGGCTGGGCAGGGCGGGAATGCGCGGCAAAAAAGAAGGGAGGCCAGTGGCCTCCCTTCCTGTCGTTCGTGATCCGGACCGGTCTGCGTCAGCTGACGTAGCCGTTGTCCTTGAGGTAGCGCACCACTTCGGCGGCGAGCTCCTCCGGGCCCTTGGTGCCCGAGGCGAGGACGATCTCGGCGTTCTCCGGCACTTCATAGGGGCTGTCGATGCCCGTGAAATGCTTGATCTGGCCGGCGCGCGCCTTCTTGTAGAGGCCCTTCGGATCGCGCTGCTCGGCGATCTCGATCGGCGTGTCGACGTGGATCTCGACGAACTCGCCCTCACCCAGCAGTTCGCGCGCCATGCGGCGTTCGGAGCGGAACGGCGAGATGAACGAGACCAGCACGATCAGGCCGGCGTCGACGAACAGGCGCGCGGTCTCCGCCACGCGGCGGATGTTCTCGACCCGGTCGGCGTCGGTGAAGCCGAGATCCTTGTTGAGGCCGTGGCGGACGTTGTCGCCGTCGAGGGTGTAGGTGTGACGGCCCTCGTGGTGCAGCATCTTCTCCACGAGGTTGGCGACGGTCGACTTGCCGGCGCCCGAAAGGCCGGTGAACCACAGCACGACCGGCTTCTGGCCCTTGGCCTCGGCGCGGGCGGCCTTGGTGACGTCGAGCGCCTGCCAGTGGATGTTGTCCGCGCGGCGCAGGCCGAAGGACACCATGCCGGCGCCCATCGTCAGGTTCGTCAGGCGGTCGATGACGATGAACGACCCGGTGTCGCGGTTCTCCGCATAGGCGTCGAAGGCGACCGGCTCGGACAGCGCGACGTTGACGAGCGCAACCTCGTTGAGCGCCAGCGACTTTGCCGCCAGCTTGTTGAAGTTGTTGATGTCGACCTTGTGCTTGATCTCGGTGACCGTCGCGGTGACGGTCTTGGAGCCGATCTTGAGCAGGTAGGGGCGACCCGGGAGCATCTCCTCGTCGGACATCCAGATCAGTTCGGCGGCGAACTGGTCGGACACTTCGGGGCGGTGCTCCGGCGTGGCGAGCACGTCGCCGCGCGAGATGTCGATCTCGTCGGCGAGCGTGATGGTCACGGCCTCGCCGGCGCCGGCTTCGGGCAGATCGCCGTCCATGGTGACGATCGACTTGACGGTCGAGGTCCGGCCGGACTTGGCGACGACGATGGCGTCACCCGGCTTGACGATGCCGGAGGCGATCGTGCCGGAGAAGCCGCGGAAGTGAGGTTCGGACGGTTGACCCACTGCACCGGCATCCGGAACGGATGGGCGAGGCGGTCCTCGGTGACGTCGACGCGCTCCAGATGCTGGACCAGCGTCGGGCCGCTGTACCAGGGCAGGTTCGGGCCGGCGTCGAGCACGTTGTCGCCGAAGCGGGCCGACATCGGGATCGGCTGCAGGGTCTTGAAGCCGAAGTCCTTGGCGAACTCGGTATACTCGGCGACGATCTTGTCGAAGACCTCCTGCGAGTAGCCCATCAGGTCGATCTTGTTGACCGCGAGCACCACGTGGCGGATGCCGAGCAGCGACACGATGTAGGAGTGGCGGCGCGTCTGCGGCAGGATGCCCTGGCGGCTGTCGACGAGGATCACCGCGAGGTCGGAGTTCGACGCACCCGTCGCCATGTTGCGTGTGTACTGCACATGGCCGGGGGTGTCGGCAACGATGAACTTGCGCAGGTCGGTCGCAAAGAAGCGGTAGGCGACGTCGATGGTGATGCCCTGCTCGCGCTCGGCCTCGAGGCCGTCGACGAGCAGCGCGAAGTCGATGTCCTCACCGACGGTGCCGTGCTTGCGGCTGTCCTTCTCGAGGCTGAGGAGCTGGTCCTCGAACAGCAGCTTGGTGTCGTAGAGCAGGCGGCCGATCAGGGTCGACTTGCCGTCGTCCACCGAACCGCAGGTGAGGAAGCGCAGCAGGCTCTTGCGCTCGTGGCGCGCGAGGTAATCCTGGAAGGCGGAAAGATCGAGAGCTTCGACGTCCATCAGAAATATCCTTCCCGCTTTCTTCTTTTCCATCGACGCATTCTCATC
The DNA here is from genome assembly GCF_001720135.1 of Methylobrevis pamukkalensis. GTDB lineage: Bacteria > Pseudomonadota > Alphaproteobacteria > Rhizobiales > Pleomorphomonadaceae > Methylobrevis > Methylobrevis pamukkalensis. The sequence goes on from NZ_MCRJ01000178.1 coordinate 5,326, forward strand.
GTGGTCGATGAGACGGCCGGAGCGTTCGGAGGTGCGGGCAATCAGCATTTCGCGCACGATCTCCGGAAGCGTCGCCGCGTCCGAGGAGATGGCGCCGGTGAGCGGATAGCAGCCGAGGGTCCGGAAGCGCACGAGACGCTCCTCGGGCACTTCG